>JBBSAT010000253.1:0-11970 GCA_038252025.1 Polyangiales bacterium | reverse complement strand
GCGATGTACGGATGGGGCTCCGACACGGACATCGAGGCGACGTGCACTTACCCGGACGGATCGACTCCGTCGAATTCGGGCACCACGTACACCGAGCTCGTCCGCCGAACGGGCGGCGTTCGCGCACAGATCTGCGATGGCCCGGCGGCCTGGGTTCCGTTCTTCGACGCGATCGCAACCGGCGTGGTTCACTCGTCGCGCATCGCGTGCGACGTCACCATCCCGCCGCCTCCCACCGGCATGACGCTCAACCCGGCGCGTGTGAACGTGGTGGTGCGAGTCGGTGACACGTCGGACTACCTCGGCCGTGTCGCTGACGAGGCGCACTGCGATCCGACACGTGGCGGTTGGTTCTACGACGACCCGCTCGCTCCGACCATGATCCATCTCTGTCCCACGTCGTGCACCGATGCCCAAGAGCGCGTCGTCGGGACCGAGAGCGGCCTGGACGTGCAGTTCGGATGCGATAGCCTCTTGATCTGACGCTCTGTTCGCAGCCTCCGTCTAGCGGAGGCCGAGCCACCTCAAGAACGCGTGCCACCATCTGCGCCACGCAGGCGGGGCTTCGGCGGCCGAACGCGGAAGGCGCTCGATCGCGGTCGGTCGCGCCGCGGGCGATACATCGCCTGTCGCGGGTGCGCTCGGTTTCGGAATGAGGTCGAGCGTCGTGGGCTCTTCTTCGATCTCGATCTCTTCGTCGAGGCCGTGGCCGGCGGGCGTGGCCGATTCCCGGATGGATCGCGTCAGACGGTCGACTGTCTTCGCCGCGCGCTGTTCGACGAACCTGACGATTTCCGAGGTGCCTGCGAGATCCACATCGGAGAGCGCGGCGGCTTTGCGGAGATCCCGTGCGAACGCATCAGCCGTGGCGAAGCGATTCTCCGGCTTACGGGCGAGCGCTCGGAGGATCACGGCGCCGATGGCTGCGGGCAACTCGGGCCGATGCAGTTCGGGAGGCGCAATCTCTTGCGACAAGACGGACTGATGGACGTCGAGCAACGAACGGCCGCGGAAGAGCTGCAGGCCCGTCAGGAGCTCCCAGGCCACGATTCCTAGCGAGAAAACGTCCGAGCGTCGATCCGCAGTGTTCCCGATGGCTTGCTCGGGCGAGAAGTAGCGAACCTTGCCCTTCACTTCGCCTGTGCGCGTCTTGGTGATGCGCATCACGGCGCGAGCGACTCCGAAGTCGGTGATCCGCGCGCGTCCGTCCATTCCGACGAGGATGTTTTGCGGGGAGACGTCTCGGTGCACGATCTCCAGCGGCGTTCCCTGTGAGTCCCGGGCGTCGTGTGCATCGTGCAGCCCGTTCGCGGCCTGGGCGATGAGCTCGACGGCGAGCCCGATCGGCCAAGGCCCCGGAGTGGCGCGCCCGAGCTGCGAGAGGCTCGCTCCGACGATCAGCTCCATCGCCAGGTACGGCAGACCCCGATCGTCGCGGCCGAGGTCGAGGATGCTCACGACGTGTGGGCTCGAGATGTGCGCAGCAACGCGCGCTTCATCGAGGAACATCGAGACGTAGCGTTCTTCGTCTACCAGCTCCGCACGCATCGCTTTGATGGCGACGAGCTTTGCAAACCCGCTCTCGCCGATGATGCGCCCGGCGTACACCTCGGCCATTCCGCCCGAGGCCACCTTCGTGATCACCTCGTATCGCCCGAAGCGCGTCGGCACATCCTCGTCGGCAGCGGCGCCCATCGACGGCTCGACCCTACCACGGCCAACCGCTACGGCGGTTCGCAGGACCGGCGAAAGTGGGCTGGAAGCGCTTGCCGCCCGTGTCAGCGACCGACGTGCGCCGACGCTGCGAGCTGGATCATCGACTGCGAGTCGAGATCGCCCGTGAAGGCGTACGTCAGCCCGTCGACCTGGACCATCGGCACGGTGTAGCCGTGCACCGTCCGGTAGAAGAGCTCGTGTCCATCCACCTCGACACGCCTCGCGCCTCGGAGAGTGTCGGGCGGCGGCTCGAACACGATCACGGTCACCCGGTGTCCGTGCACTTGATAGTAGAACGCTGCGGCGTCCTGCTCGCGGACGTTCGAGAGGCGTGCTCCCACCAGCTGCACGTCGGGTCGTGCGAACTCCATCGCCCGAGCGGGGAACTCGAGCTTGCGCTGGAACCAGCGCGACATCTGGAACGCCGACCCATGCACCTCCGGCGGGTGGTCGCTCGAGTGCCGACGCACGACGTCCTCGAACACGGGGATGGCGGCGGCTGCCATCGCGTCGTCGGCCGTTTCGTCCGTCTGGGCCGCGAACGCGAGCGCCACGACGGCCGCGGCGGCGGCGGGCAGCGCATACCGCGCGAGGCGCGACTCCGGACGCGCCGGTGGCGGCGCGGGCGCTGCCGGGCGCGCCACCGGGCCCGGAGCACTGTCGAGCGCCGTGAGAAGACGCAACCGAAGGTGTGGGGGCGCCTGAACCCCCGCGAGCGCCGTCTTGTTCGCGACCTTCATCGAGCGCGAGAAGTCGGCATGCTCCCTACAGATCACGCAGCCCGAGAGATGCGTTTCGAAGTCGATCTGGGCAGTGCTATCCAGCTCGCCGTCCACGAGCGCATCGACGTGCTTGCGGACGACGCGGCAGGAAGTCATCCAGCCGCCCCGCGCGCGCGACGATAAGCATCGAGCGAGACCGGCTCCTCCCGAGCGTCTGGCGCGAGGCGCGCGATGTCGACGATTCCCATCTCGACGGCCTGCTCCACTAGCCTTCCCTGCATCTGCTTCCGCGCACGGTGAAGACGCGACATCACGGTCCCGATCGGGCAGCCGACGATGTCTGCGATCTCCTTGTAAGAGAGCTCTTCGACGTCTGCCAACACGATCATCAGTCGATGCTCGTCCGAGAGCTCGTTCAGTGCCTTCTCGATCTCTTGAGACACGATGGAGCGCATCGCGTCGTTTTCGGGCTCCGTGAGCGCACGCATCGCGGCCCGGCTCATCACGCCGTCGCCGACGGGCTCGGCATCCTCGCCGTCGAGGACCTTTCGCTCCCGGACGTTGCGTCGGTACTTGTTGATGAACGTGTTCGTCAGGATGCGCAGCAACCAGGCGCGAAGGTTGGTGCCGGGCTCGAAGCGGTCGTAGAAACGGTAGGCCTTGAGAAAGGCGTCCTGCACGAGGTCGTCTGCATCCGCCGGCGCCCGCGTGAGGCGCATCGCGGCGCCGTACATCGAATCGAGGTGCTCGAGGGCGAGGCGCGCAAACTCGGCTTGTTCGAGGGTCGCTCGCTCCGAATCAGTGGGCGTGTCGTCGAGGGCCATCGCGTCTTTCTGGGGTCATTCCGCCGCCGTAGCGCGACGAGAAAACCGAGACCCAGCGGTTGCCGGGGCGCATCCCTGAACCCAGGGTGCGGCGGCGTCATTCCAAGCGTGCCCAATCGGTAAGCAGCACGCTGACGCCCACCACAGTCCTATTTCGCGGACGTCTCCGAAGGCTTCGCCGCCACGTCGGAACTCTCTTCCGTGGTGTCGGCGTCGCGACGTCGCTGAGCGGCGATGAGCTTGTGCTCGAGCTCCTCGATCCGGGCCTGGAGCCGCTTCACTTCGCTCTGGAGGTCTCGAACGTGCGAGATCGCAACGCCGAGAACGCTACGGATTCGGTCGTCCGCGAGGCGCTGAAGCTCGTCGAAGGCCTCCTTGGGGCTCATCAACAAGCGGCGATCGCCCTTCGAAGCCGGGGAGGGCTCTTGCTGCACCGCGGGCTCGACCTCGACGGCAGCTTCTTCGTCGCGGCGGGCGATCAGCTTCCCGACGGGCCCCTCGCGGAGGGTGCTCATCAGCCGCTCACCGCTGTGTTGGATGAGACCTCTCAGCGTCGAGACCGTCGGCGAGGTCTTGCGGGCCTCTTCGCCCGTCTTCTGCTCCTTTTCGTACACGATCTGGGCGAGCGTGACGTTCGTCAGGTCTTCCTTCGTCGTGTTGTCGATGATCGACACGTCCTCGCCGCCGCGCACGAAGTCCGCGATCTGCAGCAACGTGACGTAGCGGCTGTCCTGCGTGTCGTAGAGCTTGCGATTCGCGTAGCGCTTGATGACGCGGGCGGCTCGTCCGGCGTCCTTTTCAGGTGGGATCTTGTCCGGCTGGGACGACGCGGTCACTGCACCCTCTTCCAATCGGCAGTGCCAGAAGCGACGCGCTGCGTCAAGAGCACGCTTCCGTTCGCGACGCGGCTTCCCACATACTCACCACGTGGACGGCGTGGTCCTCGCACGGCGCTGGAGCCGGGTGGTGTCTGCGGCGCGGGATCCCGCGCTCGCGGCCGGCTATCTGCGTTCCGAGCTGGCGTACCTCGTCGACGTCGACGCGGATCTCGCCGCGGCTGCGTTGAGCGTCGTGCTGGCCGACGTCGGCGCGCGCTCCGATGAGGCGCAGGGGCTCCTGCTGGTCATCGGGGCCGTGCTGGCACCGATCGAGATGGGCTCGCTCCGAGATCGACTCGCCACAGTGGCGGGCGCGAGCGGCTTTCTCGAGGTGGAGGTTCTCCTCGGGCGGCACGGGGCCGCACGAGCGGCAGGGCACGATGAGCTCGACCGTGTGCCGGACTTCGGCCGCGGCCGCCCGCTGGCGCTCGGTGAGCGGAAATCTCTCGCCCGGGGTCGCGACCGACAGCTTCTCGCCCGGGTGCTGCGTGATCCACATCCGGACGTGATCCGGATTCTCTTGAGCAACCCCGCGCTGACCGAGGAAGACGTCGTTCGGTTCGCCGCTCGCAGGCCGGTGCACGCGGACGTGCTGCGCGAGGTTGCCGCTTCCGTGCGCTGGATCGTGCGCTACAGAGTTCGACTCGCGGTGTTGAAGAACCCGTACGCACCGCTCGAAGTCGTAATGCCGCTCGTTCCGCTGATGACGAGCTCCGATCTCACCGAGATCGCGAGGTCGCCCGAGCTCGCGCCCGTCCTGCGCGACATCGCAGGGCGAGGCCCTCACACGCTGCACTGACCAGGGTCAGCTCTTGCGCTCGACGACCTCCGCCTCGGTCACGCCGTCTCGCGCCGCAGTCCGGAGCTCTTCGGCGCTGGACTTCGGGCCGACCTGCTTCTCCGACGGCGAGATCTCGATGTCGTCGTCGGTGTTCAGGCCGCGCTTGAGACCACGGACGGCCTTGCCGAGGCTCTCGCCGAGCTGGGGCAAGCGGCTCGCGCCGAAGACGAGCAGGACGATGCAGAGGATGACGAGCAGCTCGCCCATTCCGAGATTTGGCACGACGAGCCTCCTTCTTTTCTTCCGACGATCGGCGCGCAAACGGCGCATCGAATCAGACGCAACACTACCGGCCCGTATTCGTACGGGCAAGGCACAGACGCCGCGGTAGAGTCCCGCCGTGGCCACGGTGACCCTCGCGCGCGGGCGCGTTCAGCCTGTTTGGGCAGGCCACCCTTGGGTCTTCGCGCAGGCCGTGGCGAGCGTCGAGGGCGCACCCGCCCCGGGCGACGTCGTGGACGTGCTCGATGCGGACGGGCGCCACCACGGGCGCGGGTATTGGTCGCCGCGTTCCGCGATACCCGTCCGGATCGCGACGCGCGATCGGAGCGACCCGCTCGACGGCCCGTCGATCGGGCGGCGCATCGAACAGGCGCAGGCGCTTCGCCGACGGGTAGGGCTGCCGTCCCCCGAGACGACTGGCTATCGCCTCGTGCACGCGGAGGGCGATGGGCTCCCCGGGCTCATCGTCGACGTGCTCGGGAACGTCGCGAGCGTCCAGCTGCTCACGATCGGAATGAAGCTACGCGAGGACGATGTCTTCGCGCACGTAGCGCGCGTGTCCGGCGTCCAGACGGTGATCGAGATCGCGAACGAGAAAGCAGCCATGAAGGAGGGGTTCGCCGCGGAGACGAGAGTCGCGCGCGGGCCGGAGGTGGCGGCGATCGAGTTTCGCGAGCGAGGCTTCGCGTTCGAGGTGAGCACGGACATCACGCAGAAGACCGGGTTTTACTTCGACCAGCGGGACAACCGGGCGATCGTCGAGTCGATCTCGAGCGGGCTGCGGGTGCTCGATCTCTATTCGTTCATCGGCGCCTTCGCGCTCTCGGCCGGCCGCGGTGGAGCGAGCAGCGTGGTCGCCGTCGACAGCTCGGCGCCCGCCGTCGCGAACGGCGCGCGCATGGCGCATCGACACGGACTGGCGGGCCGCATCACCTTCGAGCGGGCCGACGCGCGCGACGAGATGGAGCGGCTCAACCGAAAGCACGAGAAGTTCGACCTGGTCGTGCTCGATCCTCCCAAGCTCGCCCCGAGCGCCAAGCATCTGGACCGCGCGCGCGGTGCCTATCGGAAGCTGAACGCGGAGGCCGTGCGCCTCGTCTCGCCGGGCGGCTACCTGATGACGTGCTCGTGCTCGGCCGCCATGCAGCCCGAGGACTTCACGCGGACGGTGACGCTCGCAGGCAGGGACGCTGGTCGCGACCTCGTGCTCCTTCACGCCGGTCAACAGGGGATGGACCATCCCACGCCCGCAGCGTTTCCGGAGGGTCGCTACCTCAAGAGCTACCTGTTCCGCGTACCGTGATGCGGCCCCTCTCCGAGCTCGATGTCGATGTGGTCGACGGGGTCGTCTTCGACGTCGACGATACCGTGACCCGGGACGGGATCCTCGAGCGTGAGGCGTTCGCGGCGCTCTGGGATCTTCGCGATCGCGGTCTGCGCGCGATCGCGGTCACAGGCAGGCCGCTCGGTTGGACCGATGTGTTCGCCGCGACGTGGCCCGTCGATCTCGCGGTCGGAGAGAATGGTGCTGGGTGGGCGGCCCGAGAGGGCGCCAGCGTCCACGTCGGCTACTTCGATGAGGAAGATGTTCGCCGGAGGCAGCGGCTGCTCTTGGAGGCCATCGAGGCCGAGGTCGCGCGGAAGCTGCCCCAGGTGCGACGCGCAGGCGATTGCGCCGCACGCAGATGCGATCTCGCCTTCGATGTCGGCGAGGAGGAGCGCCTGGCTCCTGCCGTCGTCGCGGAGCTCGTCGAGATCATCGAGCGTGCCGGCGCCCGCGCGACGGTCTCGAGCGTGCACGCCCACGCGGTGCCCGGATCCTGGGACAAGGCCACCGGCGTGGTTCGCGCGGCGCAGCAAGCGCTGGGGATCGATGCGGTCGCGCTCCGGGAGCGCTTCGTGTTCGTGGGCGACTCGGGGAACGACGCTGCGGCGTTCGCGTTCTTCGGCCGTTCGGTCGGTGTCGCGAACGTCGCGGCCCATCTGCATCGACTTCCCTCGCCGCCCCGGTTCGTGGCATCGGAGGATCGGGGACGCGGATTCGCGGCGGTCGTGCGACACCTCGTCCAGAGGAAGAACTGATGGCACGGAAGAAGACGATGCCCGCTCCGCTCGTCCTGGCCGCGTCGAGCGGTATGGTGGCGATCGGGCTCGCGGCGTTCTGGGCGATCGACACGCCCGCCGAGGTCGCCCTCGAGGAGCGCGCGCAGCAAGAGTACGCGGCGCTCACCATCGACGACCGTACGCCCGAGCGAGTCGCGACCTCGTACCTGGACGCATGGCGGCGCCGTTCGTGGGACCAGGCTGCGTCGATCTCGATCGGGGACGCCCACTCCGCGGCGTTGCAGAAGCAGGCGATGGATCTCGAGGTCGAGCATGAGGACCGCGTGATGGCGCGCGAGGTCTGGGAGCGCCTGTCGAGCGCACCGCTCGAGGTGGACTTCACCGGCAGCGAGCGGCTCGACGACATCGGCGGGCTCTATCTCCATGGCGTCGCGTCGTACCAATTCATGGGGGCGCCCTACCGGCGCGAGGTTGGCTGGGTCGTCCGGCCGGAAGGGACGCTCTTTCGGGTCGAGCGCATGGAGAACGGGCGAGTCCTCACCGCGGTGCCGCGAATGCTGGAAGGGTCGGAGCTGTGAGCCTCACTCGCGCCGTGATCGATGCCGGGAACGACGGTCACTACGTCGACGGTGCCCACTACGATCACACCTACCGCTCGCGTCGACACGATCAGCGCTTCTACGTGGAGATCGCTCGAGAGCTGCGGGCGGCGCGCGTGCTCGAGCTGGGCGTCGGGACGGGGCGGGTCGCGCTCGCGCTGGCAAAGGACGGTCGTGAGGTGGTCGGCGTCGACCGCATGGACTCGATGCTCGATCGGATGCGAGAGCGACTCGAAAAGGAGTCTCGTGCGGTGCGAGCGCGCATCACGCTCAAGCGCGGAGACATGCGCTCCGTTCGCGTCGGCCAACGCTTTCCGCTCGTCATCGCGCCGTTCAACGTGTTCATGCATCTGTACGAGCGCAGCGACATCGAGCGCGCGCTCCGTACGTGTGTCGTCCACCTTGCGCCGCGTGGGCGGCTCGTGTTCGACGTGTCCATGCCCGACGTCCGCGCGTTCGTCCGCGACCCGGATCGCTTCTACAAGGCGCGGCCGGTGCGTGATCCGTCCGATGGAAAGCGATACGCGTACTCGGAGGCGTTCGAGTACGACGCGAGCCGGCAGGTGCAGCTCGTGACGAGCGCCTTCTCGGAGCTCGGGCGGACTGACAACGCGTTCGTGCGGCCTCTCTCGCACCGCCAGTTCTTCCCGCAGGAGCTCGAAGCGCTGCTTCACTACAACGGGCTCGCGATCGAGCACCGCTGGGGCGACTTCGACCGCGGCCCGCTCCACCTGGACTGCGAGTCGCAGGTGGTGGTCGCGCGTGTTCGGCCACGGGGTCGCTGAACGCGGAGCGCTGAACGCGGAGCGCTGGGTCGCTGAACGCGGAGCGCTGGGTCGCTGAACGCGGAGTCGCTGTTTCGCAACCATCTCGCATGACCAACGCGACACTGCGTTCGGCGCGTCCCTCCGGGGAAGGGCGCGACGAGCTCGAGGATTCATGGTTCGATCTCCCCATCGTCACCGAGACGCGATCCAAGACGGTTCCGCCGCGAGACCCCGAGGCCGCGCTCGACGAGTCCTGGTTCGACCGTCCCGGCGGTGGCATTCGCAGGAGCGACGTCCTCTCCCGCGCCTGACGTTCAGCGCGGACCGGCCTTGGCTGCCGCGAGCGCCTCGTCGACCATCCTCGCGTGCTCGGACTCGTCCGCCCATCGACGGCGCCCCGCTTCGGGCAGCAGATGGATCGGATCGAAGTAGAGGAAGAACTGGCCCGGCTTCACCGACGGGGCGGTGTAGACGCTGATGCCGGTGGTGCGATCGTAGTGCTCGTAGCTGTGCACGACGCGCTTTCCGCCGCCGCCAGGCGCGTCGACGACGAACGTCGGCGTGTTGAAGCCTGCGACGGTGCCGCGCACGGCTTTCTCGAGCATGACGGCGGTGTCGACCGTCGTGCGGAGCTCTTCCACGCCCTTCACGAGGTCGTGGACGTAGACGTAGTAGGGCTGAACGTTGACGTGAGCGAGCCGCTTCACGAGGAGCTGCATCGCCTCGACGCTGTCGTTCACGCCGCGCTGCAGCACCGACTGGTTGCGCACGACCACGCCCTCCGCATGGAGGCGATTCATCGCCCGCTGGGTGATCTCGGTGATCTCGTTCGGATGGTTGAAGTGCGTGTGGAGGACGACCTCCTTCGCCATCTTCCGCCCGCGATGCACGACGTCGACGAGGGCGCGGAACCATCCTTCGTCCGTCAGGATCTTCTGCGGCATCACCGCAGGGCCCTTCGTCGCGAAGCGCATGCGGCGCACGTTGGGGATGTCGAGCAGGCGGTTCCCGATCTCGCGGATCTGATCCTCGCGGAGGTTGTAGGAGTCGCCGCCCGAGATGACGATGTCCTCGAGCTCGGGCCGCGAGGCGACGTACGAGAAGATGTCCTCCCAACGCTCCTTGTTGGCCTTGAGCGAGACCTTCTCGAGCTCGGCCTGGTCGACCTCGGGACCGACGGCGTAGCTGCGCGTACAGAAGCGGCAGTAGACCGGGCAGGTGTCCAGCGCGAGGAACAGGGCCTTGTCGGGATAGCGATGCGTGAGCCCTGGGACGGGCGCGTCCCCCTGTTCGTTGAGCGAGTCGAAGCGGAGCTTCGGGTGATCCGGGAGCGTGCTCGACCCGAGCGGGATGAACTGACGCCGCAGTGGGTCCTCGTTCGGCGTCGTCCAGTCGATCAGCGAGAGCAGGTACGGCGAGATGCGGACCGCCATCGGCGCGCTCGCGAAGCCCTTCCGAGCGTCCTCGATGAAGCTGGGTGCGACGAGCCCCTGCAGCGCAGCGAGGAGCTTGTCCACGCGGGTGATCGTCTGCTTCATCTGCCACTTGTGGTCGAGGAAGTCGGCCTCGCTCACGTTGGCGTAGGCGGGGATTCGCCGCCAAAAGTCGCCTTCGAGCAGGTCACGGTGCTGCAGCGTCGTCGGGTCGACCGCCGGGCGCGCCGGGCGCGGATCCGCTTCACCGGGCTGGATGACGTCGAGCTGAACCATGTCGTGACTCCTTCTCGGGCGAGGCGCGCGTCTAGCACGCGCCCCTGGGCGCGTCACGGTCGATGCGCCCGGAAAACCCCTGGAATTTGACATGATTCGGCGGTTCAGCCACGAACGTCCGCATGAGTGGAGAGCGGATGGTGTTCGTCGTCTCGCCGCCCCGCAGCGGCTCGACGCTGGTGCAGCGGATGATCGGCTCGCACTCGGCGGTGTTCACGCACCCCGAGCCGCACCTCATCACACCGCTCGCGTACCTCGGCTTCTACGACACGGTGCAGAAGGCGCCCTTCGACCACATCAACTCGGCGGAGGCGATCAAGCTCTTCGTGAGCTCGCTGCCGAGGCAAGAGGACGACTACCTCGACGCGCTCCGCGCCTACACCGACACGATGTACCTGCGGATGCTCGAGCCGACGAAGAAGCGCTACTTCATGGACAAGACGCCGGCGTACGCGCTGGTCCTTCCGTTTCTCACGAAGCTCTATCCCGACGCGAAGTACGTCGTGCTCACGCGCCATCCGCTCGCGATCTTCTCGAGCTTCGCGAACAGCTTCTTCGACGGTGACTGGAAGAAGGCGCACGAGTTCAATCCGCTCGTCGAGCGTTACGTACCCGCGATCGCGAAGATGCTTCGAGACCGGCCGGTCCCCCTCTGTCACGTGCAGTACGAAGCCATGGTCGAGAAGCCCGAACAGCACCTCGAGCGAGTCTTCGCTTACATGGACGTCGAGAACGAGCCCGAGGCCGTCAATTACGGCGAGCGCTTCACCGCGAAGAAGGGCCCGGGCGATCCGATCACCGTCAGCCAGCACAGTCGCCCGGTCACCGACTCGCTCCACAAGTGGGCGGCGGAGCTGAAGCGAGACGACGGCAAGCGTGCGCTGGCGGAACGAATGCTCCGTGGCGTCGACGACGCCGATCTCGAGCAGTGGGGCTGGCCGCGCGCGAAGATCTTCGACGCGCTGGAGAAGGTCGGTGGCGCTCCGCCGCCGAAGCCCGTCCTCAACGCGTACACCCTTCAGCGGAAGGTCATGCTCGCGCTGAAGAAGGACATCCACACGCGGCCGCACGGCGCCGTCGTGAAGAGGCTCCGATACTACTGCGACGTCCTTCTCCGCGAGGCGTGAGGCGCGCGCTCAGCGGATCGCCTGGGTGACGCGCGCGAGGGCCGTCTCGAGGAGCGGGTTGTCGGGGTCGTGCTCCATCGCGCTCTTGATGGCTCGATACGCGGCGCGATGGTCCCCCGCCTTCGCAGCCTCGAGCGCCTTGGCGTAGAAGGCGCGCGCGGTCGGTGAGCGGATGACGCCGCTGGGCGGCGACTGTGGCTTCGGGCCGGGGCTGCCGCCGGGAGGCTCGTCTCTCGGGCTGGCCGTGTGCGCTGCTCTCTTGGGGCTCCGCGGCTCGGCGGTGAGCCGGGTCTCCCCTTTCGCCAGCCCCGCATCGTAGGCGCGCCGGTGCGCCGGGTCGGAGAGCACCTCGATGGCCTCGCTCCCGCGCCGGTAGATCCGCGTCGCGCGCTCGACCTTCTCCGTCGGGGCTCCTGCGTAGCGGTCCGGATGGTAGCGAAGGGCGAACTTGCGGAACGCGCGCTTGAGGTCGTCTTCGCTCGCGGTGGGCTCCACGCCGAG
>JBBSAT010000252.1:0-11981 GCA_038252025.1 Polyangiales bacterium | reverse complement strand
TCGAAACCCGGCGCGAGGTCGAGGACGATCTCGTCGAGCTCGTCGATCGTGCCGTCGGTGGCGAGCAAGGCGACGATGCCCGTCTCGTCGCCGTGCACGCTCGCGAGCCCGTCGTAGCCGGCGAGGATCCCCCGCAGCACTACGACGTCCGCCGGCGCCACGCGCAGCTGCACGAGCCTCAGCCCCGGTCCGAGCGCGACGTGTCTGGCCCCGTCCACGAGCTCACGCGCGCGGCGCGGCGATCATCTTGTCGAGCTCGCCCGAGGCCGCGAGCGCCTCGAGGTCGTCCGCGCCGCCGACCAAGGTGCCCTTGACGAACACCATCGAGAACGTCGGCCAGCCCGTCCACATCTTCAGCGCGTTGCGGCGGCGCCAGCCCGAGAAGTAGCTTCCATGCCCGATGTAGTGAGGCGCGTGGCCCTTCTGCTTCAGCGTCCGCATCGCGCGCGAGGGGTTCGGGTTCTGCGCCATCCCGAGCACGACGACCTCGTGCTTCGCGATGGCCGCGAGGACCTCGTCCACGAAGTCGCGGTGGCTGTTCGAGATCTTCTGACGAACGGCCGGGTGGATCTTCGACTCGTCGAGCACGTGCCTGGTCATGAATGGTCCTCTCCTGGGCGCGCGCGGCAGCCCGGCCTCTCTTGATGAGCCGCGGGGGAGCGTGCAAGGGTGCGCTCCATGCGTTCGCACATCTTCACGAAGCTCGGTCTGTTCCTCTACGTCACCGTGGCGCTGGTCGCCTGCGGCGGCGCGCGCTCGGGCGGGTACGCGTCGACACTGCCCGCGGTCAACGCCGCGAGCACCGTCTGGCAGGACGAGGCCACCGCGTTCCTCCGCTGGTACGACCCGGAGATGGTCCGCCTCTACACGGCGAGCGCGGGCACCGCGTGGATCGCGTCGACCGACGTCTCGGACGCGCACACCGCCGATCGCGCGCGCGTCGATCAGACGTTCGCCGAGTTCACGGGCTCCGTCGCGGTGATCGAGCGTGCGCGCCTCTTGCTGGAGCACCAGAGCGAGCTCGACGACATCACGCGGCGACAGCTCGACGCCGTCATCACGCTCGCGGCGCAGGCGCCTCAGACCGTGCCGGACATCGCGGCGCGGCGCGTGACCGCCGAGGCCGAGCAGAGCGCGCGGCTCGACGGCTTCCAGTTCTGCCTCGCGCACGACGAGGCGGGGACGTGCACGCAGCCCGTCATCACGAACGACCTCGACGGGATCCTCATGAGCTCGACCGATCTCGGCGAGCGCCTGCGCGCGTGGGACGCTAGCAAGGAGGTCGGCGGCACGCTGCGCGACGGGCTCATCGAGCTTCGCGGTCTGCGCAACGGCGTCGCGCAGGCGATGGGCCACTCCGACTACTTCACGTACATGGTCTCGAACTACGGCATGAGCACCGAGGAGATGATCGAGCTGCTCGATCGCCTCGTCGTCGAGACGCGGCCGCTCTTCACGCAGCTGCAGTGCTGGACGCGCTACCAGCTCGCCGAGCGCTACGGCGTCGCCGAGCCGCCGACGCTCATCCCGGCCCACTGGATCGGGAACCGCTGGGGTCAGAGCTGGCCGGGGCTGGTCGAGGGCGTGGACATGGACGCGTTCATCACCGGGCACGACGCCGAGTGGGTCGTCCAGCAGGCGGAGCGCTTCTACGTGAGCCTCGGCTACGACCAGCTGCCGCAGAGCTTCTGGGAGCGCAGCGATCTCTACCCGGTGCCGGAAGGTGAGACGCGCCTCAAGAACGCGCACGCGAGCGCGTGGCACATGGACCTTCAGTCCGACGTGCGCTCGCTGATGAGCGTCGAGCCGAACTGGGAGTGGTTCACCACCACGCACCACGAGCTCGGCCACATCTACTACTACATGAGCTACTCGCGGCCGGAGATCCCGTTCCTGCTGCGCGAGGGCGCGAACCGCAGCTATCACGAAGGCATGGGCGATCTCATCCTGCTCGCCGCATCGCAAGAGCCCTACCTGCGCGAGATCGGGCTTCTTCCCGAGGGCCAGCAGCTCGACCAGATGCAGTGGCTGCTCGACTCCGCGCTGACGGGCCCGATCACGTTCCTTCCGTGGTCGGCCGGCGTGATGAGCCACTTCGAGCGCGACCTCTACGCGGGAGACCTCCCGCCGGACCAGTTCAACGCGCGCTGGTGGCAGTACGTCGCGCACTACCAGGGTATCGCGCCGCCGAGCGATCGGCCGAGCACGGGCTGCGACGCCTGCACGAAGACGCACATCAACGACGACCCGGCCGGCTACTACGACTACGCGCTCGCGGCGGTGCTCGTCTACCAGCTGCACGATCACATCTGCCGCGAGATCCTCCACCAGGAGCCGCGCTCGTGTAACTACTACGGGCACACGGAGGTCGGTGACTTCCTCCGCGAGATCCAGCGCCCCGGCTCGACGCGCGACTGGCGCGAGGTGCTGCGCGAGCACACGGGCAGCGATCTGACCGCGCAGCCGATGCTCGACTACTACCAGCCGCTCCAGGCCTATCTCGAGGAGCAGAACCGCGGCCGCGACTGCGCCTTGCCGGAGTGATCCGGGGCGCTCTTCGAGATCTCTTCGCGCCCGTCGGCTCCGCGCTCGACCTCGCCGTCTTCCGCATCACCATCGCGATCTTCCTCGCGTGGAACGAGAGCGTCGCGCTCTCGGACACGATCGCCCTGCTGCCTCCGGAAGCGCGCGTGGCGCCCACGGGCGTCGGCTGGCTCGTGCCGATGCTCGCGATCACGCCGGCACTGGTCCGCACGGCGAGGTGGATCCTCTGGGCCGCCTGCGTGACCGGCGCGCTCGGGCTCTTCTCGCGGACGAGCTTGATCGTCGCGTCTGTCGCGGCGAGCTACGTGATGCTCGCGCCGCAGCTCACGGGCGCGGTCTTCCACGATCACCACCTGCTCTGGTTCGCGGTGCTGCTCGCCGCGAGCCCGTGCGGCGACGCGCTCTCCATCGACGCGTGGCTCGCGCGAAGACGCGGTCGCCCGCTCCCAACGCACGGCCGAGCGCACGGCGCCGCGATCCGGCTCGCGTGGCTGTTCATCGGCTGCGTGTTCTTCTTCCCCGGCGTCCACAAGCTGCTCTCGGCGGGCCTGGCGTGGGTGACGAGCGACAACCTCCGAAATCAGATCTGGTGGAAGTGGGCGCAGGATCCCGCGACCCAGCCGAGCCTCCGGATCGATCGCTATCCGTGGGTCCTCCACGCGCTCGCGGGCGCGACGATCCTCTTCGAGCTCACGTTCTTGCCGCTCGTGTTTCATCGGCGGACGCGCGCGCTCGCCGTGGTCGCCGCGCTGCTCTTTCACCAGTCGACCGACTACTTCATGGGGGTCCGCTTCACCGTGCTCTGGGTGACCTACGGCGTGTTCGTCCCGTGGGAGGCGCTCTGGCTGCGGTTCCGATCGCTGCCGAAGATCGTGAGCTCGATCGAGCGCAGCACCATCCCCGTCGCGAGCGTCGGCGGCGCGCTGCTCGCCGGGATCGTCGGCTTCGGCGCGCTCGGGATCACGAACGGCTATCCGTTCGCCTGCTTTCCAACGTTCGAGTGGATGCCGGCGGACCGAATGCCGGCGCTCGAGATCGCGATCGAGCGAGCGGACGGAAGCACGCTCGTGCTCGATCGCGCGCTCTGGCGTGACGTGAGCCCGCGTGAGTGGGCGCTCGAGTGGAGCGTGGCCGGCGTGTACGGCAGCTTCGACGAAGCGCGCGCCGACGCGTTCTTCCTCTCACGCGTCGAGGCGCGACCTGCCCTGGCGAGCGCGATCGAGGGCGCGGTGCGCGTCCGCTTTGCGCGCGTGTACGTCTCGGTGGACCCGGCACACCGCTACGAGGTCGTGAGTCGAGAGCCGCTGGGGGAGCTCGCTCGGTAGCGCGCGGCCCGGAGGCGCGAAGCCTCACTCTACGTCTTGCCGTGGACTCTCGACCAGGTCACCTCGGGAGAGCATCGCCGTCACCCGTAGCATGGCGGCCTCACGCGCTCGGGAATCGCGGAGTCGGGCAGCGCCGATCCCCGCCCGTGATCGATCGAGCACGCGGCGCGATCCTCGGGACGATCCGGCGGCGCGCGGTGCAGCGGTCGCGCTGGCGTCGGCGATGTGCGGCTGAAGATGATCAGAGGACGCGTCTTGGCGGGAGGCGCACCAGGTAGTGCGTCGTTCGCTGCACCAGGACCGAGCACGGGCGCTGGCCCCTCTCGACCAGGCCGAGCGCCTCCCAGCGCTCGAAGCGCGCCTCGTCGATCTCGCAGCGCTCGAGCTCGAGCGGCGCGTGCCAGACGGAGTAGGTCGCGAGCTTTTCGTCGCGGCGCGTGAGCCAGCCGATCTCCGGGTGCGTCATCACGAGCCGTGAGGTGGCCTCGTCCTCGAAGCCGTCCAGCACGCCGATCGGCTCGCCCGTGCCTCGCGCGCGGAGGCGCTCCACCTTCTCGCCGGTGCCGTCCCACGCGTAGCTCTGGCAGCCGCCCTCCCACGCGGCGCTCTGCACGACGCGCGAGCGCGACCACGGCATCCCCCAGACGAGCCGCGGCACGAAGACGAAAGGCGAGTCGAGGTGCGTCGCGAAGAAGTACGCGCCGCGCTCGCCGCGATGGCGAACGTACGCGCGGTAGTTCGTCTGCGCGGCCGTGAGGCGCACGAAGGGCGCGAACGCCACGTAGAAGTGGGTGTTGAGGAACGTGACCGCCGAGACGAACGCGCGCTCACGCCCGTCCGCCATGCGGCCCAGCGTCGGCTCGATTCCCTCCGGCAGCTTCGCCGCGAGCGCCGCTGGATCGACGTCGAACGTCGTGATCGCGAAGTCGACCAGGTGAGACGACACGTCGCCGAGCCCCATGCGCGGGACGGCCAGAGAAGAGGCCTGGGGCAGGGCGACGGTCATCGGTCCTGGTCAGTCGTCCGGCGAGCGGAGGACCGTTCCGTGGCGCGGCTCGTACTTCCAGCTCGTGATGGGGTGCTCGTTCGCGTCGACGCCCGCGTACGTGAGCAGGAGGCGACGATCGCCGTGGTACTCGACGATGCGGCCCGAGTACTTCGAGGCATCGGTGCCGAAGCCCTGCACCTTGACCTCGCCGTCGAAGACGGTCGCACGCGCGAAGTAGACGATGGTGTCGTCGAGGTGCGGTCGGTTCACCGTCGTCGACGCCGTGAGGTGGCCCATGCCGCGCTCGTCGAGCTCGGTCTCGAGCGCCTTGGCCGTGTTGAGCATGCCCTGGATCGCGACGATCCCAGCCGCGACGGCCGCGCTGATGTCGACGCCGTCGCGCGCTCGCACGCCGGTCTTCGAGAGAAGCTCGTAGTTCGCCTCGCCGAGATCCTGGCGAATCCGCCGGTGCACTCCGTTGCCCTCGTTGTAGTGGGCGAGCGTACCGACGATGGCCCCACAGGCGGCTCGCGGCTCGCGCCACTTCGACTCCTGCGTACGGCCGAGCATGATCTTGCCGTTGGTGTGCTCGAGGCGTCCGACGTGCGTCTTCAGATCGAGGTTCACGAGCAGGAACGAGGCCGCGTTGCCCTCGTAGAGCCGCTGCCGGAGCGGCTCGTCCATCGCGTGCGCGACCGTCACGTGCGCGAAGGTGTGGCCGTCGTCCGTTCCGCCGCCCGTCGGCGAGAAGGCCTCGAGCTTGTACTCACCGATCTCCGACATGCACGCGAAGCGCGAGGCCACCATCTGCTCGTAGCTCGTCGTCGACTCGCCCTGATGGATGCGGTCTCCGCAGTTCGTGTGCGCGAGCGTCGTCATCACGCTCGCGAGCGAGAGGTCCGCCCCGCACGCGATGACGTCCCCCTCCCCCTCGCGCATGCCGGCGAGCTGGAGCTCGTCGTGAATGAGCTGGAGCCCGTTCACGAGCACGTATCGGTCGCTCACGATCTCGTTCAGATAGATCCTCGTGGCGTTGTGCTCGTGCCCGAACTCGGCGTGTAGCCCCCAAAATTGATCGAGTCGTTTCGTCGCTGCCCCTGGGTCGAATTTCATCCGGCGCTGTCTCCTTCAGTGCGGTTGAAGGGGCAGGTTCGCGAACGCGAAGAGATGCGTCAAGACAAGCCGCGAGCACACACCCGCGACGACACTCCTGCGGGGCTCACGCCGCGACGAGGTGCGGACGGTCCTCGGTGCCTCGGACCTCGATGCCGCGCGCGAGGAGCGGATCGATCACGACCTTGCGCAAGGAGCGATGCGCGAGCTCGAGGTAGGCCTCGGTCTGCATCCAGCCGAGCGCGTGCACAGCGCCGCTGGGTGCCTTCGGCCTTCGCTCGATGTCCTGCCAGAGCATGTGGACACCCTCGATCGCGCGGTCCGCGACGTCGGCCAGGTGGGCACGGTCCTCGCCGTCGAGCTGCTCGTCCGCCCAGTCCAGGAACGCGAAGCCGAACACGCCGTGCGCCGCCTCGTCCTTCACGATCGTCCCGAGCACCGCCTTCGGCAGCGGGTGCTCCGTCGCCTGCCACGTGCCGCGCAGCATCGGGATCGAGAGCGCCTCGCCGACGCAGAAGTTCGTGACGACGAGCTCGGCCGCTCGCATGAGCGGCGGCTGGGCGGGATCGGCGTGCACGATCATGTTGCTCGGGTCGTGGATGATCTCGGTTCCGCCACCGAGCTCCATCGCGAGGCGTGCGCAGAGCTCCACGTGGACCATCTCGTCGAGCGGGAAGCGGCTCGCGACCGCGATGAGATCGAGCGGCGCGCGCGCTTCGATGAGGCAGCGCAGCGTCTCGGCGCACGCGGCTCCGGTGCGGTGCTCCTGGAAGGCAGCCCCGGTCCAGCTGCGACGCGCAGCGATCACGAGATCTTCGGGCAAGCCGCGCACGTCGAGCGTGCCCCAGGGCATCGCGAGCACCTCGGGACGCAGCTTTCGGTAGCGCCGCTCCCAGCCTCCGCCGAGGAGCTCCAGCTCGAAGAGCTCGCCCTTCATCGCGGCTTGCCCCCGCTCTTTCCTGGCGGAGGAGGCGGAGGCGGAGGCGCCATGAGGTTACCGGGCGGCGGCATGAGGTTCGCGGGCGGAGGCGGAGGCGGCCTGCGCGGCGACGGCGGCGGAGCGTGCGGCCGCGGCGGCGCTTCGGGCGAGGAGGGTAGCTGCGGTCCGTCCGGCTCGACCGGAGGCGGCGCGACGGGCTCGGGCGGAGGAGGCGCGACGAGGTTGCCGGGCGGAGGAGGCGGAGGCGCGACGAGGTTGCCGGGCGGAGGAGGCGGAGGCGGGACGAGGTTGCCGGGCGGCTCGACCACGTCGTCGCCACAGCCCACGAAGAGGGTCGCGAGGCCCGCGGTCGCGACGAGGAGCTTGCGTCTTGTGAGCGCCATGGCCGGAAGGATAGACGAACTCGCTGCCCATCGTCCCGGCTGGCGATCCGCCGTTCCGGGCCCGATGATGCGGAGATGAACCGGCTCGCGGAACAGCTCTCTCCGTATCTGCGCCAGCACGCGCACAACCCCGTGGACTGGTTTCCGTGGGGTGAAGAAGCGTTCGACAAGGCGCGCGCCGAGGACAAGCCGATCCTGCTCTCGATCGGCTACAGCGCCTGCCACTGGTGCCACGTCATGGAGAAGGAGAGCTTCGACGACGAGACGATCGCGGCCTCGATGAACGCGCGCTTCGTGAGCGTGAAGGTCGACCGCGAAGAGCGCCCCGACGTCGATCACATCTACCAGCTCGTCGTCCAGATGATGGGGCGCAGCGGCGGCTGGCCGCTCACGGTGTTCCTCACGCCCTCGCTGAATCCCTTCTTCGGCGGCACCTATTTCCCGGACGTCGAGAAGCACGGCATGCCCAGCTTCCCGGCCGTCCTCGACGCGGTGCACGACTCCTTCACGACGCGACGCGCGGACGTGGAGGAGAGCGCGAAGGACATCGCGAGCGAGATCCGGCGCGTGTCCGCCCCCGCCGCGACCGAGGGCGACATCCCGAAGGACATCGCGCGCGGCGCTGCGAGCCTGCTGGCGAAGCGCTTCGACCCCGTGAACGGAGGCTTCGGCACGCGGCCGAAGTTCCCCAACACGATGGCGCTCGAGCTGCTCATGCGCGCCGCGCACGACGGAGATCGAACCTCGCTCGCGCGCGCCGACCAGGCGCTCGTCGCGATGCGCGCCGGCGGCATCTGGGATCAGCTCGGCTCGGGCTACCACCGCTACTCGACCGACGAGCGCTGGCTCGTCCCGCACTTCGAGAAGATGCTCTACGACAACGCGCTCCTGATGCGCGCGCACGCCGAGGCGTTCCGCGCGACGAAGCAGGCGATCCATGCGGAGGCGGTGCGCGGCATCGCCGCCTACCTCGAGCGCGAGATGCGCTCCTTCGAGGGCCTCTTCTACTCGACGCAAGACGCCGACACCGAGGGCGTGGAAGGACGCTTCTTCGTCTTTCGGCGGAGCGAGCTCGAGGACGTGCTCGGCGAGGACCTCGCGCGCGTCGCGGCGCTGCGCTTCGGCGTGACCGAGGAGGGCAACTTCGAGCACACCGGGGCCAGCGTGCTCTCCGTCGCGGCGAAGGTCGCCGAGATCGCGAAGGAGATCGGCGAGGACGAGCCAACGACGGCGGCGAGGATCGAAGAGGCCCGCGCGAAGCTCTTCGCCGCGCGCGGTCGCAGGAAGCCACCCTTCCGCGACGAGAAGGTCATCGCGTCGTGGAACGGGCTGATGATCGGCGCGCTCGCAGAGGCTGGAGGCGCGCTCGGAGACGCAGCGCTCTCCATGCTGGCGCGTCGAACGCTCGAGACGCTCGAGAAGCGGCTCTGGAAGCGCGGCACGCTGTTCCGGATCCGGAAGGACGGCGAGACCAAGACGCCCGGCTTCCTCGAGGACTACGCCGACGTGGCGAGCGCCGCGCTCGACGTGGCGGAGGCCTGTGACGCGCCCGAAGCGCTCGTCTTCGCGCGCGCGCTCGTGGTCGCGGCGAAGGATGCCTTCTGGGACGAGGCGAAGGGCGCGTTCTTCTTCGCGCGCGCAGACGCGAAGGACCTCATCGCCCGCACGAGCGACGCGTACGACCACGCGGTGCCTTCGTCGGTCGCGACGATGGCGCACGTCGCGCTCCGTCTCGCCGCACACGACGGGGACGAAGCGCTCGAGGCGCTCGGCACGCGCATCCTTCGCTCGCACGTGTCGCCTGCGCTCCAGAGCCCGCTCGGGCTCTCGCACGCGCTCTGTGCGATGGACCGGCTCGTCCGCGGGCCGACGGAGATCCTCGTCGTCGGTGTGAAGGGCGCGCCGGACACCGAAGCGCTGCTCGGCGCGGCGCGCGCGGCCTGGCAGCCGAACCGCGTGCTGACGCGCATCGATCCCGACGGCGAGGAGGCCGGCGTGCGCGCGCGCCTCGAAGGCCGCCGCATGAAGGACGGCGTCGCGACCGCCTACGTCTGCCGGGACCGGGCGTGCGGCTTGCCGGTCACGGACCCGAGCGAGCTGATCAAGGAGCTCACGCCGCGATGAAGAAGCGAGGACGCATTGATCGGAGAGAGGCCGCGCGCGACGCGCTGAAGCTCGCCGACGCGAAGGAGAAGCTGAGCCGGCTCGAGGCGGGCGGCGCTCCGGGACGACCGATCCGTGTGGACAGCGCGTCCGTGATCGAGCTGCGCGCCGAGTCGATGCGCTGCCCGAGGTGCGACGGCGAGCTGAAGGTGGGCGAGCACACCGCGCAGGTGGTCGACGGGCTCGCGCTGCGAAAGCTCGACATGCGCTGCAAGAGCTGCGGGGCCCCGAGGACGATCTGGTTCGTGATCGGGAGCGACCTCAACTGACGGACGCAGCGATTGACCCCGGTCCGACTGGTCATGCTCGGCGATGCTTCGACTCTTCGTGCTCGCGCTCGTGTCCCTGTCCGTTCTTCTCCAAGCCTGTGACGGCGGAGCCACCCCGCCGGGCTCTCGTCGAACGCGAGCACTTCCTTCACGCCGCCGCTGCAGCTCCCGATCAGGGCGCGACTGGGCGGCAGTGCCCGGCGTCGCAGCTCGCCGTCCAGCCCGACGGCGTTCGCGTCGCGCAGTCGAGAGCGCAGAACCCACCCGCGCAGAACAGGGCGTCGAGCGCGCTACGCCCCGCGTCGGTACGCACGGCGACGACCTCGTCATCGGTCCCGGCGCACGCACAGCAGTTGGCGTACTGAACCTCGCAGTCGGGCGGCGCCGTGCAGGCCGTGATGTCCATCGCGCCGAGGTCGAGGGCCGTGCAGGCGGCGCTCTCACAGACGGCGACCACCTGGGGATCGAGCGGTCCGCCCGCGCAGGCCGGGCACGGCGTCGTCTCCGGGTGCGGGCACACCTCGGTAGAGTGCTCGGCCGTGTAGGTGGCGTTGACCGCGTCCACGTCGGTGAGATGCCCGGTGCCGCACCAGCCGCAGCAGTCGTTCGGCGCGAGCACGCAGTCACTCGCCACGGCGCAGACATGCCAGTCGGCGACGCCTGCGTCGCTCCCGCTCGCGTCCGACACGACGCCGGTGTCGTCGGCCGCGCCGGAATCGAGCGGCGCGCCCGTGTCCACCTCGGGCGCACCGTCGGTGCCGACTCCCGTGTCGTCGGCGCTCGGGCCTGTGTCCATCCCGGCGTCGCCCTCCGTCGACGTGGTGCTGGCCGGGCAGCCAGTGGTGAGGACGGCGAGCGCCGTGGCGATGAGCGTCGGAGCGAGAAGCGAAGTGTTCGGCATGTTGAGCCTCCAGCGAACAGGATGGCCCATCCGGGCTCGCGCCGTCGAGCGGACGACGGGGGAAGGCGTGCGCCGACGGTGCGCTCAGCTAGACGTCAGCACGAGCACGTACTCACCCGAGCGCTCGACGGCGTCGCTCCCGACCCAGGAGTCCACCACGACGTAGTAGGTGCCCGCCGCGACGTCGGCCTCCAGATCCTGGTGCGCGCGCGCGATGCAGCCCGCGCTCGCGCCGCTCGCATCGAGCAGGTGCAGGTCCACGTCCACCGCGCCGCGGTCGAACACCCAGGCATGCAAGTGCGTCGCGGCCGGAAGCGAGAGCCGGTAGTAGAGCTCCGGGCCCGACTCGTCCTGCGTCGCCGCACAGCCGTCGTAGAGCGCGATGCGGCGCGCGCCCGTCGTGGCGGTCGATCGCAGATCCGTGAACGGAAACGAGGAGATGGTGAACGGCGTCTCGAAAGCACCGCTGCCCGACATCCGAAGCGCGTCCGCGTCGGGAGCCGCCTCGGATGCGAGGGCGCGGCGTGCGGCGTCGAACGCGGTCAGCACGAGCAGGTTGCGAACGTTGTAGCCGTAGCCGAGGCCCTCGGCGGTGAGGATGCACGCGCCGCCGCCGAACTGGTTCGGATGAACGTGATCGCCCGTTCCGAGCCCGTGCGAAACGAGCGGGCGCAGCTCGCGATGCAGATCCACGAACGGGACCTGCCGCCCCTGCGCGATGCCTCTCACGATCAGGTTGAAGAGGGGCACGTTCGCGTCGGCGCTCGCGCTGTCGTCCCGCGGCGGGATGGACGAGAGCACCGGGATCACGCCGCGATCGAGGAGCGTGTCGGTGATGTCGAGCATGTCGTCCGCGTAGGCGAACGGGCTCCGGAACCCGACGTCGTTGGTGCCGTACATGACGGTCGCGTACCGAGGGTCGGCTGCGTCCAGCTCGCTCACGAGTGGGCTCGGGCTTCCGGCGAGGGCCGCCGAAGCGCTCCAGCCGATGCTCGCGCAGAGGCTCGTGCGCGAGAACGGGGTGACGCCGCCCACGTCCGCTGCGGCGAACGCGTCGAGGGTGGCTCGCAGCGCGTCGCGCCCGCCGAGGTCCACGCGGGTGCCGTCGAAGCAGTCGAGGAAGCTCGTGCTCACCGTGATCGAGTCACCGATCTTGGAGAACAGGTCGTCGCGCGCGGCGGCGCGGGCGGCGATGGCGCGAAGCCCGGCGGCGACGTCGCTCGTGATGGGCGAGAGGCTTCGGTCGTCGGGGTAGATGACCCGGCCCGTCGCCGGTGGGACGCCGCCGTCGGCAGTCGCCGCGTCGGGCGCTCCGGCGTCAGACAGCAGCGCGTCCGTGGCGGTCCACGCGTCGG
>JBBSAT010000251.1:0-11985 GCA_038252025.1 Polyangiales bacterium | reverse complement strand
GATGGCCGAGCGGCACGGGGTGCCCGCACTGGAGCTCGACGAGATCCTCGCCTCGCCGGAGATCGATGCGGTCGCGATCGCCGCACCCGCGGCCCGGCATGCCCAGCTCGCGCTCGGCGCGCTCGACGCCGGCATCACGGGACAGCTCCTCGCGTTCGGCACCGACGGACTCGACGGGACGAGCGACGCGGCGGGCGCGTTCGTCGACGAGGCCGTGCGAAAGGCCGTCCAGGATGGCACCGCCTCGCCTTCGGCGGCTCTCGCGCGGAACGACTCCGGCCCGTTCTTCGCCTCGCTCGGCGCACAGCTCGTGACCGGCCCGACGGGCACGAACGTGGCCTACCTCGCGATCTGGCTGCGGTGAACGACGGAAGGCGGTATCAACCTCGCGTGATCGCTCCGCTCGAACGGCGGCTCCAGCTCATGACGGGCAAGGGCGGCACGGGGAAGACGACGCTCGTGGCGGCGCTCGGGCTCGCGCACGCGTCGCGCGGCCGAAAGCCCCTGGTCGTCGAGCTCGGACACCGCGCGTCGATGGCGGCGCACTTCGCCTCGACCGAGGGCGGCGGGCCGATCGGGCACGAGCCGAGCGTCGTCGCGCCTGGCGTCTCCGCCATGAACATCGATCCCGAGCGCGCGACACGTGAGCTCGTGATGCGCGCCCTCCCCGGCCGCCGGTTCGCCCGCTACGCGCTCGCTGCGGCGCCGGTGCGCGCCTTCCTCGGCGCTGCCCCCGCCGTCGCCGAGGTCGCGACGCTCGATCGCTTGCGCCACTTCGTCGACGAGACGGACTTCGATCCGATCCTCGTGGACGGCGATGCGACCGGACACGCGGGCATGCTCTTCGGAGTGTCGGGCGTGCTCATGGGGCTCGGCGCCAGCGGCGCGGTCGGCGCGCTGATGGAGCGCTTCTCCTCCGTCTTCGCCGACGAGCGGATCGCCGCGGTGCACCTCGTCGCGCTCCCGACGTCGCTCGCGGTGGAGGAGACGCTCGCGCTGCGTACGAGCCTGGGCGGCGGGCACGTCGCGCTCGGGCACACGATCCTGAATCGCGTGGAAGGGAGAGCGGCGCGCGGCCTCCGGATCGACCGTCTGCGGGCGATCGAGGAGAGCCTGATCGCGCTCGATCGTATCGTGCTCAGCGAGGTCGCCCTCCTGCGCGTGGACGCGGAGCGCGGCCGTCGCGCCGAGGTGCTCGGAAAGAGGCTCGAGATCGACGGGGCGCTGCCGATACGAGTCGAGGAGCGCGCGCCCAGCGGTCTCGACGCCATAGGTCTGCTCGACGTCGGTCTCTCGCTGCTCGAAGGCGGGCAGGCAACGTGAGCGACGCGCGCGCCATCGACGCGATCGTGCAGGACGGACGGCTCGTCGTGTGCGTGGGCCCTGGGGGCGTCGGGAAGACGACACTCGCAGCCGCGCTCGGCGTGCGCGCCGCGATGCTCGGCCGCCGCGTCTTCGTGCTCACGATCGATCCGGCGCGGCGCCTCGCGGACGCGCTCGGCCTCTCGGGAGGGTTCGGAGACGACGCGCACCGCGTCTCTCTCGCCGAGATCTCTGCGCCCGGCACGCTCGACGCCGCGATGCTCGAAGCGAGCGCGAGCTACGACGCGCTCATCGGGCGCATCGCGCCGACCGAGGACCAGCGCGCCGCGATCCTCGAGAACCGTGTCTATCGTGCGTTCTCCCGCACGCTCGCGCGCTCGCACGCCTACGTCGCGATGGAGCGCCTGTTTCACGTGCTCGAAGGCCCGAGCCCGCCGGACCTCGTGATCCTCGACACGCCTCCCACGCGGAGCGCGCTCGACATCCTCGATGCACCTGGCGCGCTCTCGCGCTTCGCAGACGATCGCGTCGTGGACGCCCTCGCGGGCACGGGCGCCGCGCTCGGCGCCGGCGCGTACGCGGCCGGCAAGCTCTTCGGAATGCTGGCAGGCAAGGAGCTAGGCGCCGAGCTCGCGTCCTTTCTGCGCGCGTTCGTGTCCCTACGGCAGGGGTTCTCGGAGCGGGCGCGGACGACGCAGCGCATCCTCCGCGAAGAAGCGCGCTTCGTGCTCGTCGTTGCACCGGAGCCGAGCCACCTCGACGATGCGGCGCACCTCGTGGCCGGCCTTCGCGAGCGCGGGATCGGGCTCTTCGCGACGCTCTCGAACCGAACCTTCACCGAGGATCCGCGCGCGCCGCTCACGCCCCTCGCGCCCACGTCGGTGCGCGATCTGCGAGCGCTCGCGAGCCGCCTCGACAGCCCCGGCACGCCGCCGGTCGACGAGATCCTCTCGCGAGCGCGCGCGCATCGCATCGACGTCGCCGCGCTCGATCAGGCGCGCCTCTCGACGCTACGGGCGTTCGAGCGCGCCACCGGAACGAGCGAGAAGGTCCTGTCGCTCCCGAGGGCGGGAGACGAGCCGACCGACATCGCTCGCCTCCACGCGCTCGCGTGCTCCGCGCGCTGAGCCGCGCTCAGATGCGAAGGACGAGCGCCAGGCTCGCCTCGAAGCCGACGCTCCCCGACGTGAGGTTCTGGCCGATCACGGTGGAGACCACGCCGCCGTTCAAGCCCACCTCCGCGCGGAGCGCGAGCCAACGCTCCGCCATCCAGGTGACGCCGCCGCGCGCGAGAAGGCTCGCCGAGACGAGGGCCTGGTGCGCCGCGCCGGAGTCCGCCTCGGACCATCCGAAGACACCGCCGATCCGGAGCGTCGGGAGGACGCGACCGACGCGCGGCGTCTCGAGATAGACGAGCACCGAGAGAGGAACGCTCACGCGGTAGCTGCTCATCCCGTCGGCCTCGAAGAAGCCGCCGCCGAGCCCGACGACGAGGAACGACTCGTCGGAGAGCGCGAACCCGACGTCGAGGATGAGAGGAAACGACGGGTCGCCCAGGTTGCCGAGGCCGCCCGTGCCACCGACGAGGCCACCGATCCCGCTCAGACCGACGACGCCGGGCAGCAGTCGACCGAGGAGGAGCTGCGGCGAGACGGAGAGCGATAGCTCGACGGACGCGCGCGCGTCGGCAGCGGGCGCGGGGACCTCGTCGCTCGGCTCGCTCACTGCGGGCAGCGGGCCCTCGTCGTCTGCGCGGGCGGTGCCGCTCGAGCCGAGGCACGCCAGACAGATCACGGCAATCACGATCGATCGATCGAACACTTGTCACCTCACCCCGTTTGCGCGAGACGACCTGCCTCGCGCGCCGCACTCAGCAGCGCGCGTGCCAGCGCGTCGCGCGCAGATCCGGCGAGAGAACACGGGCATTTCGACCAGGTCGCGCCCGCTTCCCTGCCAGCATGGCGAGCGCCGGGCACCGCGCGCGTCGTCGTGTCTCCGCTCGCGCTCAGGCGGGGAGCGCGGCGAGCAGCACCGAGGCGAGCTGCGATCGGAACGCGAGATCCTTCTCCGCGCTGCCGCGCTTGCCGAGCGAGCCCCAGAGCGCGTTGCGTCCGAGGCTGTAGCCGATGGCGGCGCAGAACCCGATCAGCACGCCGCGCTCGAGCGCCTCGCGATCGGGCTTTCTCCCGGCCGCCGTCAGGTAGGCCTCGAGGAGGTCGACCACCTGCGCGAGCCCGCGATCACGAAACACGACGAAGTCTTCGCGCTCGAGGCGGCCCGTCAGCATCGCCCAGACGAGCAGGCGACCCGAGAGCGGATGTGCGAGCTGCTCGAACGCGACGTCGAGCCACGCGCTCGGGTGAGGTTCTCCCCGCATGATCCGCTGGATACCATCGAGGCGCTGCGAGGTGAGGTGATCGGCCATCGCGGCATCGACCAGAGACTCGTACGTACCGAAGTAGTGCGAGATCAGCGCGTGCGAGACGCCGGCCTCGCGCGCGATCTCCTTCAGACCGATCGCATCGGGCCCGTGCTGGGCGAGCAGCTTCTGCGCCGCGCTCAGGATCGTGCGCCGCGCCTCGGCCGGGGACCGTCGCTTTCGCTCGACGGCGGGGCTCGCCGGAGCCTTGCTCACGTTCTTCTTCTTGCGCGCGATCCCCGTCGGGGATGCGGTCTTCCGGGTCGATACGCGTTTGGGCACGGGTGTCGCCAGCATAGCGGGCTCGCTTTCCATTGTCAGCGTTGACAATAGCAGCCCTCCGGCTATTGTCACTCGTGCCAATGAAAAGGGAGACGCAGATGACCCCCGAGACCACCGAAGCCGCCCACACCGACGAAGCTGCCGCAGCCCGCATCGCGCTGAACGGAACTGCGCTCGAGCGCGCCCGGCTCGCCGCACGTGCGCTCCGAGACCTGATGGAGGACCCCGACGACACGACGCGCGTCTTCGTCCTCGGTCTCCTCGTGAGCCGCCGGATGTATCCCAAGTTCCTCGCGCGCATCACGATGGACGACCGCGGCGCGCGCCTGCTGCGAGAGCGGCCGGCAATCAACTCGACGCGCGTCGACTTCGACCGGCTTCGCGCCCTTCCCTCGACGACGCTCGGCGGCGCGTACGCCCGGTACCTCGACGAGAACGGGCTCGATCCCGATCTCTTCCAGGCGCCCCCCGGCCTGCCTGAGGTCCCCTCGTACGTCGCGCAGCGCATGCGTCAGGTCCACGACATCTGGCACGTGCTGACCGGCTACGAGACGAACGTTCGCGGCGAGGTCGCGCTGCAGGCGTTCACCTGGGCGCAGACCGACTCGCCCAGCTCGCTGCTGATCACCGTCGGCGCGCTCCTGCGCTTCGGCCTGGTCGATCGCTCGATGTTGCCGATGGCGGTCGACGGCTACCGTCGCGGGCGTCGGGCCGAGTTTCTCCCGCCGCTCTGGCTCGAGGAGATGTGGGACCGCCCGCTCGAGGACGTCCGCCGGGAGCTGGGCATCACGCCGGCCGCGGCCTGACCCCCCGCAAGAGTGCTCGCGTACCCGACCGCGAACGGGAGTGCTCGCCGCGAGCACGGACGGAAGCGGGCGGCGGAGCGAGCCGTTCGACTCAGCGGCAAGAGTGCTCGCGTAGCCGCACGCGAACGGGAGTGCTCGCCGCGAGCACGGACGGAAGCGGGCGGCAACGCGAGCCGTTCGACACCCAGACCCTGACGAGAGGAGCTGACATGAAGCCGAACGAGCGGATGGACGTCGAGGTCGCGATCGTCGGGAGCGGGTTCTCCGGGATCTGCATGGGTGTCCTCTTGAAGGAGGCCGGGATCGACTCGTTCGTGGTCCTCGAGAAGGGAGACGACGTCGGCGGAACCTGGTGTGAGAACACTTATCCGGGTGCCGCGTGCGACGTGCCCTCGCACCTCTACTCGTTCTCGTTCGCGCCCAACCCGCGCTGGTCGCGCGCCTACTCGCCGCAGGGCGAGATCCTCGACTATCTGCGCGCCACGTCGGAGCGCTTCGGCGTCACGCCACACGTTCGCTTCGGCTCCTTCGTCGAGGCCGCGGAGTTCGACGAGGCGAGGGGCCACTGGACCGTCCGGATGAAGGACGGGCACGTCGTCCGCGCGCGCTCGTTCGTCCTCGGGAACGGCGCGCTCCACCTGCCGAGCATGCCGGACATCCGCGGGCGCGACTCGTACGCGGGCCGCTCGTGTCACTCGGCCAAGTGGGACCACACGCTCGACGTCACCGGGAAGACCATCGGCGTCATCGGCACCGGCGCGAGCGCGATCCAGCTCGTCCCTGCGCTCGCGCCGAAGGCGAAGAAGCTGCACCTCTTCCAGCGCACGCCTGCGTGGGTCGCGCCTCGGAACGATCACGCATACGCGGAGCGCACCAAGCAGCTGTTCTCGCGCCATCCGCGCGCTCAGAGGCTCCTCCGCGGGGCGATCTACACGCGCGCGGAGCTGACCGCGCTCGCCTTCCTGACGCCGAAGTACATGGAGCCTCTCGAGTGGCTCACGAAGAAGCACATCGCTGCGCAGGTCAGAGACCGCATGCTGCGAGAGGCGCTGACGCCGAAGTACCGGATGGGCTGTAAGCGCATCCTGATCTCGGACGACTACTATCCCGCCGTCTGCCGACCGAACGTCGAGCTCGTCACTGCGGGGATCGATCGAATCGAGCCGGGCGGCGTCGTGACCTCCGACGGCAAGGCGCGCGAGCTCGACGCCCTCATCTATGCGACTGGCTTCGACGTCGCGGGCTATCTCACGCCGATCTCGATCACCGGGCTCGGCGACAGGGACCTCGCGGAGACCTGGAACGTCGCTCCGGCGGCGTACCTCGGGATCACGATCTCGGGCTTCCCGAACATGTTCGCGCTCATGGGGCCGAACACGGGCCTCGGGCACAACTCCATGATCTACATGATCGAGGCGCAGGCGCGGTATGCGGTGCAGGGCATCCGTGCGATCCGCGATCGCAAGCTGCGATATCTCGACGTCCGCGAGGACGTGCAGCGGAAGTTCACGTCCGAGGTCGACGAGAAGATGGCGAAGACGGTCTGGGCAACCGGCTGCAAGAGCTGGTACCTCGCTGGCGGCGGACGAAACTCCACGCTCTGGCCGGGCTTCACGTTCGACTATGCATGGCAGACGCGGAAGATCGACCTGTCCGCGTTCAACATGGTGGGGGCGGCGCGGCGCGACGCACGCGAGTATTCGACTGCGCGCGCCGCGCGAGCTCTCTCGTAGGCTGCGCTCGCCGAGAGGGCTCTCTTCGAGGAGCGCTTGCCGCGCCGGGCCTTCGACGAGTGCGCTCGCCGCGCGGGCTTGATGCATTGGTATGCGCTCGCCGCGCAGGCCGAGACGACAGGGAACCCAGGGTTCCGTACCCTCTGGACTCCCACGATCACGCTCGAACCCGCAGTGGCGGCTCTCAATCGCTCGAGATCGAGCACGTTCGCGACCGCGGTGACGTGCAACGGATTCGGCGCGATATCGCGTCGCCCGTCGAGGAATCGCGTGGGCGTCGGCACCATCGCGCAGTTCGCGAGCTCGAATCCCGATCGTGCTTCGCGCGATCCCGGTGGCGCGCGCGACGATGGCGATGCCGCCGCGGCCGATCACTTCGGCCTCAGCGGCTGCCCAAAGAGGCGTCATGCGCTCGTCCATCGTGGCCTCGAGCCGGAGGTGTTTCCGGCGAACGTCCGCTCCGTGCTTTGCTCGGGCTCGGGCTTCACCGGCCCCCTAGATCACGCCTCGCCGACGAATGCGATCCCCGGATCAAGAACGAGCCCGCCATCTCGGGGATCGACTTGTTCAGAAGCGGGCCCTAAGCGCGTCCCCCCGTCGGCCCGCCATCGCTCCGTCCATATGACGAAAATGACGAACCCCGTCCCCGGTTCGCGGGGTCCCGGCTGTCCGGGTCCGCAGCGGCGCGTCGGCGCGTGCTCAGTGTGCGTGCGCGAAGAAGTCGCTGACCACGTCGGCTCGCTCGGGCGCGTGCAGCGTCGCCGTGCGCAGGGGCCCGGGATCGCGAACGAGGAGCTCACCGCCCGGATCGGACGCCCGCCCGCGCTCGTCCCACATCGCGATCTGGAGCTCGTCCGTCGAGTAGAGGCCGAGCGAGATCGACTGGCCGGTCGCGGTCCGGACGATGTGGCCGACCCAGCCCGCCCGCACCTCGAGGCCCGCGCGCTCGTTGCGGAGAGCGGCCTGATCGTCGTCGTCGCACGCGCGCGCCGTGCCCATCATCTCCGCGAACGAGTCGTACACGCACGGATCCGTGACGCTGCCGGTGGCGGGCGAACGCTCCTCGCCAGTCGCAGCATCGATCACGCTTCCATCGTCGCAGCTCAACCAGATCGCGCCGCCCTCCTGACGGCGCGGGTAGCCATGCAAGCAGTGCCATCGATGCGGGGACTGGCCGGGACGAACGACCCACGTGCCCACCGCGCTGGACGCGACGATCACGTCGTCGAGCACCTGCAGGCTGCGGATGTAGCCCGGCTGGCTCAGCGGCACGGACCAGAGCGGCGCGTCAGGCGAGCTCGTGTCGAGCATCTGCATCGCGTCGTCCGTGCGCACGAGCACGCGGCTCGCGTCGTCACTGAGCGCGACCACGCGCGCGAACGGAAGCACACGCGTCACGCCGGAGCGCAGGTCGTAGAGCGTCGGTGTCACGCCGGTCGGATTGGGAACGAATGAACCGCTCCGCGAGACGAGGAACGGCATGCGGGTCATCTCGGCGGCGGGCATCTCGCCGACGACCGCGAGCGTGTGACCGTCGACGAGCGACCAGCGCTCGGCGGTGGCGACGACCATCCAGGCACCGTCGCGCGAGATGCCGATGGGCAAGCCCTCGATCTCCGCCTGCTGGACGATGCGCCCCGTCGCGACGTCGATGACGCGCGGGCCGGCGGCCGTGCCCACCACGAGTCGCGTGCCGTCATCCGAGTACGCGAAGAGCGAGACGCCTTCGATCGCCACGTGCGCGCGCGTCGCCCCGTCGGCTACGTCTCGGATCTGGAGGCCCTCGGCGTCGAGGAGCGAGATGGTCCGCGCCGTGGGATCGATGGCGACCTCGTAGAGACCTCCCGGCGGCATGTGGCCCGCGACCAGGTCTCCCGCCGCACCGCCGAGGATCGATCGCGTGCGGCCGACGACGACGAAGCGCTGCGCGCCTAACAGCACGAAGGAGCGCAGGCGCGACGACACCTCCTCGTGTGCGCCGAGCCCGTCCATGACGTCCCACGAGACGAGATGGGACGCACCGTCGAGCATCGACCACTCGCCCGCGCCGAGCCACGCGGCGTGACCGTCACGTGACGGCGTCACGTCGCGGCTCCACTCCCCGTCGCTCTCGAGGAACGCGCGCGCGCGGCCGGTCGCGGCGTCGATCGCGGTCGCGGCCCCGTCGACGTTGACCACGATCGTGTCCTCGCCGACGAAGGCCGCGTTCTGGGGAAACTCGACGCCGGTCCAGATCCATGCGGGGACCGGGGTCGGACCGGGCGCAGGGGCGGCCGGGGCGGCGGGCGTGCTCGACCCGCAGCTGCAGCCGAGCGCCATGCCGTAGAAGGCGAGCGAGATCAGGGCATAGCGTCCGTGCATGACACCTCGCTCAGCACAGCCCGTGCCTACGACGGCATCTCCGGTCGCCAGGAGCGCGTCGACTGTGGGGGTAGGGATGAGCTTCTCTCAACATCGTTGCGACGCGGGGACGCGCCTCGCGATGACGCCGGCGCCGGCCCGATTCAGCCTCTCCCCGTCATGAGCGAGGTAGTCGCTGCGTTGGCCGGCCTCGCCGAACTTCGCCTTCTTGCGTGAGCACGAGGAAGGGCTCGTGCTCTTGGCCGCTCAGGCCGAGACGCTCTTCGCCGTCGATCCCGTCGCGTCGGTCACGAAGCTGCAGCTCTTCGGTGAGCTCCTCGCCCAGGAGGCCGCCGCGCACCTCGGGCTCTACACGTCCCGCGAAGAGAGCCAGAGCGATCTCGTCCGCCGCCTCCGCGAGCGTGGCGGCCTACGGGCTCATCCGGCCTCATCCGCCGAGCCCGCCGACGAAGCGGAAGAAGAGCGAGCTGAGCGCACTGGTGAAGAAGCTCGCGCAGCGCGGGTTCGTGGTGCGCGACGCACGAGAGAAGGGCTGAGCCTGCTCCAGCCCCGCTGGGCGATGTCGTACCTGCGGGGGCGATGACGCGGATGGAGATCCAAAGGGCGCGTGAGGGGCTGGGCGGTGCTCGGCGAGAGTGAGGAGACGGCTGCCCGACGGATCCGCGACCTCGGTCGCTTTGCCCCCGGTCACGGCTCTCCCGTTCGTATGTGCGGCACGAAGGCGTCGGTTCGTGCGCCGAGGACGACCTCCGCGTGGAACGAGCCGCGCAGCGGCGTCTCGGGCGCGAGCGTGGCGCGGGCGAGGCAGGCGGCGAGCGGCGCAAGCTCGGTCGGGTGCACGCGTCCTGTGACGATCGCGCGCGCGCCGTGCGGCGTGAAGCGCCCGCGGATCTCGATGCGACCGAAGCCGACGGTGTCCTCCGCACGGGCACAGAACAGAACCGAGCGGCGCAGCCATGCCTCGGGCGTGTCCATCGTGCGCGCGAGCGCGATGCGTGTCGCCAGCGCGTCGAGCGCGGGGCTCGCGGCCAGCGTCCGCGCAGCCTCGATCGCAGCGAGCGCGCGCGTGGTCATCCCGTAGAGAGCAAGACGCTCGGCGCCGATCGTCAGCGCGCGCGCACGCAACGGCGGCGCAAGCGCATCCAGCGAAGGAAGCGCCTCGGCGCGAGCGAAGATCTCGCCGACGAACAGGTGCGCGTCGCTCTGCACGGCGGGTGTGTCGAGCCAGGGCGCGAGCACCGCCAGCGCATCGGAGTCTGGCAACATCGCACCCGCGCGAAGCGCGCAGTGTGGTGCGAGCGGCTCCGACGCGAGCGCCCCGCAACGCGCGTACGCCGACGCCGCGACATCGGGCGCATCCGTGGCGAGGAGCTCGCCGAGCAGGAGCGCGGCCGTGGCCTCGAGTCGTGCGGGCAGGTGCGGCACCGCGAGCGCGCCCTCGAGCGCGTGTCGGGCATCGTCGAGCGTCTGGTGCTCGTAAAGGGAGTGGCCGCGCTCGTAGAGCGACCACGCCGCGAGCACGTCGCCGCCGGCCACGCGCGCCCACGTCGCAACGGCGAGCGCGTCCTCGTTCGTCGGCGCCACGCAGTCCTGTCGGCCCGCCGCGACACACGCGTCCGCGACCTCGAGCGCGCGGGCATATGCTTCCTCGGCGGCACGAAAGCGCAGCATCCCCAGCACCAGCAGCGCGGGCCGGCTGAGCGTGGTGTCGAACGGCGACAGCGCGCGCACGAGCGCATCCCGTGCCGTGCGCTCTCGCGCGGCGGCACCTTCGACACGCGCGAGCTCGACGTCGTACGCGCTGGTGTGCGCGCCGTCGGGCCCAGGCGGAGAAACGGCGCGCAGCGTGGCGGTCGTGCGGCGCACTGCGTCCCGCGCGTCGTAGTAGGCGTCGAACGCGGGGATGGTCGCTGCGGGCACCTCTGTTTGCGCCACACGCGGCACCTCGAGACGCGAGATGATCACGAAGTCCGAGAGTCTCGGTGGCGGTGGCACGTCGACCGTGATCGTCCCGAGCTCGACCCGCTGTGCGCTCGCCGCAGCAGGAACCAGCAAGAACATCGCGAGCAGCCAGCGCACGGTGGAGCGTAGCGCGCGCCAGCCGCTAGCGCGCGCTGGTGGAAGTCGATGCGCGATAGGCATCGATATGGGTCTGGCGACTCCGACAGAGGCACCATAGGCGCGCCGAGAGGAGGCGCACCGATAGGGTCTCGCGATAGGCGCGCCGAGAGGAGGCGCACCGATAGGGTCTGGCACCTTCGACAGCGACGACGCTCCGTCGCGACGACACCGATAGGGTCTGGCACCTTCGACAGCGACGACGCTCCGTCGCGTCGGACTGAACGGGCGTCGGCACGGGCGGGTCGCCGACCGCCTCGTCGCGGGCCGCCAAGCACACGTGCGCGACGCGCAGCTGGGCGACCGGCAGGGACATCAGGAGAGCGGAGCGACGCACGTCCCCGCGCTCAGGCGTCCCGGCGCTGCGCTCAGGCGTCCCGGGTCACCGACCATGGGCCCGACCCGGGAGCCGGGGACGCGCGTCGTCTTATTCGTCATATGACAAGCAGTATGACAAGCGGCCCGACCCGGGAGCCAGAAACGCGCGTCGTCTTATTCGTCATATGACAAGCAGTATGACAAGCGGGCAGTATGACAAGCGGGCAGTATGACAAGCGGGGAGTATGACAAGCGGGGACAGTATGACAAGCGGGCGGGGACAGTATGACAAGCGGGGACGCGCGTCGTCTTATTCGTCATATGACAAGCAGCGGTGAGGTCAGACGGGGACGCTCGAACACTCCTCGTGCATCGCCATGCGACCCGGGGTGTCCGCCGGGCGGGCTGATCCTCAGTGGGCCCGCGAGCGAGGCGCCACGAGAGTCACCCTCGACGTGAACAGGTAGAGAGGACGCAAGCGGGGACGCTCTTCGTCATTTGGGTGCAGTTCCCGATCTGCTCGGGAGAAGCGTAGCGATTTCGATCGGTTACGCGACGTAGGTTGAAGACCGGGGCGTCTTCGCGGCAGATATCCGGTGTCTTAGGCCAACACCCACCGGAAGAG
>JBBSAT010000250.1:0-12012 GCA_038252025.1 Polyangiales bacterium | reverse complement strand
GATTTGATTGCTCTTGTTCGTGGTCGCGGCGACCACTCCCGTCCGCGGTCGGCTCGGCGAGCGCTCTTCCAGTGATCTCCGCCCCCGCGTGTCGGCAGAGCACGAGGCCGGCGCTGGTCGGGGGTGTGCTGCGCGGGCTCATCCCAGGAGCGTAGTCGGAGATTCGCTGCGCTGCGTCGCGACCGGTGCGGAGACGCTCGCCGACGTGACAAGCTCCTCGTCATGCAATCCATCGTCGCGAACCTGATCGTCTCGTCGATCGAGGAATGTCTTCCGTTCTATCTTCGGCTCGGCTTCGAGAAGAGCGTGGGCGTGCCGCACCCGCCCGACGCAGGGGAAGGCGCGCTGCTCGGCTTCGTCATCCTGAAGCACGGCGCGGTCGAGCTGATGATGCAGACGCGCGACTCGATCGCCGCCGACGTGGCGGGCCTCGAGAAGGATGCGTACCGCACGGCCCTCTACGTGCGCGTCGACTCGCTCGCGCCGATCCGGAGCGCGCTCGAGGGCTGGCCGCGCGTCGTTCCGGAGCGGACGACCTTCTACGGCGCGCGCGAGATCATCGTGCGCGATCCCGCCGGCAACGTGCTCTCGTTCGCCGCCCACGAGAGCTGATGACCTGCGCCTCGACGCGGTCAGCGCGCGAGGCCGTTCGCGCGAGCGATCTGCGCGATCTCGCCGCCGTGCTCGCGGAGGGCTCTGTAGAGCGCGCGGTAGTGGTCGCCCTCCCAGAACGCGAACACCTCGGCCGTCCGCACTTCGCCCACGAGCGACACGAGGCCCTCGCGCTCGAGGTGGATGACGACGAGGTGCTCGTACGACGATCGCTCGGTGTCCGCGCCATCGGGAAAGCCGACGGGTAGCCCGGGGATCGCCACGCGAAGCTGCTCGACGGCGCGGGCCAGCGCCTCGTCGCGGTCCGAGAGGAACCAGTGCGTCTCCTCGTGGAGGAACGTGGAGAGCAGCTGGTCGTCGCTCTCGAGGTGCCGGGTGTGCAGCGTCAGCACCGGGTGGCTGTGCGGGATGGCCTCCTCGTCGATCGCGATGCGCTGCGTGAACGACCACGGCGAGAGATCGTAGGCGCGCGTCAGGCGCGTCAGCTGATCGCGCGTGGCGACCTCGGCTGCGCTGCCGTGGGCGAGCGTGATCTCGAGCGAGAGAGGCGCAGAGGCAGCCCCGCCGCTCGCGCCGCAGCCGAGGAGGCCGAGCGTCGCCGCGAGCGTCAACAGGATGCGCATCCGCCTCGGACCGATCTCGAGAGGCGCACCATTCCCGCTCGCGAGCACTCTTGCCGGGGGATCGGCTCGCTGCGCCGCGCGCTCCCGTTCGTGCTCGCGGCGAGCACTCCCGTCCGCGCTCGGCTTCGCGAGCACTCTTGCCGGGGATCACGAATGACGGCGGTGAAAGCGCGTCTCGAGCGCGTTCACTTCGCGCGTGCACCGCGGGAAGAGCTCGCGCGATCGCTCGATCGCGCGGCCCGACTCGTCGATCGCGTGCTCCACCCGCTCCGCGACCTCTGGCGGAACCTCGGCGCCGCCGGGGGACGCTTCGACGAGCTGATGTCGCGCGGACGCGTGCTGGTCCTCGGCCTCGATGAGCGCGTCGTGCGCCTGGACGCAGGCATCGCGTGCCCGGAGGACATCTTCGTCGGACAGCGCGAGCGCGCGGATCTCGTCGATGGCCGCACGCCGCTCTTCGAGCGGGTCGTCGACGTCGACGTCCTCGAATCGGTCGAGGAAGAGCATCGCCTCGTTGCGCGTCCGCTCGTCGTTGCACGAGCACGAAGGCAGCGAGCCGACGAGAGCGAGGAGGAGCACGAGGCGACGCACGGCCCGGGTGTAAGAGACGCGCGGCGCGCGGGCAACACGACGCCTGCCTCGAGCGCTCCGGTCGGTGACCCGTCACATCGGCAGGAACGCCCCCGTGTCGAGGATCTCGAAGTCGCTCCCGTGGATCGCGCCGAGGTCGCCGATCACGTCGTCGATGATCGCGTCCCACCGGTCGTCGCTGTCGCCGGTGACGTACCAGTCGCTCCCGTTGTCGGCGAGCAAGAGGCCGTAGCGCTGCATCGCGACGACGATCACGCGGCCCGATGCCGTGAGGCCAGTGAGCGGGTAGTCGGCACGCAGGCGAAGCCGAAGGCCCATCGGCGGAAGGTCCGTGCCGGTGCGCCCCGCGGCGTGCGTCGCCGGGTGGACGTAGGACTGCGCCGTCCGCTGCATCGTGAAGCGGATCGCGTGCGTGATCTCGCCGGCGAGCACTTCGTCCACGCGCACGAGGCCCGGCAGCACGGGGAGGCCCGCCGCGTCCGCGCTCGTCCAGCCTTCGGGACGGAGCGCGTTCGAGCCGAGGTGGAAGATCGCGCCGTTCGATGCGACCCAGTGCCCGCCCGGCACGAAGTTCTGTGCGTTGTAGAGCTCGTAGAGCGTGCAGTCGTCGGGCGCGCCCGCGGTGTCGATGTAGAGCACGTGCCGATCGTCGCCGGTCCCGGCGCCGGAGCCGCCCTCGATCGGCGCGCTCATCGGGATCGGATAGCAGAATGCACCGCCGCTCCCGGTGCACGCGAGCGGGTCGCTCTCGGTGGCCCCATACGAGGTGGTCCACTCCATCACGAGAGGCGGCGCTCCCGTCCCGGTGCTCCACGGGATGCCGTAGTGGTCGACCGAGCGGTTGCCCCAGTCGGGATGGAGCGCGCGCGTCGGGTTCATCATCGCGCGGATCGCGGCCTCGCGCGGGTGATGCGAAAGCGTTCGCACGTCCTGGTTCCACGCATTGTCGAGCGGGTAGATGCGGCACCCCGCGATCGTCGTGCCCGGGCCTGGAGCGCCCGCGTCCATCGCCACGGCGGCGTCGGTGCCGGCGTCGGTCCCGGTCGCTGCGTCCTCGGTCGTGGCGCCGTCCGCCTCGCTCGCGTCGGTCGGCACACCTGTGTCCACGCTCGGCGCGGCGTCGGGGGGGGTGCCCGTGTCCATCCCGGCGGCGGCATCCGCGCCGGCGGCATCCGCGTGCGCTCCGCCGTCCATCGGCGCTTCGAGCTCGCCGGCGCACCCGGCGATCGAGACCAAGACAGCGAGCAGAGAGAGCGCGTGAGGCCTCGAGCATCGATTGGACATGCGCGCGATGGTACCCACGAGTCGACGCTCGTCGCGAGGGGGCTCCCCCGACAGCGTTGGGGCTCCCCCGCGCCATTGGATCGGCGCCGCAGCATGGCCGTGGGCGCGTGCCGTACTTCTCGTTCGACGAGAGGCTCGCGGTCTCCGGCGCGCAGCCGGAGGCGACCTTCCGGCGCGCGATCGAACAGGCGTCGATCAAAGGCTGAGCGCTCGCCGCGAGCGCGGACGGGCGCGGTCGCTCCCCCCGGCGGCGCTAGCGGCTATCCTCCCGCAATGTGCGTAAGGTGATCGTCGAGGACGACGGCATGTACACGGGCGACGCTTGGGTCTGGTACGTCGTCGTGTTCGGCGTGGTCGCCGCGCTCACGATGACGATCGTGGGGCTCGCCAGCGGCGACCGCGTGGGGCCGTGGTGGATGTACGTGGTCGCTCTCGCGGGGTTCATCGCGCTCGGCGCGTGGGCGTTCAGGAGAGGCGCGCTGAAGATCGCGCTCGTCGAGCAAGAGGGCGCGCTTCGCGTGACGGTCTCGGGCAACGCCGTGTCGCTCGACGTCGAGCTGGAGCCGGGGCACCAGCGCTGGTGCTGGGTGGAACACAACGCTCCGACCCGCGGTGGCCCGATGGGCCACTTCAACCTCACGGTGACCGCAGTGGACGGGCGCGTGATCGGGTTCCAGCAGATGGGCGCGCCGGACGGGCGCGACGGTTGGCCGCGTCGCGACAGCGGGCTGGCCGATGGAGCCGACGTGTTCTCGTGCGGGAACATCTTCGGGCTCGAGCGCGCTCTCGCCGCGCGACGCGCGAGCAAAGACGCGGGCGGCGCTCTCTCGTAGCGCCCCCAGTCGATGGAGCCCACGACCACGTTCCGGATCTCCCCGGCGCTGCGGTCGTCGGCGCTCCATCGCGATCCCGTCGGCGGACTATTCGATCGTCGAGTCGGTCACCACGATGGGTGTGTCGTCGTGGTTCGAGATCTGCGGGTAGGTCGGATACCAGGAGCCGCCGATGTTGTTCGTGATGATCGAGCGGTCGATGCGGACGTCGCCCGTGTGGTCGTTGCTCACGAAGAAGATCGCGCTGCCGTACTCGACGACCTCGTTGTACTGGATGAGCGTTCCGCAGATCGAGAGCGTCATCGTGTTGCCGTCGTTGTAGATCGCGCCGCCGCTGCCGCCGCCTGGCGTGCCCGGCATCGACGGGTTTCCGCCGTGGCCGATCGCGTGGTTGTACGAGAAGTGACTGTTCAGGATCGTCCACGAGACGCCGATGCTGCTGATGCCGCCGCCGTTCGAGCACGTGTTGCCGAAGCCGTCGGCGCCGCCGAAGGTGCTGTTCGTGACGTAGACCGGAAGGCCCTGGTACTGGCTGAAGACGCGGATGGCCGCGCCGCCCACGTCGGGGCCGGTGTCGGCGCAGCGGTTGTGGAAGAAGCGCGAGTTGACGACCTTGAAGCGCCCGCCGCGAACCCAGATCGCGCCGCCGCCGTCGTACTCGGTCTCCCCGCGCGAGTCGGCGTCGATGAACGTGAGGTTCTGCACCGTGAGCCGCGGGCTGTCCTGATCCTGGCAGTGCGTCGACGTCCAGTGCTGCGCCTCGTCGCACGTGTTCATGTAGAGGATGCGTGAGGTCCCGCCGCCGCTGAGCGTCACGAGGCCACCGCCGTCGATCACGATGTCGGGGCCGGTGTCGTTGAAGATGCGCGCCGGGCGATCGACCGTGATCGTGATGGGGTCGGGGCCGCAGTCGAACGTGATGACGCCGCCGAGCGCGACGGCGGCGATGAAGGCGTCGCCCGTGCAGCTCGCCGCCGTGCCGGTGCCGACGACGTGATCGGGCGTGGAGCTGTCCTCTGGCCCCGCCTCGCCGGGGATGGCGCACGTGCCGTCCGGGTTTCCGGCAGGCGGACCGTCCGCGGGGTTCGTGAGCGGGTTGGCGGCGTCGATGCCCGCGGCGTCGGCGCTGCCGGTCCCTGCGTCGCTGCCTGCGGCATCGCGTCCGGTCAGCGTTCCGCTGTCGGTGCCAGTCGAAGCTGGAGCGCTCTCGCAGCCCGCCACGAGCCCGAGCGCCAGGCTTCCCACGCAGAGCAGTCTTCGCATCGTCCGTCTCCTTCCGATCGACACGGGAGCGCGAGCGACGCCCGCCGCCGATGACGCCGGCAGTCTACCGCGATCGCCTCGTTTCGAGGCACGCCACGTGCGACCCTCGCGGCCATGACCACCTCCGCCGCCGTCGACACGCTTCACTACGTCCACATCCCGAAGGCCGTCGGTGGCCGCGCCGAGATGGTGCGGATGACCTACGTCCTCGCAGGCCGCCCCTACGTCGACTCGATCACGAGCTTCGCAGCGGCGCAGGGGACCGTCTCCGGGAAGAACCCCTTCAAGCAGTTTCCCTTCGTCGTCACGCCTTCGGGCGAGTCCATCTTCCAGACGATCGCGATCATGCACCACGCCGCGCACGGCACGTCTGCCTGGCCGAGCGATCCCGCGCAGCTGACGCACGCGCTCTCGGTCGCGCTCGGCGCCTACGATCTCTACCAGGCCTTCGGCGGGTTCAGCGCGGACGACGCGGTCGCGCGCGAGAAGTTCGAGGGCCGCAGGGCACCACAGTTCTTCGGTGCGCTCGGCGAGATCTACGCGGCGCGGCCGTTCGCGGCTGGCGAGACGCCGACGTTCGCCGACTGCATCGCCCACGAGTCGGTCGCGTGGTGCCTGCGGCGCAACGAGGTCTGCCGCGGGCTGCTCGCGACGAACGAGCCGCTCACCGGGTTCATGGCGCGCTTCACCGGAATTCCGGTGATCCGCGCGTTCATGGAGCGGCAGGCCGCGGCTCGGCTCATCGACGACAGCCTCTGAATCCCGGGTGCGTCACTCGCCGAAGGCGAGCTCGTAGGCGAAGACGCTGCGCCCGTGAGCGCCCGAGACGTGCATCGTCTCTGCGGCGTGCTGTAGGCACTGCCTCATCCCGGTGTCGAAGCCGCCGCGCTCGACGGTCGCGTTCGTCACGCGGCCTCCCTCGAGCGTCGTGAACGCGAGATGCACCGACCCCTGGCGCGTGCCGACGCGGTCGACGTACCCGTCGTAGCAGGTCGAGAACGCGGCCCCGAGGCCGTGCACCGCGCTCCGTACGGCCTCGTCCGACGCGGTGCCCGAGCCGTCGACGCGCTCGGCCCGCACCACCCGCACGTGCGACGCGAGGGCGGCGTCGGCCTCTACCTGGTGGATCGACCCTCCGGTCGCCGCGATGGAGTCCGCGGCCGAGTCGGGCGTCGTGGTGCGCTCGACGACCGTGGTCGCGGCGGTGCGCGGGATCGGGGTCGCCTCGATGCACTCGCGGAGGCGCTCGCGGACGTCGTGGGCGCGGCCGACCAGCGTGGTGACCGACTCGGCCGCGTCGCGCCGGACCGCCGGGTCCGCCGCCGACGTCCGGCCCTGCGCCTCCGTGATCAGCCGTACGAGCCGCGTCAGCTGGGTCTGGTGCTCGGACACGCACGTCGAGAGTGTTCGGACGGCCGTCACGCCCGGGCTGTCCTGCGCCGAGGCGGGGATGGGCAGGGAGAGCAGCAAGAGCGCGAGCCAGAGACGACGCATGGGACCTCCTTCGCGGTCTGACGCGCCGAGCGCGCCAAGCATTCGCAACGGAAGGGTACGCCTCTGTCCAGAAGTCGCACGGAGGTTGGACATCGCGCGCGGACCCGCCCGCGCCACGCTGGCCCGAAGCCTCGTCGTTGCGCGATCCGAAGGCCGCAAGGGGCCCCGTCGAGGGTGGTCGCCCGCTGGGCACGACCGTTGCGCTAGGCGAGGGTGAGGTGTCGTCATGATCGGACTCGGAACTCGGCTTCGCACGCTCTCCATCGCCCATCTCGCGCTCGGCCCCGCGCTGCTCCTCGGCTGCGCCGGCTCGCTCGAGAGCGGAACGCCCGCGGCCGCCGACACGCTCTGCGGTGAGATCGCGGACGTGGTCTGCGACACCGACGAGCGCTGCTGGGCGAGCACGCACCCGGACGACTGCGTCGAGACGCAGCGCACCGAGTGCCAGGGGAGCCTTCAGCCGCTGCTCGACGATCCCCGCCTCGGCTACGACGAGCTCGGCGCCGGTCGTTTCCTCGCGCAGCTCCGTGCGGACGCTGCGACCTGCTGGCAGTCGCCGGTCGACTACGACGCGCTGCGCGACATCCTCGGCGGCACGGGCGCGCTCGGCGCGGACTGTACCCCGCCGAGCCTCGCCGCGGGCTCGCTCCGGGTCTCTGCGCTCTCGTGCGAGCGAGGCTCGTCCTGCCGGCTCTACCTGCGCTCCGACGGCACCACCGAGGGCGAGTGCTCCACGCGCACCGACGATGCGTGCTCGCACGCCTTCGACTGCGCGGGCAACGAGTTCTGCAGCCTCCCGAGCAGCTGGCAGCCCGGCGTCTGGGGCAGCTGCCGTCCGCTTCGCGCCAACGGCTGGGACTGCGCGAGCGACGGTGAGTGCGAGAGCCGCTACTGCGCCGGAACGTGCTCGGCGCGCCCGGAAGAGCTTCGCCGCCTCGTCGCTCCGTACACCGAGGTCGTCCTCGGCGACTCGCCGGCCGCGTACCTGCGCCTCGGCGAGACCTCGGGCACGCGCGCCGTGGACCTCACGGGCAACGGCCACACCGGCACCGTCATGGGCAGCGCGACGCACGAGGCTGAAGGCGCGATCGAGGGCGACCGCGACGGCGCGATCCAGCTCACCGGCGCCAGCGCCTTCGTCCGCCTCGACGCGATCGAGGAGCTCACGGGCGCGGACGGTATGTCGCTCGAGTGCTGGTTCCGTCAGGACGACGCCACCGAAGCCCGCCCGATCCTCGAGATCGACGGCGAGGCGCACTACGGGCCGCACGTCTGGAACTTCGACAGCGGCGACAAGGTCTACGCGAACTTCATCGACGTGGACAACGGCAGCCACAACGTGATGTCGGCAGCGGACGCCGTGATGAGCGGCGAGTGGCACCACGTGGTCGCGACGTACGACGGCGCGCTCGGGCGCCTCTACCTCGACGGTCGGCGCATCGGCGACACCGCGATGACGGGCGACCTGATGGTCGACGGCGAGCTCCTCATCGGGCACCGCAACGCGTTCGGGATGGCCGAAGCGCGGAACTTCGTGGGCGCCATCGACGAGGTCGCCGTCTACGACCACGCGCTCAGCGCCGGTCGCGTCGCGCGCCACCACACGGCCGGCGTCGAGGGTATCGTCACGAACCGCTTTCCGCTCTTCCGCTGGATCGCGCCGTGATGCGGCGCGCCGCGGCGCTCGCCGTGGTGCTCGTCGCCGCGGCGGCCTCCGGGTGCGCACCGCTCGACGACGACGCGGAGCTGAGCGAGGGAGAGGTTACGGTCTGTGCCAGCGGCGCGACCGTTCAGGGTATCGACGTCAGCTCGTGGCAGGGAGCGATCGACTGGGGCGCAGTGGGCCGGTCGGGGATCGGGTTCGCCATCGTCCGGATCGGAGACGGCTACTACCGGGACTCTCGCTTCCGTGAGAACTGGGACGGCGCGCGCGCCGCAGGGCTTGTGCGCGGTGCCTATCAGTTCTTCGAGCCGGCCGAGGATCCCATCGCGCAGGCGGACATCGTCATCGCGGCGGTCGGTCGGCTCGGCCCAGGCGATCTGCCGGTGACCATCGACGTCGAGGCGCCGTCCCCCGGCGTGTCCGCCGCGACCTACACCGCGCGCATCCACCAGTGGGTCGATCGCGTGACCGCCGGCACGGGACGCCAGCCGATCATCTACACGGGTCGCTACTACTGGGACCCCTTCGTCGCCAGCTCCGACTTCCGCGGTCTTCCGCTCTGGCACGCGCAGTACACGAGCGCGTCCTGTCCGAACATCAACGATCGCTGGAGCCACTGGACCTTCTGGCAGTACACGTCGTCGGGCTCGCTCTCCGGCATCGGCGGTCGCATCGATCGCGACGTCTTCAACGGCTCGATGGCCGACCTCCGCGCCTTCGCGAACTCCGTGCACGACGACGACGGCGATGGGTCGCCGGCGGACGTCGACTGCGACGACCACGACGCGCGGCGCTTCCCCGGCAACCGCGAGATCTGCGACGGCGTCGACAACGACTGTCAGGGCGGCGTCGACGAGGGGCTCGTGCGCAGCTGCGGCACCGACGTCGGTGAGTGCGTCACCGGGACGGAGACCTGCTCCGCCGGCGCGTGGGGCGCGTGTGGCGGCGCGATCGATCCCGTGGCCGAGTCGTGCGACGCGCTCGACAACGACTGCGACGGCACGGCGGACGAGGATCAGGTCTGCGAGCGCGAAGAAGCGCTGCTCGGGCCCGGCATCTACGGCGCGACGCTCGAGAGCGACGTCGACGGCGACGGGCGCGCCGATGCCTGCGCGCGTACGGACACCGGCTTCGGCTGTCTCGCGAGCTCGGGCCACGGGTTCGAGCGCGTGATGATGGGCACCATGTCGATGGGTGCGGCGGACGTCGCCTCATCGGCGCGCATCCGCATGGCCGACATCGACGGTGACGGACGCGCGGACGTCTGCGCCGAGCACGAGGGCCGCTTCACCTGCTGGCGCTCGACCGGAGACGGCTTCGGCGACGCGGTCGTCGGTCCGGCGATCGGCCCCGGCGTCACCACGCTCGAGCTGGCGGACGTCGACGGAGACGGCAGCGTCGACGTCTGCATGCGCGACGGCGAAGGGCTCGCGTGTCACCTCTCGACCGGACACGGCTTCGACCGCACGGTGATGCTCACGGCGCTCTCGGACGCCGGCGGGTTCTCCGACATCGTTCACTCGGGAACGCTGCGCTTCGGCGACGTCGACGGAGACGGACGCGCGGACGTGTGCGCCCGCGACGCGAGCGGCGTCGACTGCTGGCTATCTCTGGGCGATGGCTTCGGTGAGCGCTTCCGCGGGCCGAGGTGGAGCGATGCGAGCGGCTTCGACGCGCTCGATCACTGGAGCACCCTCCGCCTCGTCGACGTGGACGGGGACGCACGGAGCGACCTCTGCGCCCGCACGCCGGACGGCTTCCGGTGCGTGCTCTCGCTCGGCCACGGCTTCGGCGGCGAAGTGATGGGCCCCGCGATGGACGACGCGAGCGGCTGGAGCGACGCCAGCGTCTACACGACCTTGCGCATGGGGGATCTCGACGGTGACGGCAGCGCCGACGTCTGCGCGCGCGAGCGCGACCGCGTGCGCTGCTGGCTCTTCGCAGGCCATGCGTTCGAGCGGGAGGTCCTCGGGCCCGAGCTGTCGGACGCGGCGGGCTACACGAGCGCCGCGCGGTATCGTTCGATCCGCCTCGCGGACGTCGACGGCGACGGTCGCGCCGACCTCTGCGCGCGCGCCGCCGAAGGACTGCGCTGCTACGCGTCGATCGGAGCGGGCTTCGACCACGTCTCGATCACGCCTGCATGGGCCGACGCCGAAGGCTTCGGCGATGCCTCGCGCACCGCGTCCATCCGCATCGCCAGCGGTGGCGGCGCGCCGCCGTCCGACGCGGCGCTGCGCGGTGCGTTTGGCTGCACCGTCGCGCCAGGGAGGCGCTCGAGCGCGGTGAGCCTCGCGGCGCTCGTGCTCGTCGGGCTCGCCCTCCTGCGTCCTAAGCGCCCGAAGCGATAGCGCCGCAGCGGTTTCTCGCGCCGCCGCGTACAGTCGCCCGCATGAGCCACCGCGAGCGCGCGCTCTCTGCCCTCACCGCATGGCATCGCGAGCGCACGTGGGCGCGGGTCGATCCGCTCAGGCTCGACATCGAGACCGTCGAGATGGCGGGGCCTCTCCAGGTCACGCTCCGCTCGGTGTTCGAGTCGCGCGGCGTCCGCTACTCGCTCGCGCCGGCGCAGCAGCGCACGGCGAAGAACGTCGCGGGTCCGGATCCCTGGGCGAGCCCTCTGAGCCACCCCATCGACGCCGCCGTCGGCCACGAGGTCACCGAGCCGACCGACGGCCTCGTGCCGATGGACTGCAGCCTCTGCAGCGCGAGCGGGGAGATCGGCTGCGATCGCTGCCAAGGGATGGGGCGCGTCCAGAGCGGTCGATACTCTCAGATTTGCCCCGTGTGCCGTGGGCGGGGCGTGCTGCCCTGCGGCACGTGCCGCGGCTCCGGAGGCCTCGTGGGCGCGCCCACCGTCTGGTCGAGGATCGACGCGCACGAGGAGCTGCGCACGATGGGCACGGACGCATTGCCGCTCGAGGTCGCGCTGGATCTCGGCGACACGCCCGTCGCCGGCGAAGTGATCCATCGCCGCGAAGCGGAGCGGATCACGGACGCCCAGGCGACGGCCGGCTATCGCGACGGCGCGGGGGTTCCGCCGGAGATCGCCGAGGCCGTCGCTGCGCTCGTGCGCAGCTCGGGAGTGCCCGGCGGGACGAAGCTCCGGCGCCAGACGCTCGAGGTGCGCCGCGCGCCGGTGTTCGAGGTGCGCCTCCGAAGCGCGCAGGTCGTCTACGTCTGGGGCGGGCCAGCGAAGGTGTTTCCGACGGCACCGGTCTCGACGCTCCTCGGACGGCTTCTCCCGTTCCTCGCGCGCTAGCCGCGCGAGCGCCCGTCAGAGCCCCTGGTCGAACGCATCGTCGCCGACGAGCCCGCCAGGGTGATGCGGCGTCGAAGGCCTAGGGGTCGTGTCGCGCGCGTGCGGCGCGGTCGTCGGTGTCGACGTCGGCGCGAGGTGCGTGATCGTCGGCGGATGCGTCGTGGCCTCGTGCACGGGCGCCGTCGCCGTCACCTCCGGCCTGCGTGCTTCCGGGCGCGGTCGGACCTCCGGCGTGGGCGTCGTTACCGTCGTCGTCGGCACGGGGGGCGCCGTCGCGGCAGGCGCCACCTCGACCGGCGTGGGCTGCGCGGGCGTCGCGAGATGGACGACGGGCGTCGCCTGCAGCTGCGTCGCGATGGGCTCGCTCGGCGGCCGCTGCGCCACGAG
>JBBSAT010000249.1:0-12130 GCA_038252025.1 Polyangiales bacterium | reverse complement strand
GATAGGAGACCGGTGTTTGAAAACACCAGTCTCCTAGTCGGGCTCACGTCAGCCGAGCGCGCTCTCTCGAGCGTCGCCGGCCCACGGCTCGTGAGCGCGATGATGCGCTCTCGGTCTGGTCTCTTCGAAACGACGTCTCGAACCGAGGTTCCCATGCGCTCTGTTGGTCTCTTGCTCACGATGTTCTCGCTCACCACGCTGCTCACGCTCACGGCCTGTGGAGGCGAGACCGAGACGCCGCCGGAGACGACGACCGTCGGGTCGCCGTCGACGTCCGCTGCGCCGCCGGTGGAGCGCTCGACGCCGCACGCCGCGCCGGATCGGCCCTCCGTCGTGGTCGTCGAGGCGCCCGATCCGCGTCCGACGGTCGTCGTGGAGGCGCCCGATCCGCGCCCGACGGTCGTCGTGCAGGTGCCGGCGCCTCCGCCGCCTCCGCACATCACGGTGACGGTCCCCAGCCCGCCGTCGATCACGGTCACGCACTGATCGCATCGCTTGACACGTGAACTGACCCGGGTCATTTGTGACCCGGGTCATTTTTCGTGCGGCGGCAAGCCAACAAGGACGAGAAGCTCGCGCGCATCCGCGAGGCGGCGGAGGCGCTCTTCGTCGAGCGAGGGTTCGCGGCGACCACGACGTCGGCGGTCGCCGAGCGCGCCGGGATCGCGAAGGGGACGCTCTTCCTCTATGCGCGGACCAAGGAGGATCTCGTCGCGCTCGTGTTCGAGCATCGTCTCGGGCCGGCCGTCGACGAGGCCTTCCGCACGCTGCCCGACGCAGGCTCGATGGTCGACGAGGCCGTCCACGTGTTCTCCACGTTCTTCGCCCTCTACGCGCCCACGCCGGAGCTCGCGCGCATCTTCGTACGCGAGCTGATGTTCCCCGCGCCCGCGGCCGCGAAGATCCGCGACGCCGTCGACCACGGGTTCATGGCTCGCCTCGCCGCGCGGATCGCGCGCCGCATGGAAGCGGGCGAGCTCGCGCCGGCGCCCCCCGCGTTCGTCGCGGCGACCTGGTTCGGCCAGTACATCGTCGCGCTGATCGCGTGGCTGTCGGGGATCTACGAGAGCCCGGAGATCGCCCAGGCGAGCCTTCGCGCGGCGCTCGAGCTGTCCGTCCGCGGGCTCTTGCCCGCCGCGAGCGAACGAAAGGGAAGCGAGCCATGTACACCAGCACGAGCGAAGCGAGCCGGCTCTACGACGCCGAGAGCACGGTCCGTGAGAACCGCAGGCGCTACTTCGAAGCCAACGGCTTCGGCGAAGGCGGCTACGAAGAGAAGTGGGTCACGCTGAAGAAGCTCGGATCGATCCATCTCGGCTTTCCGAACTCGCCGGCTCGCGTGCGCGCCGTGCGGCTGCACGACATTCACCACGTGGTGCTCGGCTACGGCACGAACTGGACGGGCGAGGCCGAGATCGCCGGGTTCGAGCTGGGCGCGGGCTGCGGAAAGCACTACGCCGCGTGGGTCTTGAACGGCGGCGCGCTCCTCTACGGCGTCTTCATCGCGCCTCGCACCGTCTTCCGCGCGTTCGTGCGCGGGCGACACGGCGAGAGCCTGTACGGCGGCGAGTTTCGCGAGTCGCTCCTCGAAGAGAACACGGGAGAGCTGCGCCGGAAGCTCCAGGTCGACGGCCAGCCGCCCGCGGCGACGGTGCTCGACGTTCTCGCGTTCGTCGCGTTCGTCTCCGCTGGAGCCGCCGTCGCGCTCGCGCCGTGGGCCCTCGCAGCTTCGATCGCGTACGCGCTCAAGGCGTGACCAACAATGGTCGCGCCTTGTCCTTTCCCAGCGTCAAGCGCTGGGAATTTCTCTCAGTTGAAGGGATCTGACCAAAGTACTTGGTCAGACCTTCAGTTGAGCCAGCGTGGCTTGTCGTCCGCGCCGCCGTCGATGACGGTGAGGTGCGGGCGGCCGCTCTGCTTCTTCTTGGGCGTCGGGCCCTTGCTCGACCGGGGACGGAGCAGCCAGCGCGCGTAGAGGATGCCCGCGCCAGTCCCGCCGAGGATGGAGAGAAGCTCGCTCGCGTCGTTCGCCCAGAACGCGTTCAGCGTCGAGAGCGCGAGGAAGATCCCGAGGACGGACCACGCGCTCATCGGCGGCAGGAAGAGGAACGAGACCATCGCGCCCGCGCTCAGCACGGCGAAGGCCCCGAAGCCCGCCGCACCGATCGCGCCGGCGCCGGCGAGACCGCCGAACGCGGACGGGAGCACTGCGCCGAGCACCATCACCGGAATGGCACCCCCGATCACGCCGACCGCGATCAGCTCGAGGATGCGTCGCCGTCCGTAGCGCTCCTCGAGCGGCGACAGCATGAAGTAGATGAAGAGCAGATCGAACGCGCGCTGCAGCACGCCGCCCGGCACCTCGATGAGCCAGTAGGTCGCCCACTGCCAGAGGAGGCCGATGTGCACGCCCGGCATGAGCGCCGCCCAGCCCGAGACGGGGACGTGCAGGAGGCCTTCCGCGACCGACTGACCCACGAACACGACGACCAACACGATGAGGAGCGTGCGGACGGTGGGGGTCAGCTTGGGGAAGTTGAACTGCACTTCCTAACCATGTAGCGGCGCGTGATGGGCACCGCAAGAGCCACCGAGGCTGCCCGAACTGCCTGTGTCGCCCTTGACCCCAGGGCGCGATCTGACCAGGTTCGCGCCCGTGAGCGCCCCCGAGCAAGCCATCCCGATCGGGACTTCCGTCGCCGTCCTGTCGGACGTCCATGGGAACGCGCGCGCGCTCCACGCGGTGCTCGACGAGCTCGATCGACGCGCGGTGACCCGCATCTTCGTGCTGGGCGATCACCTCATGGGAGGCGACTCACCGCTCGCGACCTGGAAGCTGCTCATCGCGGCGAAGGCCCGGCTCGTTCGCGGCCTCGGCGACACGGCGCTCGCGAGCATCCCGCCCGAGCGGCTCGTACCGAAGACGGACGTCGAGCGTGAGCGCGCGGCGCGCTTCCTCGCGACGCGCAAAGAGGTCGGTGAGCTGGTGCTGCGTCACCTCCTCGCCCTGCCGTACTCGATCCGGCTTCCGCTCGCCGACGGTCGCGAGCTCCTGCTCACGCACGGCTCGCCTGCTGATCCGACGATCGAGGTCACCCACGATCTCGACGACGACGAGATGATGGCGCTCGTGTCGACCGATCCGGCCGACATCGTCGCGACCAGCGGTGGCCACGTCCCCTTCGTCCGGGATCTCGGCGACGTCCGCGTCGTCGGCGTGGGATCCGTCGGTCAGGCGCCCGAGGGCGACCACGCGCACTACGTCCTCGTCACGCCTCGGTACGAGGGCACGCTGATCGAGCAAGCGCACGTCGCGCTCGACGGCCTGCCGAGCTGAAGCGCCTCAGAGGCTCGGCCAGACGAGCGTGAAGAACACGACGAGGCCGACGATGCTGGCCACCGCCGTGCCGCAGCCGCAGCCCACGGGCACGCCGATCGAGATGGGCAGATCCTTCTCGCGCACGAGGAGCGCTGCGATCGGTGCGACCACGCCGGCGAGCGCCAGCGGGATCCCGATGTACGAGACGACGACCGCCTCGCTCTCGCTGGCGCTCGTCGCGGCGAGGCCCGTGGCGAGACAGCCCACGGTCCCGAGCAAGAACATGACGACGCCGATGCCGACGCCGATCCAGCTAGGCGGCGCCGCGCCGGGGCTCCGACCCGCGACGCCCTGGCCCAGCGGGCCCGTCGCGCCAGTGCCGCCTTTGCCCTGCTGCACGAGCTACTCGTCGCCCTCGCTCGGGGCCGTGTCCTCCTCGCGGTCGACGATTCCCCACGCAACGCGCAGCGCATCGAGGAGGCCCTTCTCGCCGGGCGAGACGGTATCGGCGACCGCGACGCTGGTGAGCACACCGAGCATGAGCTCGCGCGCCTCGACGCGCTTGATGGCGATCCCCGCACGGCGAAGCTCCGAGTCGTCCTTGAACGCCTGCGCGGAGTCCGAGATCATCCGCCAGATCAGGTCCTTGCTGCCGAGCTCTTCCCCGATGGCGTTCACTCGCTCCTCTTCCTCGCTGCTGAAGACGCCATCGGCGCGGATCATCAGCCGGATGAGGCCGCCGAGCGCGAGCTGCTCGTCACGCGTGAGATCGGGAAGATTCATGAGGCGGAGGGTAGCAGGGACGCGCGCCTTTCGATCTCGAGTTCGAGGCCCAGGCTCTCGCCGGGCTCGACCCTCGCCTCGTCGATCGCGGCCGGCGCGATCGAGCGCCTGAGCGCGTCGACGCGCGCCCTGGCCTGGGTGAGCCTCGCGTGGAACGAAGGGGTCGAGGCAGCACGCTCGGCCAGCGCTCGCTGCGCGGCGCGGAGCTCGGTCTCGTGCTCGCACACGAGGAGCAGATCGCAGCCCGCTTCGATGGCGCGGACCGCGCTCTCTGCGACGCCCCAGCGATCGCGGACGGCGCGCATCTCGAGGTCGTCCGAGACGATCACGCCCTCGAAGCCGAGCGCCTCGCGCAGGACGCCTTCGATCACTTCCGCGCAGAGCGTCGCCGGCAGCGCACGGTCGATGGCGTCGAAGACGACGTGCGCCGTCATGATCGTCGGCAGCTCCTTCGCGAGCGCGCGGAACGGCGCGAGCTCGATCGCATCGAGGCGCGCGCGATCGTGGGCGATGCGCGGCAGCGCGAGGTGGCTGTCGAGCTCGGTGTCCCCGTGCCCCGGAAAGTGCTTTCCGCACGCGATGACGCCGGCGCGCGCGAGGCCCTTTGCCATGGCTCGCGCGTGGCGTACGACGACGTCGGGACTCGCGCCGTAGGCCCGATCGCCGATGATCGGGTTCAGCGGGTTCGTGTCCACGTCGAGCACCGGCGAGAAGTCGACGTTCAGACCGACCGCGCGCAGCTGTCGGCCGAGCAGCTCGCCCGCGCGCTCGGTCAGCAGCACGTCGTCGATCCTGCCGAGGAGGCGCGCCGGCGGAAGCTTCACGATCGGTGCGCCGAGCCGCGCCACGCGTCCGCCCTCCTGATCGATCGCGACGAGGAGCGGGAGGGCGCTCGCCGCCGCGATGCTGCGCGTGAGCTCGGCGAGCGCCGCGAGCGAGCCCGTGAGGTTGCGCTTGAAGAGGATCACGCCCGCGAGCCCGCCGTCCTCGAGCGAGGCGCGGACCGACGGGGGAAGGGCGGGCTCCGGGAAGCCGGCCACGAGGACGCTCCCTGCGAGTCGGTCGAGCTCGTTCATGCGGATCTGCCTTATCCGGAACGCAGGCGCCCGGTCGAGAAAATCCCCAGGCGAGTGGCGCCCATTTCACCCGTGAACTAGGGTCGGCCGCCTGCATGACGCTCTTTCGCCTCGCCCTGATGACGCTCGCCTTCGGCATGCTCGCGATGGGCTGTGCGCCGCGCATCGGCGATGGCTGCGCGGCGTCGACGAACTGCTCCGTCAACGGCGACCGGCTCTGCGACACGACGATGCCGGGCGGCTACTGCACCGTGTTCGACTGCACCGCGGACGCGTGCCCGGACGATGGCGTCTGCGTGCGCTTCCAGCCGGTCCCCGTTCGTCTGGCGCGGAACGTGTGCATGCGGCGATGCACCGGCGACGGTGACTGCCGCGTGAGCCAGGGCTACAGCTGCGTCGGCGAAGGCGACGTGGACTTCGCCGCGATCGTGGACGTGGGCCGACCCGAGGGTCGGTTCTGCGTGGCGCCGCAGTAGCCGCGGGACGCGAGAGGAACCGTGGGGCGCTACCTCGCAGGGCGAACGCTGAGAGCGCTCCTGACGGTGGTGGCCGTCGTCACGCTCGTGTTCGTGATGGTGCGCGCGCTGCCGGGCGACCCCGCCGTGCTGATCCTCGGCGAGTCCGCGAGCCCAGAGGACCTCGCCGAGATGCGGACGAGGCTGCACCTCGATGCCTCGCTCTTCGATCAGTACCTTCTCTTTCTCGGTGACGTCGTCGATGGCTCGCTCGGGCGCTCGTTCCGCGCGCCAGATCAGACGGTCCGTTCCCGCGTCGCCGAGGTCCTTCCGGACACCGCTGCGCTCGCGCTCACGGCCACCCTCTTCGCGTGGTGCCTCGCGATCCCGCTCGGCGTCGTCGCGGCGATGAACCGCGATCGCCCGATCGATCTGCTGGCCCGCGGCGTCGCGCTCTCGGGCGTCGCGCTCCCGACGATCTGGCTCGGTCCGCTGCTGGTCCTGTGCTTCGCGGTGGAGCTGCGCGTGCTCCCGATGCCTGGCGACGACGAAGGCGGCGTGTTCGCGCTCGTCCTGCCGGCGCTCACCATCGGCGCTGCGCTCGCCGCCGCGCTCACCCGCCAGACGCGCGGCGCGATGATCGAGGCCCTCGGCGAGCCCTACGTGGCGGCGGCCCGCGCGCGTGGGCTCTCCGTGCGACGTGCCGCCGTCGTGCACGGGCTCCGCAACGCGCTCGTGCCCGTGGTCACCGTGGGCGCCTCGCAGCTCGGCGCGCTCCTCGGTGGCGCGGTGATCGCGGAGAAGATCTACGAGCGCCAGGGGCTCGGAACGCTGATGCTCGAGGCCTTCGCGGCGCGCGACGTCCCGGTGCTGCAGGGCGCGGTGCTCGTCATCGCGTTCGTGTACGTCGGCATCCAGTTTGCGCTCGACCTCGCGCTCGCCGCGCTCGACCCGCGGGTGAGGCTCTCGTGAAGCGCAGGCGCAAGCTGCGGACCGGCACGGTGCTCGCGATCGGGTTCGCGTTCTTCGCGATCTTCGGGCCCTTCTTCGCCCCGATGGCGCCGACGAGCATCGACCTGCGTCACGAGTACGAGCTGCCCTCGCTCGCGCACCTCCTCGGCACCGCGGACAACGGCGTCGACATCCTCTCGGCGCTCCTCTACGGCGCGCGCCTCGCGGGGGTCGTCGCCGTCGGCTCGGTCGGGCTCTCGCTCCTGATCGGCGCGCCTCTCGGTGCGCTCGCCGGGCATCGCGGCGGGGTGACGGACCGCGTCGTGATGGGGCTCGCGGACGTCGTCCAGAGCTTCCCCTCGATCGTCCTCCACGTGGCGGTGGTGGCGCTCATCGCGCGGCCCAGCGTGATCGTGGTCGTGCTCGCGCTCGCGGCCAACGGCTGGGTCGGCCACGCGAGGCTCGCGCGCGCGCAGGCGCTCTCCGTCGGCCAGCTCGAGTTCATCACGGCGGCGCGCGCGCTCGGCGCGAGCGAGGCGCGCGTGGTGCTCCGGCACCTCCTGCCGAACCTCGCCGGCCCGCTCGTCGTGTCGGCGACGGGCGCGCTCGGAGCGGCGGTGCTCGCCGAGTCCACGCTCTCGTTCCTCGGGCTCGGCCCGGGCCTGGCGACGAGCTGGGGCGCGCTGCTCGACCAGGGGGCGTCCGTGATCTTGCGCTTCCCGCACGTGGCGCTGGTCTCCGGCGGGGCGCTCGCCGTGACCGTCCTCGGACTGAACCTCGCGGGCGACGAGCTGAGAGACGCGCTCGATCCGAGGACCCGGCGCCGCTGAGGTTCCCCGCGCGGGCGCTCGACGTCGTCGGTTATGCTCGCGCGCGTGAAGAGCTCGCCCAGGCCCCGGTCCGTCGCGGGCATCCTGCTGATCGCTGCGCTCCATCTCGGCGCGCCCCGCGTCGCGCGCGCGCAGGACGCCGGCATGCCGGCCGAGGCAGCTGCAGAGGAGGGCGAAGGCGAAGGCGCGGTCGAAGGCGAAGCCGCGGTCGAAGGCGAAGCCGCGGCCGACGACACCGAGGCCCCGCCCGAGATCCGCGCCGCCGACGTCGCCGCGGCGGTCGCCCGGACGCGCACGAGCCTCCAGGCCGTGCGCACGGCGCTGCGTCCCCGCCGCGGCGTGGAAGAGATCAGGCGAGAGCTCCCCCGCCTCGCCGAGGACGTGGAGCGGCTCGCCGCGTCGCGCTCGGTCGATCAGGTCGCGCGGATGTCACAGCGCGAGCTCGCCGACGCGCGCCACCAGTGGCACGAGTACCAGGACCAGCTCGACGAGTGGCAGACGACCCTCGCCGACCGCCAGGAGGCCCTCGACGAGATGCACGCCGATCTCGTCGAGCTGCAGCAGATATGGAGCCACATCGCGGAGGGCGCCGCGGCCGCGGACCTACCCGATGCGATGCGCGAGCGCGTGCCCACGTCGCTCGAGGCGCTCGAGCACTACAGCGGCGAGCTCGACGGCCTCATCGAGAGCATCCGCGAGCTCGGCGACCAGGTGGCCGAGCTCACGATCGAGGTCGCGGACGTGACCGACCAGATCGAGCGTGCGACGCGCGGGTTTCGCGATCGGCTCTTCGTGCGCGACAGCCGTCCGATCTGGCTCGGGCTCTCGGCGGCGACCGACGAGGGAAGCCTGGTCGATCAGGCGCGCGCCAGCTGGGTGGACCGCGTGGGCACCGGCATCGCGCTGCTCGGTCGCAGCCAGGCGTACGCCGCCGTCGGCCTCGCGTTGCTCTTCGTCATCCTGGTCTCGCTCCTCGGCGGCCTCGCGCGACGAAGCCAGGCCTGGGCGGACGACGACGTCGTCCTCGTCCGCGCGCGCGCCATCGTCCGCAAGCCCTTCTCCACGGCTGCGCTGCTGACGCTCTCGATCGCTCCGTTCGTCGTGCTCAACGCGCCGATGCTGTTCTACGACCTCACGCTCGTCGTCCTGCTCGTGCCGCTCCTGCGCGTGCTCCCACCGCTCCTGCCGAAGCACACCCGGACGCTGCTCTACATCGTCGCGGTGTTCCTCCTCGTCGTCCGCGTCGAGAGCATGACGATCGAAGGCACGGCGCTGCGCCGGATCGTGCTCACGCTGGAGTGCATCCCGGCCGTCCTCGTGCTCGGTCGCTGGCTCTGGGTAGAGCGGCGCTCGACGGAGAGCCCCCTCTGGCTGCGCGGGGTCGTCCTCCTCGGTTTTCTGCTCGCCACCTGCGCGCTCCTCGCCGACGCGCTCGGCTGGGTGTTCCTGAGCGCGATGCTGATGCGCGGTGTCGTCGCCAGCGCGTACGCCGCGTTCGCGCTCTTCGCGGGGATCGTGGTGCTCGAGACCCTGCTCGCGGGGGCGATGAAGGGCGTCACGCTCGGAAAGCTCCGGGCGGTGCGCGAGCACGGAGACCTCGTGCGCCGTCGATCGTTCTCGCTGCTGACGTTCGCCGCCGCGTTCCTCTGGGGACAGGCGACGCTCGAGGGCTTCGGGATGACGCGCCCCTTCACCGAGTGGGCCGACGGGATCCTCGCCGAGTCGCGCGAGGTCGGCAGCGCGTCGTTCTCGATCGGCGCCGTGCTGCTCTTCTGCGTGATCCTCTTCGTCACGTGGGCCCTCTCGCGCTTCGTGCGCTTCGTGCTCGACCTCGACGTCCTCCCGCGCCTGAAGCTCGAGCCGGGCGTCGACGGCGCGATCTCGACCCTGACCCGCTACATCATCATCTCGCTCGGTCTGTTGCTCGGGCTGGCGTCCGTCGGGGTCGACGAGAGCCAGATCGCGCTCGTCGCAGGCGCGCTCGGCGTCGGCGTCGGCTTCGGCCTGCAGAGCATCGTCAGCAACATCATCTCGGGCATCATCCTCATGCTCGAGCGACCCGTGCGCCTCGGAGACTTCATCGAGGTGGGCAACCTCGTAGGCCGCGTCGAGCGCATCGGCTTGCGCTCGAGCACGGTGCGCTCACGGGACGGCGCCGAGGTGATCGTGCCGAACGACAGCCTGATCAGTCGGGAGGTCGTGAACTGGACGCTCTCCGATCGGCGGCGCCGCGTGCGCGTGAAGGTCGGCGTGGCCTACGGCACCGATCTGCGGAAGGTGCGCGACGTCCTCGCGAGCGTCGGAAGCGTGCACGCGCAGGCGGTCGGAGGGCCCGAGCCCGAGGTGCTCTTCGAAGGCTTCGGCGAGAGCTCGCTCGACTTCGAGCTCGAGTTCTGGACGACCGACTTCTCCGAGTGGGAGTACCTGAAGAGCGCCGTCGGGATCGACATCTACGACGCGCTGACCAAGGAGGGGATCGAGATCCCGTTCCCGCAGCGCGACGTCCACGTGAAGAGCCTCCCGGAGAAGAAGGCCGAGCCCGCCGGCAAGGCGTGAGCGGCCGCCGGCAAGACCGGGCCGGATGAACGAGTCGCGGCGGGCGGGCAACCTCACCGCTCCGGAGGTTTCATGCGTCTCTCGCTCGCGATCGTCACTCTCGCTTCGCTCGGTCTCGTCGTCGGCTGTTCGAGCCCCACGGTCGGCGAGGTCGACTCGGGCGTGCCGGGAGACGCTGCCCACGTCGGCGACGGGGCCATCGAGGATGCCGGACCTCACGACGCAGGCCCGCGGCCCGACACGGGGCCTCGGCCCGACGGAGGCCCGATCGCGGCATGCACGGGGCTCGCGGGCGTGACGCTGACGAACGTCGTCGCGGCGCTCCATCCGGACGCAGGCGTCGTGCACCCGGCGACCCGCACTCTCGTCTCGCTCCCTCAGGCGATCTCGCCCTCGCTCACCGGCATCACGAGCGTCCGCGTCGAGGACGACGCGCTCACCGTGGCTACGCTCCCGGTCACGACGGAAGCAGCGCTGGGTGGTCAGATCTTCGCGAACGTCTGGTCGCCCTCGCTCGATCGCATGATCTCGGTGGTCTACGCGGCGAACCCCTTCCGCTACGAGCTGCTCGCGACCGAGGTGCGCGCCGATGGCGTCACGGTCTCCATGCTGACCTCGTCGAGCCCGCCCGACTCGGACGGCTCGATCATCGGACCGCTCTACGCGCTCGGCAGCACGCTCGTGGCGATGCGCGGAAACGACTTCCACACCGTCACCATCGACATCGCTGCAGGGACCGCGACGTGGAGCGCCGCGAGCCCGCTCGACACGACCAACATGCCGCTCGCGATGACGAGCGATCCCTCGGGCGGCCGTCTCGTGGGCTACGGGATCACGAGGTTCACGCCGCCGTCGACCCTCACGATCGATCCCGGGCTCGCGGTGCGCTCGCTGCCCACGGGGCCCTGGTCGACGACGCCCGCGAGCGGCACGCCGCCGCCGAGCGCCGACTTCACCGGCGGCTACACCGGCTGGGTCGCCTACGAGCAGACGAGCGATCGTCTCTTCGTCGTCACCTACCACACGGTCACGGGCCCGTTCGGCGACACGATGATCCCTGGTCTCTGGAGCGCGCCCCTCACGACCGGTGTCTTCACCGAGCACGAGTCGGAGTACTTCGACGGCCAGGCGCTGTACGACGAGCCGTACGCGATGGATGTCGTCGGCCGACGGACGCTCGAGGCGGGCTACGCGGGGCTGACCGTGCGCTCGCTCGCCGAGGGCACGGAGGGCCAGGTCCTGCCGCTGGTGCAGGACGGCGTCTTGCCGCCGACGTACGTGGAGGCTGCGGCGCGCCTTGGAGACGGCCGGCTCGTGATGCTCGCCGCAGACACGCTCCTCACGCTCCAGCCTTCGGACGCAAGCCCGCGCTGGACGCGCCTCGGCACGCTCGCCGTTCCGCGGGATCACCACTTCGCTCCCGCGCTCGCGCACGACCCGGTCGGAGATCGACTCCTCATCGCCGGCGGCGCGCCGACCTCGAGCGATCCGCCGACGGCGTTCCTGGTCTCGGCGGTGCTCGAGGACGGGACGACCATCGGGCCCGTCGCGACGACGGGGCCTCAGCCGCCTCCTCGCGCGCGCCACAGCGCCATCGTCGTCGGCAGCGAGCTCCTCGTCGTCGGCGGACTGCCCACCGGCTTCGCAGGGCCCACGAGCGCAGCGCTCGACGACGTGTGGGCGCTCGACCTCGGCACGCTCGTCTGGCGCCGCGTGGGAACGCTTCCGGGCGGTCGCGCTGCGCCGGCCCTCCGCGCCCGCCCCGATGGCACCGTCTGGATCATCGGCGGCTACGACAGCACCGAGTTCATCGGCGTCCCGAGCGTCTTGTCTCTCGACGTCGCCACCGGCGCGACGACGACCCTCGCGACCCCGGGCGCGTGGCCACCCGGCGACGGCGCGTTCAGCGCGTGGACGACGCTGGGCGACGGCGTGCTGGCGATCGACCTCGGGGGAACGATCGACTGGAGCGGCGGTCAGCTCTGGCAGCTGGTGATCGACGACGCGACGCACGCGCACTGGGCCGGCGGCGACGCCTGCACGAGCGACTACGCCTTCAGCGGCGTGATCGGCATCCCCGACGCGGGCACCGAGGGCTGGCTCGCGGGCGCGTACACCTGGCACGCGCAGCTCTGACGTCGCTGCCGTCGCCCTTGCCCT
>JBBSAT010000248.1:0-12165 GCA_038252025.1 Polyangiales bacterium | reverse complement strand
GAGGCGAAATCGACGCGCTTCACGTTCAACTCCGATGCCAGCAGCGGAGTCAGAGAGCGAACTATTTCCTCGCCGCCGTGGGCGGGCAACACACAGAGCAACGATGCCAGCGGCTGGCGGACCCTGATCCCCGCTTCCTCACGGGCCGCGCGCCCGAGCGTGGCGAGCGTTCGCACATCATTCATCGCGCGCTCCAGCGGCTCGTCGATGCGCGTAGGCTCGGGACGCACGTATGGTGCGAGGTGCACCGATTCTCCCACCAACTCGGTGTGAATCCAGTCGCTCACGAATGGTGCGAATGGGGCGAGCAGCCTGCACGTGACGACCAGTATCTCGTGCAACGTGGCAAACGCCGCCCGGTTGTCGCTCGTCTCGACGTCGTAGAATCGATGCCTGTTCAACCGCACGTACCAGTTGGAGACATCGTCCATGAAGAAGTTCACGATCGCGTTCACGGCGTGGGTCGCCTGGTACTCGCGAAGCGACGCGTCGCACTGCTGCTCGACGGTCGAGAGCCGCGAAAGGACCCAGCGGTCGATCGGCTCCCGGGCGTCGGGCGGCGGATCGTCGAGTGAGGGGGCCCAGCCGAAGTTCGCGTACGTCGCGAAGATTCCGCTGTACACGTTCTTGAGCGTCAGGAGGAAGCGGCCGACGGTCTCACGGATCAGCGATTCGTCGAAGCGCCGCGGGAGCCAGACCTGGCTCGACGCAACGAGGAACATGCGCACGGCATCCGCCCCATGCGCCTCGAGCACGGCCCAGGGCTCGACGGCATTGCCGCGGCTCTTGGACATCTTGACGCCGTCCCGGTCGAGCACGAGGTCGTTGACGACGACGCTGCGGTACGGCGCACGGCGGGGTGCATCTGACGCGCTCTCGAGCGACGCACCCAGCCCGGTGGCGATCGCGAGCAGCGAGTAGAACCAGCCGCGCGTCTGATCGATGGCCTCGGTGATGAAGTCCGCCGGGAACTCGCGCTCGAAGGCCTCCACGTTCTGGTGCGGATAGCCGTGCTGCGCGAAGGGCATGCAGCCCGAGTCGAACCAGCAGTCGATCACCTCGCTCACGCGGCGGTAGGTGCCCGCCTCGCCCGGAACGGTGAACGTGACGTCGTCGATCCAGGGCTTGTGCACCATCAGGTGCTCGCTCAGCTGCGGGTTCGCTGCCTTGGCCTGCGCGAAGTGATCGAACGCGGCCGGGTTCAGCGCGAGGATCTCGTTCGCGCTCCCCATCGCCTTCATCCCGCCGGTCTCGTCGTTGATCCAGATCGGCAGCGGCGTGCCCCAGAAGCGCTCTCTCGAGATGGCCCAGTCGACGTTCGAGCGGAGGAACTCGCCGAAGCGGCCATGCTGGATGTGCTCTGGCTCCCAGGCGACGGCCTCGTTGTTCTCGATGACGCGGCCGATCTCGTCCGTCGTGCGGATGAACCAGCTGCGACGCGCGTACTGGATCAGCGGATCGGAGTCCTTGCGCCAGCAGAACGGGTACGGGTGGCGGTAGACCTCTTCCTTGAAGAGCAGCCCGCGCTGCTTGAGGTTGCGGATGATGTCGCGGTCGGCGTCCTTGCAGAAGCGGCCCACGAAGTCCGTGACGCGCTCGTCGAAGGTGCCGTCCGGCTTCACGAGCTGGAGAAAGCCCATCCCGCTCTCGCGGCACGCGCGGAAGTCGTCCTCGCCGAAGGCGGGCGCCGTGTGGACGATGCCCGAGCCCGTGTCGAGCGTGACGAAGTCGGCCGCGATGACCTCCCAGGCGCGCCCCTCGGTCGGCGTCGCGTAGTCGAAGGGCGGCGTGTACTTCTTGCCGACGAGCTCGCTGCCCTTGCGCGTGGCGAGGACCTTCACGCACGAGCCGAAGAGCTTCTCGACCAGCGCGGCGGCCACCACGAAGCGCTCGCCCGGATGCTCGCCGCCCTCGGTGATCTCGACCGTCGCGTAGTCTTCGCTCGCCTTCACCGCGAGCGCGACGTTCGACGGCAGGGTCCAGGGCGTCGTGGTCCATGCGAGGAACGACGTCTTCTCCTCGCCCTCGACGGCGAAGCGCACGAACACCGACGGATCGTCGACGTCCTTGTAGCCCTGGCCGACCTCGCCCGCGCTCAGCGCGGTACCGCCCTGGGCCCACCACCAGATGACCTTGTAGCCCTGGTAGAGAAGGCCCTTGTCGAAGAGCGTCTTCAGCGCCCACCAGACGCTCTCGACGTACGACTTGTGGAACGTGACGTAGGCCGCGTCCATGTCGATCCAGAAGCCGACGCGCTCGCTCATGCGGCGCCACTCGTCGACGTACTTGAAGACGCTCTCGATGCACTTGTGCGTGAAGGCCTCGACGCCGTACTGGACGATGGCCTCGCGGCCCGAGATGCCGAGCGCCTTCTCGACCTCGACCTCGACCGGCAAGCCGTGCGTGTCCCAGCCGCCGCGCCGCGGGACGTAGTGCCCGGTCATGCTGCGATGCCGAAGGATCACGTCCTTCATCACGCGCGTGAGAACGCTGCCGGGGTGCGGCTTGCCGTTCGCGGTGGGCGGGCCTTCGTAGAAGATGAAGGGCTTCCGGTCCTTGGCCTCCTCGACGGAGCGAGCGAACACACGCTCCTTCGACCAGAGATCGAGGATCTTCGTCTCGAGGGTGGGGAACGAAACCTTCGTGGAAACGGGCTCGAACATGGCGCGGGGTTTCTACCACGCCGATCCGCGACGGGCGCGAACCAGACCGCCATCGCGTCCGGGGGATGGCGCCCGGCCTCCCTGGCCCTATGCGTTCCCCGATGTCCGAGGAGTCGCGCGCCGGCGCCACTGTGCTGCCCATCGATCTGGCCATCCTCTTTGCGGAGCCGGGGGAAGGCCTCGTTGCGGAGGGCGACGGGCTCGTGATCCTCATCGATCTCGGCGGCATCGGCCCCGAGGTCGCGCGGCTCGTGGTCGACGCCCTCGCGCGCCAGCGCCGGCTCCGCCCACGGCCCGCGCCCATCGTGAACCTGACCATCGTCGGCGAACGCGCGCCCGCGCCGGACGCGGAGGGGCGCGAGCGGGGGCGCCAGATGGGGGAGTACATGACTGCCTTCGTCTGCGTCGCCGAGGGAACCGGCGTCCGCGCGCGCTGGGTGCGCGCCATCCTGGCGAGCATCTCGGCGTTCTCCCCCCGGCGCGTCCCGGTCTTCACGGCGCCCTCGATCGCCGAAGCTTCCGCGATCGCTGCGCGCGAGCTGGGCATCGATGCGAGCGCCCTCGCCGCCACGGTCACCGCGCTCCGCGCACGGGTGGCCGCATAGCGCGTGCTTGTTTCCAGGCCGAAAGGTGCGCGATAGTGCCGACCGCATGTCGAGCCACCCGCGCAACGCTGGAACCCCTCTCCACCTCGAGTGGGTCGAGGAAGTACGAGTCAACCGCAGCGCCGTCGAGCGACGCGCCTCCACGATCGGCACACGCAGATCGATCAAGAAGGAGTGGCAGCTCGCCTGGTTGCTCAAGGCCATCACCTGCATCGATCTGACGACGCTCTCGGGCGACGACACCGACGGCAACGTGAAGCGCCTCTGCGCGAAGGCGCGGCACCCCGTGAAGGAGGAGGTGCTCGAGGCGCTCGGCGCCACGGAGCTGCCGATCCGCACGGGCGCGGTCTGCGTCTATCACTCGCTCGTGAAGACGGCCGTCGCCGAGCTCGCGGGCTCGGGCATCCCCGTCGCCGCGGTCTCGACTGGGTTTCCGGCAGGCCTCAGCCCGCTCGACACGCGGCTCGAGGAGATCCGCCGGTCCGTGAAGGACGGCGCGAGAGAGATCGACATCGTCATCCACCGCGGGCTCGTCATCGACAACGACTGGCAGACGCTCTTCGACGAGGTGAAGGCGATGCGCGAGGCGTGCGGCGATGCGCGCCTCAAGGCGATCCTCGCGACGGGCGAGCTCGGCACGCTGAAGAACGTCGGCAAGGCGAGCTGGGTCGCGATGATGGCGGGCGCGGACTTCATCAAGACGAGCACGGGCAAGGAGTCGATCAACGCGACCCTGCCCTTCACGCTCGTGATGCTCCGCGCGATCCGCGAGTACCAGGAACGCACGGGCTTCAAGGTCGGCTTCAAGCCTGCCGGCGGCATCAAGACCGCGAAGCAGTCGCTCGACTGGTTGGCGCTGGTGAAGGACGAGCTCGGCAACGAGTGGCTCGACCCCTGGCTCTTCCGCTTCGGCGCTTCGAGCCTCCTGAGCGACATCGAGCGGCAGCTCGAGTTCCACGTGACCGGCCGCTATGCGGCCTTCAACCGCCAGCCCATGGCCTGAGGACGGACGAGACCATGGACGGATCAAAAAACGCGCCGCCGGCGACTCCCGCCGCAGTCAAAAGCAACGTGAAGACCGACATCATCAACCGGGTGTTCGAGACGATGGAATACGGACCCGCGCCGGAGGCCGACGGCCCGGTCATCGAGTGGCTCGACAAGTACGGACGCAAGTTCGGTCAGTTCATCGACGGCAAGTTCGCGCCCTCGAGCGACGGGAAGTACTTCCCGGTGAGCAATCCCGGTCGGAACGTGGAGCTCGCGCAGGTCTCGCAAGGGACGGCGAAGGACATCGACGATGCGGTGAAGGCCGCGACGAAAGCGTCCCCCGGCTGGCAGAAGCTCGGCGCGCACGGTCGCGCTCGCTACCTCTACGCCATCGCGCGGCACATCCAGAAGCACTCGCGAAGGTTCGCGGTGCTCGAGTCGCTCGACAACGGAAAGCCCATCCGCGAGTCGCGCGACATCGACATCCCGCTCGTCGCTCGGCACTTCTATCACCACGCGGGCTGGGCCCAGCTGATGGAGAAGGAGCTCCCGGGCTACGTGCCGCTGGGCGTCGTCGGGCAGATCATCCCGTGGAACTTCCCGCTCCTCATGCTGGCGTGGAAGATCGCGCCCGCGCTCGCGATGGGCAACACGCTGGTGCTCAAGCCGGCGGAGTTCACGCCGCTCACCGCGCTCCTCTTCGCGGAGATCTGCGCAGAGGTCGGCCTTCCGAAGGGCGTCGTCAACATCGTCAACGGCGATGGGCGCACCGGCGCCGCGCTCGTCGCGCACCCCGGCGTCGCGAAGATCGCGTTCACGGGCTCCACCGAGGTCGGCCGGATCATCCGCCTGGCCACCGCGGGCAGCGGCAAGAAGCTCTCGCTCGAGCTCGGCGGCAAGTCGCCCTTCCTCGTGTACGAAGACGCAGACCTCGACAGCGTGGTCGAGGGCGTCGTCGACGCCATCTGGTTCAACCAGGGCGAGGTCTGCTGCGCCGGCTCGCGCATCCTCGCGCAGGAGAGCGTCGCACCGCAGCTGCTCGCGAAGCTCCGCGCGCGGATGGAGACGCTCCGCATGGGCGACCCGCTCGACAAGTGCATCGACATCGGTGCCGTCGTCGCGCCGGTGCAGCTCGAGCGCATCGCCGAGCTCGTGGCGGCGGGCGAGAAGGAAGGCGCTGCGAAGTGGCAGCCGAGCTGGGAGTGCCCGAAGAACGGCTGCTTCTATCCGCCGACGATCCTCTCGAACGTCTCGCCGGCTTCGATGGTCGCCCAGGTCGAGATCTTCGGGCCGGTCGTGGTGTTCATGACCTTCCGGACTCCGGAAGAGTCCGTCGCGCTCGCGAACAACAGCGCGTACGGCCTCGCGTCGAGCGTGTGGACGGAGAACATCAACCTCGCGCTCGACATCGCTCCGAAGATCAAGGCGGGCACCGTCTGGATCAACTGCACGAACCACTTCGACGCGGCCGCGGGGTTCGGCGGCTGTCGCGAGAGCGGCTACGGGCGTGAGGGCGGCAAGGAAGGGCTCTTCGAGTACTGCACGCCCGCGTGGACGAAGAAGGATCACGCGCCCAAGGCCAAGAGCGCGCCGAAGAAGGCCGCGAAGGAAGTGCGCCGGGAGATCACGGCGAGCGCCAGCGTGCCGCACATCGATCGGACGGCGAAGCTCTACGTCGGCGGCAAGCAGGCCCGGCCCGACCAGGGATACTCGCTGCCGGTTCTCGATCCGAAAGGACACGTGCTCGATCACGTCGCGCACGGAAACCGGAAGGACATCCGGAACGCCGTGGAGGCGGCGCACGCGGCGGCCAAGTGGGGGAGCACGACGGGCCATGCGCGCGCGCAGGTCCTCTACTTCCTCGCGGAGAACCTCGAGGCCCGCGGCGCGGAGATGGCCGCGCGCATCGCGTCGATGACGGGCGACAAGAAGGGCGCGGAGCGCGAGGTGCGCATGTCGATCGAGCGCCTCTTCACGTACGCGGCCTACGCGGACAAGTACGACGGGCTCGTGCACTCGACGGCGTTCCGCAACGTGACCATCGCGATGAACGAGCCGATCGGCGTCATCGGGATCGTGTGCGGCGACGCCACGCCGCTGCTTCAAGCCGTCTCGCTCGTCGCGCCTGCCATCTCGATGGGCAACACCGTCGTGCTCGTCCCGAGCGAGCAGCACCCGCTCGCCATGACGGACCTCTATCAGGTGCTCGACACGAGCGACGTGCCTGGCGGCGTCGTGAACATCGTGACCGGCCTCCGGAGCGAGCTCGCGCCGGTGCTCGCCGCGCACGATGGCGTCGACTCGATCTGGTACCACGGGCCCGACGCGCTCACGGCCGCCGTCGAGCACGCGTCCGGCGGCAACATGAAGCGCACGTTCTGCACGCACGGCATCGAGCGCGACTGGCTCGATCCCGAGCAGGGCGAGGGACGCGAGCTCTTGCGCGAGGCGACCCAGGTCAAGAACGTCTGGGTCCCGTACGGCGAGATGATCGCGAAGGAATCATCGTATTGATCGGGACCGCCGGTCGCGACCGGCAGATTTCACACTAGATTAGTCGGGAATTATTCAGGCTAATTCGGCCGTGGAATCGCGCGTTGCCTCGGCCAACGCGGATAACCGCATTGACACGTCAAGAATGGGACAACAGACTCGCTTCATGCCTGAAGCGCTGCGTCTGGTGAGCAACGCCGCCTTCGATCTCGACGAGGTCAACGAGGCGCTCGAGGGCGCCGAGCCCGACGAGATCATCGGCTGGGCACAGAAGACCTTCGGCAAGGGGCTCGTCATGAGCTCGTCGTTCGGCGCCGAGTCCGCGCTCATGCTCCACCTCGTCACGCGCGACGCGCCTCAGATTCCGGTGGTCTTTCTCGACACCGGCTACCTGTTCCCCGAGACCTACACGTTCGCGGAAGAGCTCGAGAAGACGCTCGGGCTCAACCTCAAGGTCTACGGTCCGCGCATGAGCGCCGCGCGTCAGGAAGCGCTCCACGGGCGGCTCTGGGACGGGGACGACGCGGAGCAGGCGAAGTACCAGCAGATCAACAAGGTCGAGCCGATGGATCGCGCGCTGCGCGAGCTCGGCGCGACGGCGTGGATCGCGGGCCTGAGGCGCGGGCAGACCGAGTTCCGCTCGGCGCTCCGTACGGTCGAGCTCGTCGACGGCGTCTACAAGGTCCACCCGATCCTCGGCTGGACCAAGGACGACATCGCTCGCTACATGCGCGAGCACTCGCTGCCCTATCACCCGCTCTATCACTTCGGCTATCGATCGGTGGGCGACGTGCACTCGACGACGCCGACGACGCTCGCGCAGGACCCGCGCGACGGCCGGAACCTCGGCGAGAAGCGCGAGTGCGGGATCCACTTGCCGCGGACGCCCGAAGCGGCCGCCAGCCTCAAGTCCTCGGGGCTGTGACCTACACGAGCGCTCGCGGACCAGACCGCGGACGGGAGTGATCGCCGCGAGCACGGGCGGGAGCTGCTCGGCGAGCCGATGGCTCAGCGAGCACTCGTGTAGACATCACAGCGCTTCTCCGTCGCCTCCCGTCGTTCGCTGGAACGGATAGATCGATCCGAGCGCGAGCATCTGCGTGAGCTCGTCGAGCGCGCGTCGTGACTCGTCGAGGAGCTGGGGATCGGCGAGATCCTCCGCCCGCAGCGCGTCGCGGTAGTGCTTCGACACCCAGGCCTCGAGCGCGGTGATCTTCGATGCGTCGAGCAAGCACCCGGGGGCCACGCGCTTCTGCTCGGCGTCCGTGAGGGCGACGCGCAGCCGAAGGCACGCAGGGCCGCCGCCGTTCTGCATGCTCTCGCGGAGATCGAAGTAGCGCGCTTCCTGGATGACATCCCTCGCGATCAGCTCGTCGACGGCTCGCCGCGCAGGGTCGCTCGCGCGCGTCTCCTCCGGCGCCACGAGGCAGCGCCGGCCGGTCGGGAGAGTCACGAGCTGCGAGTTGAACAGGTAGGTCGTGACGGCGTCCTCGACGCGCAGGGACTCCTGGCTCACCTCCGAGATCTCGAGGCCGTCGACCTGCGCCTTCAGCGCGGCGCGCGTGCCCGCTCGATCCAGAAAGGCCCCCTCGTGCGCGAGCAGGAGCGAGCCGTGGCCCACCGAGATGACGTCGTTGTGGAAGACGCCGAGGTCGATCACGTCCGGGCTCTGCTGCGCGTGCACCGTGCGCCCGGGATCGAGCGTGAGGAGCCGCGCGACCGCCTCCGAGGCCTCGCGCGTCTGGCGCGCTGGAAATCGCTTCGGCTGAGCGCCGCCGCCCATCGCGCTTCGTCCGTGCACGAAGAAGTGCGTGGCTCGCCCGTCGTTGCCGACGAGCCGCGTGTGGTTGGCCGCGCCCTCGTCCCCGAACGCCTGCCCGAAGGCGAGCGCGTCGTGCACGGCGAAGTGTGCGGCATCGGGAAAGACTGCGCGAAGCGTTCGCGCGGTCTGCGGGGCCTCGAACGCTCGGTGAGGGCGGTTCTCGAGGTTCGCGACGACGAAGTGAACGCGCCCGTCTCTCGCGTCGGCGCTCGGGGCGACGGTCGCCGCGTTGGCCGTCCACATGGGCGACGCGCTCGAAGCGAGCGCCAGGAGGATCGGGTCGACCTTGGCGGCCCTCTCGAGGACCTCGGCATCCGTCCCGCCGAGCCCGAGCCGTCGAAGCGCCGGGACGAAGGGGCGCTCGTGCGGCGGCAGGATGCCCTGCAGCAGGCCGAGATCGAAGAGCGCGCGCATCTTCCCGAGGCCCTCGAGCGCGGCGCGCTTGGGCGAGCTCACGCGGCCGAGGTTCTTCGTCGAGGCCACGTTCCCGTGCGAGAGGCCCGCGTACGAGTGCGTCGGACCGACCAGGCCGTCGAAGTTCGCTTCTCGCTCGCTCATCTGGGCGCTGAGCATACTCTCGCTCGCGATGAGCGCCGCGCCGGACGTCAGCGTCGTGTTGCCCTATCGGGACGTCCTGGCGACGCTCGCGGAGGCGGCCACCAGCATCCTCGAGGAACGAGAGGTCGGGCTCGAGCTGCTCCTGATCGACGACGGCTCGCGCGACGGGAGCGCGGACGTCGCCGCTGCGCTCGCGGCGAGCGATCCCCGCGTTCGTCTGCTCTCGTCGAGTGGGGCCGGCATCGTCTCCGCGCTGAACCTGGGCCTCGCCGAAGCGGCGGCTCCGCTGGTCGCGCGCATGGACGGCGACGACGTCTCTCTCCGGGGACGGCTCGCGTCCCAGCGGCGGGCGATGGAGGAGGACGGTTCCCTCGCTGCCCTCGGCACGCAGATCGAGGCGTTCCCCTCCGACGTGATCGAGGGCGGTCTCGCGCGCTACGTCGCCTGGCAGAACGGCTTGCTCAGCGCGGAGGAGCACGCGGTCCAGGTCTTCGTGGAAGCGCCGCTCTGCCATCCCTCCGTGATGCTGCGGCGGGACGTGGTGCGCGGCCTCGGCGGCTATCGCCAGGGCAGGTTCCCCGAGGACTACGACCTCTGGCTGCGGCTCGTCCGCGGAGGGCATCGCATCCGCAAGCTGCAGGAGGTCTTGCTCCGCTGGCGGCAACGGCCCGGCCGGCTGACGTTCAACGATCCGCGCTACTCGCTCGAGAGCATCCGCGCCCTCCGCGCCGAGCACCTCGCCGAGCGCCTCCAGGGTGAGCAGCGCGAGCTCGTGCTCTGGGGCGCGGGCCCGACCGGAAGACGGCTCGCGCGCGCGCTCGAGCCGCACGGCGTTCGCTTCACGCGCTTCGTCGACATCGACCCGCTGAAGATCGGGCGCACCGCGCGAGGCGCGCCGATCACGAGCATGGAGGGGCTCCGTCCCGAGGAGCACTTCGTCGTGTTCGCGGTCGGCGCGGCGGGCGCGAGAGCGCTCGTCTCTTCGGCGCTGCGCGAGCGCGAGTTCATCGAGGGCGCGGACTTCCTCGCCGCCGCGTGAAGCTCTCCGTCAACGCACGTAGATGGGCCCCGAGTAGATCCAGACGAGCTCGTGCACCAGCTCGTCTGCGAGCGCTCCGAGGTACGGGCGCGCGTGGTCGGGGGTCATGAGCACCTCCACGCGATACGCGCCGGGCTCGGTGGTCACCCACTCGAGCGTCGCGTCGGCGGACGAGAGCAGCTCGACGGCGCCGCCGTCGGCCGCGCGGAGGATTCGCGTCCGGATGATCGGCGCGGGGCTCGCGGGGAAGCCCGCGATGAGCGACGGACGATCCACGCGCAGCGTCGCGCCGACGAGCGTCTCGTCGCCCATCTCGGCGATCGCTCCACCGGCGTCCTCCGCGCGGAAGTCGAAGCCCACCGGCGTCCCGAAGACCTCGAAGACCAGCGAGAGCCGCCCGCGCGCGAGCGCCGCCACCATCGCCGCGCGATCGTCGCCGTCGACGAGGAAGTGGTGCGAGTGCCAGCCCATCATCCGGCGGTAGCTGTCGGCGCGCTCGCCGTCCGTGAGCAGCTGCGGGAACGCGTTCTCGTGCGCGTCGCAGCCGCCCGTGCCGACCATCCGCGTCCCCTCGGCGAGGATCGTGTCCCAGCGCGAGAGCGCCACGTCGTTCGGCGAGAGAAACGAGAGGAGCGCGAGGTCCGGCTCGAGCCCGTTCGCGGGCCGCGTGAAGGCGAGGAGGTTCCCGATGAACGAGAGCGGCGAGAGACCGAGAAGATCCCGTCGGATGTTCGGGTCGATGTTCGCGTGCGTGTTGTAGATCTCGATCCCGTCGGGCGCGGTGGCGCGGATCTGATCGAGCGGGTGTCCCTCGGTGTGCGCGTAGAGCACCAGCGCCCCGGCCGCGCGCAGCACCGCCGCCGCGTCCGGCCCGTCGGCCTCGTACGCCGCGCTGCGCGCTGCCTGATCGCCGGGGGGATGTCGCTCGAGCGCGACGGGCATCGTCTCGTTCTCGCTCCCGGCCATCACGAGCACGCGATGACCCGTCCCGGGGCACGCCCAGCGCGCGGCGACGACCTCACCGGACGCGTTCTCGACGGCCTCGTCGCCCGCGGCGATCCAGAGCGCGTCCTCGAAGGCGATCTCGTCGATGTGCGGCGCGTGGTCGGTGAGAAAGAGGACGTCCATCCGCAGCGTGCACGCTGCCGCCCGCAGGTGGGCGAGGCACGCTTCGTCGGCCAGCGCGCCGTCCACCCAGCCCGCACCGTCGCACGCGTCGTGCGAGAGCGGCGAGTGCAGGTGAACGATTCCCCTCGCGAGATGAAAGCCCCGACGGGTCTCACCGGCGAGCGACGGCCGATCGTGCGGCCAAGGCGGAAGGTCCGCGTCTGTGCCCGCGTCCCGCTCGATCGATGTGTCCCGATCGGCAGCGGCGTCGTCTGCGTCGAGGCCCGCGTCGCTCGGCACGGCGCTCGGCGAGCACGCCGAGGCGAGCAGGAACAACCCGACGCCGACACCATACGCTCGCATCGCACGAGCCTCTCACGCCCTGCCCGGCTGCGATCGTGCGGAGGATCACGCCGTGGGAGGGCCGCCCGCGAGCCGAAGCCTGTCCTCACGCCGCAGGTTCACGAGCCGAACGCGCACCTCGAAGGTTCCGTCCGGCGTCTTCCGCGAGCCCACCGTCCTTCCCTCGAGCGCGATCTCGCGCTCCTCGAGCAGCACGGCGCCGCGAAAGGGCGCGCCCGGCGCGAACGCGCGCGGGAGCGTCAGCGTGATGACCTCTCCCGCCACCGAGAGCGCCTGGCCTTCACCGCCTCCTTCGACTCGGACCGCGCCGATCATCTGCACGAGTGCTCGCGGAGCAGACCGCGGACGGTAGCGCTCGTCGGCGCCATCATCGCCGTCGGCCTTGCGTGACGGCCTCGCGCGCCTCGTCGCGCTCGATCTTGCTCTTGATCTTCTCCCGGTCGTCGCCGGACTTCCGGCCCTTGCCGAGCCCGAGCTCCACCTTGACCCAGCTGCCCTTGAAGTAGACGCGCACGGGGACGATCG
>JBBSAT010000247.1:0-12229 GCA_038252025.1 Polyangiales bacterium | reverse complement strand
GACGGGCAGCTCTACGACTGCGACTTCAACCAGATGCTGGAGCTGCCGATCGGGCACATCCGCGGCGTCGATGCGGTGATGAGCGACGAACGGCCCATCCGGACCGACGCGCACTGCTATGGGTGCACGGCGGGCGGTGGCTCGAGCTGCGGCGGCGCGCTGACGTGAGCGCCGCGCACCATGCCGCCGCGCACCATGCCGCCGCGCACCATGCCGCCGCGCACCATGCCGCCGCGCTACATGCCGAGCTTGTCGGCGTGGTTCCGCATCTGCACGCCGTGGACGAGCGAAGCGCCTCCGCGGATGGCTGCCGCGACGTGCACGGCCTCGGTCATCTGATCGAGGTCGGCGCCCTTCGCGAGCGACTCGCCGGTGTATGCGTCGATGCAGTACGAACACTGGACAACGTGCGCGCAGGCGAGCGCGATGAGCGCTTTCTCGCGCGCAGAGAGCGCGCCTTCCTGGAAGACCGCGCCGTACCACTCGAAGAATTTCTTCGCGAGGTCAGGGGCGTTCTTGCCGATGTCGCCGAAGCGCGGAAGGTCCTTGGAGTCGTAGTAGGGGTCCTGGTCGCTCATGGTGATCCTCGTGGTGCGTCACTGCTCGGGCGCGCGCACAGCTGCGCGGCTCGGCGGCGCACGTTACGCCGAGTCGGGCGCTCGTGACGTACTGCCTCTTCGCGAAGCTGCCGATCCCCGGGCGCGTCAAGACGCGGCTCGCCCGTGAGCTCGGCGGCGAGGCCGCGACAGAGCTCGCGCGTGCGTTTCTCTCCGATGCCATCGCCGCCGTCCGGAAGCAGCCTCGGCCCTTCGTCCTGGCCTTCGATGCGCCGCCGAGCGCCGAGCTCGCTGGCGACGCGCGCGTGCTGCTCCAGCCCGAGGGTGATCTCGGCGCACGGATGACGCGCGTGATGCGCACGATCCTGGACGAGAGCCCGTTCGTGATCGCGCTGGGCGCGGACACACCCGGATTGCCCTGGGCGTTCGCCGAGCGCGCGGCGGAGCTGCTCGACGATCCGCACGGACCGGACGTCGTGATCGGCCCGTCGCGCGATGGCGGCTTCTACCTGCTCGGTGTGCGGGCGCTCGCCCGCGATGTGCTCGACGGGGTGCGCTGGAGCACCGAGCACGCGCGCGCCGACGTCGAGTCGCTCTTCACCCAAAGAGGCCTTCGCGTCGCGTCGCTCCCGCCCTGGTTCGACGTCGACGTCGTGGACGATCTCGAGCATCTGAGGCGCACGCTCGACCTGGACGCGACTCTCTTCGCGCCGGCGATGCGCCAGGCGCTCTCGACGACGCGGGCCGTGCGGAAGGAAGGGCCGTCCTCGTGATCGCCGAGGACGTGAACGCCGTGCGAGCACTGCGCACGAGAGAGCCGATCGTGAGCGCCCTCCCGGCGAGGCTCGCCGCGTTCGCGCTCGCGCTCTACGCCGCGACGGTCCCGCTCGCCTACGTGGTCGCCGCACGCCCCGCCGGCACGCGCTTCACCTCGTATCTCGCGCTCCACGCGGTGCTGACCGTGCTCGGGCTGCTCGTCTGGGCGGCGCTGCGCAGAGCTCATCGCCCCTCGCTCGTCCTCGCTGTCGTCGCCGTCGGCGTGGTCGCGAGGCTCTCGCTCGTCTTCGTTCCGACCTTCACGACGACCGACGTGCCCCGCTACCTCTGGGACGGCGCCGTGGTGGTCTCCGGGCACGATCCCTACGCGCTCGCTCCACAGGACGACGCGCTCACCTCGCTCGCGAGCCAGTTTCCCGGCCCCGTCGATCATCCCGACGTACCGACGTGCTACCCGCCGCTCGCGCTCGCGCTCTTCGCGCTCTGCTCGTCCACGGGAGCGACCTCCGCCTGGCTGCTCTGGAAGCTGCTCGTGGCGCTCGCGTCGATCGCGACGGTGCTCGTCGTCTACGCGCACCTTCGAGGCAAGGAGACCGCGGGCAACGTCGCGCTCGTCGCGCTCGGGCCGATCCCGCTGCTGGAGGGCGGCGTCGGAGGGCACCTCGACAGCTTCGTGGCGCTCGCGGTCGTCGTCGCGGTGATCGCCGCGCTCTCCGGTCGTTGCCGCACGGCGGCGCTCGCGATCGGCTGTGCGGCTGCGCTGAAGATCGTCCCCGCCGTCCTCGCGCTCGTGCTCTTGAGGCATGCGTCCCGTCGGCTCGAGTGGCTCGCGATCGCCGCCGCGCCGGCCGTCCTGAGCGTCTCGGCATCGCTCGCGCTCGGCATGATCCCGATCGGCTCTCTCCCGCTGATGGCGGAGACCTGGTCGTTCGGCTCACCGGTCTGGGCCGTGCTGACGTGGCTCTCGCCCGAGCATGAGGGAAGGGTGCGCGTCGTGATGTTCGTAGGGGGCATCGCGCTCATCGTGCTCGTCGCGCTTCGGCGTCCGCTCGTGCAGGGCTCGCAAGAGGTGCTCGGCGTCGCGCTGGCCGCGAACCCCACGCTCTATCCCTGGTATGCGGCAGCGCTCGCACCGCTCGTCGCGCTGCGTCCTTCGGCCTGGGCGATCGCGCTGCTCGCCGTGCTCCCCACGTCGTACGAGGTGCTCGACGCCTATCAGTCACGCGGGGAGTGGACGCCCGCGTCCTGGCCAATCGTGCTCATCGGGCTCGCGCCGATCGCGGCCGCGCTCGCCGGGTCCGCCGTGATGGCGGTGAGACGGGCCGCGCATCCCGTCGCGCCGGAGCCAGTCGCGTCGAGCTCGTAGTCGTTCACGGCATGCGCCAAAGTTGGAGCGCACGTGCGCGGATGGTATCGAGCCGCGACACGGAGGTGTCCTTGGGAGCGTTTCGCGGCTCGATCAGCTTCACCAAATTTCACGTGCGCGGCGACCTGCCCGCCGACTTTCGAGACCGGTTCGTGGAGGCCATCCGCTTGCGGACCTTCCGCGAGCTCGATGCCACCGCCGAGGCCGATCAGGGCATCGGCTGGTGCGGGGTGGACCAGCCCTTCGAGCTGGACCTCGTCCACGAGAAGGTCTTCTACGGTGACTATCTCAACCTCGGCCTCCGCACGGACGCGTGGCGCATCCCGAGCTCGCTCTTCAAGGCGTCGTTTCGCGAAGCCGAGCGCGAGCTGCTCGGCAAGCAGGGCGGCGAGAAGCTCACGCGCTCGCAGAAGAAGAACCTCGAGGCGGTGGTCGTGCGCGCGCTGCGTCAGAGGGTCGTGCCCGCGATGAGCGTGGTCGATCTCTCCTGGAGCCTCGGCGACCGCGTGGTCCGCTTCTTCCACCAGTCGCCGAAGCAGCACGAGGCGATGATCGCGCTCTTCGAGAAGACCTTCGGGCTCGAGCTCGCCGAGGACGGCGCGTACCTCACCGCCGAGAAGCGCGGCCTCGAGAGCACGCTGCTCGAGCGCCTGCACCAGCTCGAGCCCATGTCGCTCGCGACCCAGAACGCCTGAAGAAAGCCGAGAGAACACCCATGGACCTTGCCCCTCGCATCGAGCGCGCGCGCTTCTTGGGCCGCGAATTTCTGGTCTGGCTCTGGTACGAGAGCGAGCGCCTCGACGGCGTCTTGCCGCTCTCCACGGGCGAAGCGTGCGAGCTCTGGCTCGAGGCGCAGCTGACCCTGGTCGGCGGCGAGTCGGAGAAGAGCGAGAGCCGGCTGAAGTCGGAGACGCCGAGCGCCAGCCCGGAGGCGAAGGAAGCTCTCCGCCAGGGCAAGCTGCCGACGAAGGCGAAGGTGCGCATCGCGCGCGGGCCCCAGACGTGGACCTTCGCGCTGAGCGCCGACACGCTGAGCATCTCCGGCGTGAAGATCCCCGCGGTGATCACCGAGGACGGCGACGAGCGCTTCTTCGAACGCATGGACCTGGTGGAGAACCTCGAGGCCTTGCTCGCCGATCTGTTCGGCACGTTCCTCGAGCTGCGCGTGTCGGAGAGGTTCGCGTCGGAGGTGCTGCCCGGCATGCGTGAGTGGCTCCACGGCGCGGACGCCACGCACGCCATCGCGCGCGCCGCCTGACCCGTCTCCGCGGAGCGCGCGTGGTTTGCGATTCCCGTCGAGACACCGGCGAGGTGGCGGCGGCGCCGTCGCGACGACAATCGCTCACCCGCACAGGGCACGGCGCCGACGTCGTGTGAGCAGCAGCACCGCGGGTATGGCGGCGAGCCACCACGAAGCGCTCCCAGCGCCCGTCGCGCGGCAGCTGCAACCTCCCGTCACCGCTGGCGTCCGCCGGGCGCCGCCGTCCGCTCCCGCGCTTCCGTCGTCTCGCGCCGCCCCGCCGTCTCTCGTCGCGGCGGCGTCCTCGCACGTGTCTTCGTCGACGGTGTGATCGCAGTCGTCGTCCCGGCCGTTGCACGTCTCCGCCGTCACGGCGCAGCGACCTCCGCTCACGATCGTCGACCAGTAGGACGGCGACGTCTGCCATCCGCCGGAGTCGCTGAGCTGGTCCGTCGTCACCACCTCACCGAAGCCGTCGCCACGCGCGTGGCTGCACGTCCACCCCGCTCCGCTGCGCGCGCAGAGGTCGTCGCGCCCGTCACCGTCGTGATCGGCGAGACGGATCGTGTCGAAGTACGCAGGCGACGCGCCCCAGCCGCTCGCATCGGACCAGGCCGGACCGGCGCGCTGAACGAACGTCGTCCCGTTCCATGCCCAGCAGCCCATCTCGGCGTCGCCTCGACCGCAGATGTCCTCCGCGCCGTCGCCATCGACGTCGCCTGTGCGCAGCGTCCGGTAGTTCGAAGGGTCGCCCCAGCCGTTCGGGTCGGAGAGCGCCCCGACCGCGATCGCCTCGTCGAACCCGGTGCCGTTCGAGAACGCACAGCGGTAGTCGACCGAGGTGCGGATGCAGAGGTCGGACATGCCGTCGCCGTTCACGTCCGCCATCCGCAAGGTCGTCCAGAACCGTGGCTCGCCGAAGCCCGAGGCGTCGCTCCATGCGGGCGCAGCAATGACATCAGGGAACCCGTCGCCATCGCTGATCGCGCACGACATGCCGGCGCCGCCGCGAATGCACACGTCGGCGCGACCATCGCCGTTCACGTCGCCCATCCGCATCGTCCCGTAGTAGCGCGCGACCGCGAAGCCCGACGCGTCGCTCCAGAGCGGGCCGTCGATGCGCCGCGCGAACGTCGCTCCGTCCGAGAGCCAGCAAGAGACGCCCGCAGCGTGTCGCGCGCAGAAGTCGTCTCGACCATCGCCGTTCGCATCGACGAGACGGATCGTGGTGTAGTACTCGGGGCGGTTCCACGTGCCGGCGTCGCTGATCCCGTCGAGCCAGACGGTCACCGGCCCAAAGGCATCTCCCATCGAGAGCGCGCAGTGGAACGCGCTGGCCGATCGCGCGCACAGATCTGCGCGCCCATCACCGTCGATGTCGCCCATACGGATCGTCGCGTAGTACTGCGGGTTGTTCCACGTTCCGGCGTCGGTCCACCCGACCACGGGAAACGCAGCGGCGGTATCCCAGCCTTCGCCGGTCGATGGGAAGCAGTGCACTCCGTCGCTCGCGCGCGCGCAGAGGTCGGCGCTGCCGTTGCCATCGATGTCGGTGGTGGTCGGCGGCGCGTACGCGCTCACTTGCTCGAGCAGAACACCACCGTTGTCATCGCAGCTCGCGCCGGCCTCGTGCGCATGGATGTACGCGACGGGGTCGATCGTGGAGCCCGTCCACCACGAGGTCGGCGACGGACCGAGCGTGAGGTGGAGGTGACAGCCGAAGGCGCACGTCCCGTTCCGGCCGACGACACCGATCGCGTCGCCGCGCGCCACCACGGTGCCGATCGGGAGCGGCGACTGCGACGGCATGTGCGAGTAGCCGGACGTCATCCCGTCGGCGTGCTGGATCGCGATGACCCAGCCGAGGCAGCCCGAGTGCTCGTTCGCGACCACCACGCCGGCGGCGATCGCGGGAATCGTCGAGCCGCAGCCCACGCCGAAGTCCACGCCGCGGTGCGGGGTCGAGCGACCACACGCGGCGGCGCATCCCCACGGATCGGTGATCGACCCTTCGCTGAAGGGAAGCCCGAAGCACGTCTGCGCGAGGGCTCCGCTGGGCGCGCCGAGAAGAAGAGAGACTGCCGCGAGCGCGATGGCGTGAGGACTGCGCATGCGACGGAGCGTACGGCCCCTGCGCCGCAATCGCGCGCCAAGCGTCGGAAGAACCACGCCAATCGAGCTCCACTTCCCGGCGGAGCCGCCCGCTCTCGTGTCTTCAGTTCAGTCGTCGTCGCTCACGCCGGCGGGATTGGACGGCACGACGCTCGTCCAGAGCGCGTTCGAGCGCTGGGTCGAGAACACGACGAAGGAGCGAGATCGTGCCGGCGTGTACCCAGGATCTCAGCCTGTGACGTCGCGGCTCACGATGCGCGCGCCGACCTCGAGCGCGACCGTCGCGAGCAGGGCGCATGCGAGCGCGAAGCCGAGCTCGAGGCCCGTGCCCTCGACGATGCCGTCGACGAGCGCGTAGCCGATCACGAGGCTCAGGATGCCGATGAAGAACGACGTGTATTGCATCGAGGTACGCACGTCCGTCGAGAGCGCCGAGATCACCGTGCCCAGCGCGCCGACGAGCGCCGCCGACGCGGGCGCGCCGATCGCAAACGCGACCCACCACGCGCTGCTGCCGCCGAAGACGGGATAGGCCGCGAGCAGCTCGATGCGACCGAGGAGCCAGCAGCTCACGCCGACGAACACCGCGTGCAGCGCGAGCGGGATCGCCATGGCGCCGCAGAGCTTTCCGAAGAGGAGCTCGCGGCGTGTGAGCGGCGCCAGCATCAAGAACGGCAGCGTGCCGTTCGATCGATCGTGGAGCACCGAGTACCCCGCGAGGATGGCGACGTAGAGCGGCAGGTTCGTGAAGGTCAGCGAGGCGAAGGTCGAGACCGAGAGTCGGACCATCGCGTCGAGCTCCACGCCTCCGCTCGCGAGCTGCGCTTCGATCGCCGCGCGTCCGTCGGGATCGGCGATGGCACGATCGATCGCCCAGAACGCGACGCCGAACAGCACGATCCAGATCGTGTAGTTCGCGGCGAGGATGAACAGCATCGCGGGCTGGCGGCGCTGCTCGAGGATCTCGGTCGCGGCGATGCGCTGCCACGGCCTCATCGCGCGGCCATCGCTTGCCGCCAGGCCGAGAGCAGTGGGCCGGCGTCGGGCACCGCGCGCGCGTCGAACGCGAGCTCGCGCAACACTTCGCCGTCCACGAGCAGCACGCGATCGCAGAAGGTCTCGGCCGCCAGTAGGTCGTGCGTGACGAGCACGCACGCGAGCCCTTCGTCGGCGCGCTTCCGGACCTCCTCGTAGAGCGTGCGCGCGACGGGCGGATCGAGGTTCGCCGTGGGCTCGTCGAGGAGGAGCAGCTTCGGCGACAGCAGGAGCGCGCGAACGAGCGAGAGCTTCTGCTGCATGCCCGTCGACCACGTAGAGGCTCGCGTGTCGAGGCTCGCGCTCAGCGCGAGCGCGCGGACGAGCGGCTCCGCCTTCGCGTCGACCGCCTGCGGAGAGAGCCCGAAGAGTCCGGCGAAGTGGTGGAGGTTCTCGCGGCCCGTGAGGAGCGGATAGAGCCCCGGCCGCGCGGTCACGAGCCCGACGCGCCCTGGCGGTTGGCCCTCGACGCGTCCAGACGTCGGCTGGATCAAGCCCGCGAGCAAGAGCAGCAGCGTGCTCTTCCCGCCGCCGTTCGGCCCGACGATGCCGAGCACTTCACCGGCGCGCACCTCGAGGCTCACGTCACGAAGCACCCACCCTGCGCCGAACGAGCGCGCGACGCCGTGCATGCGCGCGACGACTTCCTTCTGCGCGCTCGTCTTGGCCGCGGCCCTCTTTCCCGTCTTGCGATCCATCGACGGCGCCGAGTGTACGTCGGCAGCGGTGAGCCCGAAGCAGTCACGTCGCCGTGGAGCCACGCGGAGTCGGGGCACCTCGTGCGCGTCTTCGTCGCGATATGGCGGGACCATCGCGCAGCCGCTCGCCTGGGCGGGCTGAAGAGCGCCCGGGCGGATGAACCGTCGTACTTTCGCGAGAGCGTACTAGGGTTCGTCGGTGGTCCTCTACGCGTCGCAGGCGGAAGAACGGGAAGAGCTCGCCTCCGCGCGCGGCCGGACGGTGCTCTACCGCGTCGGGCGATCCACGCTGGTCTGCCGGAGCGAGGGGTATGCGGTCCTCGATCACGTCGAGCGCATGATCGCCCGCTCCGAGGCGCTCGTCGCGTCGGCCGGTATCATCGAGGTGTTCCACGACTGGTTCGAGGTCGTCGGCTACGAGCCGAGCATTCGTTCGCGGATGACGCCCTGGGCGTTGAAGACGCGCGATCTCCACCGTGGAGTACACATCGGCATCGGCTCCCGCATCGTGCAGATGGGCGTGTCCATGGTTCGCATCGCGAGCGGCGCGCCGGTGTTCGTCTACACCTCGGCGCCGAGCCTCGACGTGGCGATGGCCCGCGCGCTCCAGATGCGACCCTCGATCCTACCTCCCAGGTGAGCTGCGCAGGTCCCGCGTTCGCGGCGGCGGAGTCCGCGCGGGATCGCCTCTGCGCGTGGGCGCGCCCGCGGCGACGGTCTCGTGGTGCCGTCGAGCCGACACTCTCCTGCCCTCGGACCCACTCACCGCCGCAGTCGCCCACTATCGCAACCACTCGGGCGCGCTCACGCGATTCATCGACGACGCGCGAGTGCCGCTCGACAGCTCGCCCACCGAGCGCGAGTTCCAGAACTTCGCGAAGCTCCGGCTCGACTTGCACTTCGCCGGCAGCACCGAGGGTGACGGCCGCGCCGCCTCGGTTGCACGACTCGAGTGCGCCGTCATCCCGGCTTCGCTGATCGGTCACAGCGCGCGAGTGTGAGCCGGCGCCTCGATCACTGGCCGTCGTCCGGCCGGATGACGTGCTCTTCGCGGTGCTCGGCGTCCAGCCCATCGGCATACCGGTCGATCGTGCGTAGGAACGGCCCTGTGTCACCGAGCTCGCGCCGAGCGACCGGTACGCGCGCCGGATCCATCTCGACCAGGGGTGCCTGCTGCAGGTACTCGCTCAGATGCGACAAGCGGTCGTCGCGGCTGCGCGGATTGAGCGCCAGGAAGCTCACGCCGCCCCACCGCAAGCTGATGGTCGCGAAGTAGACGTGTCCCGCCTCCACGGTTCCTTCGATCCGGTCGCCCCAGCCGTCGTTGCGCTCGACGATCGCGTAGAGCCGCACCTGACCGGCCGGCACGTGCAGGATGGTCGACGAGCGATCGTGGATCATCCCGACGAGCTCGCCGTGCGCGTCGAGCAAGCTCAACGATTGGAAGCGCGTCGACGGCTGGACGACGACGATCGTCGCCGACCCGGGATCCCGGGCGATGCGCGTAGCCGACTGCACGGTGATGTTGTGCACTGCGGGCCCGCATCCGATCGCGAGCGTCGTCGACCCCGCGAGCGCGATCAGCAGGAGCGTGGAACGGAGCTTCTCTTCGAACATGTTCGTCGGCCTTCCTTGTCCGTGGGACGGGTCGCGCGCCCAACCGCGCATTCTCCGGTTTGCAAGGGGACGGCCAGGCGCGGATCGCGCTTCGACGAAGCGCTCTTGGCCGCCGAGCGCGGTCCTCCGCGCATGTTGCGCAGCACGCTGCGCGTGACGGGCAACGAGTGTCACGCTCGAACGCGAGCGGTGTCCCCCGATGCCTTGCGCGGAGGGGCGAACCCGCTCCTCGTCCACGCTCCGGACGGCAGCGACATCGCCACGCTGGCCTTGGCGCGGGACTTGCGTTTCGAACAGGGAATGCCTGCTGGTCATGAGCCTTTCGTGATGTCGGCCCTCCGTCGATCGTCTCATGACCTCGAGGCGCTGGCTGGCGACCTCGGAGCGTCGGACGCGCGTGAAGTTCCAGTTCCAGAGCCCTCCAGACGATGAGTCGCGCTCGTGAGCGTGCGCTTCATACAGCAACGAGGCGGCAACCGGATGCTTCTCCCTTCTTCGCTCATCGCTGTCTATCGTGACAGGCGTGCTCGTCGGACTTCATTTCATATGACCCAAGAGGAAACTTTGATGCATGCATTTCGTTGGTTCATTGCGACCGCCGCGCTTGCGACGGCCATCACGACCGCAGGATGCGCGGCCAGGATTGAAGGCGGCGATACGTACCAGCCCTGTGCCTCCAATTCCGATTGCGCGCGCGCTGAGGACCGGTGCACGGCAGTCCGCAACGGAGTGGTCGACTTCTTCGGAAGCATGTGTACCCACACGTGCGCGAGCGGAAGCGATTGCCCGACCCTCGATGGACGCGCCGGCGTCTGCGCACCGGCCTACGGGAGCGGCGCCACGCCGATGGGCATGGTGTGCTATGCGGGCTGCGCGGGCTTCGATTCCGACGCCGACTGCGAAGTCGATTGGTACTGCGCGGGTGAGTACTGCTTGCCCCTGCGCTGATGCGGTCTTCGTCGCGGGGTCGGACGCCGAGTCGAATCGCTTGCTCGCCGAAGCCCGCGAGACGCATGATCGGCGAGGGGTCGCGCGCGCTCGATTTAGCGAGCATCCGGTCGGCGGAGCGAGCATCCGGTCGGCGGTCGGGGTCTGGCACCTTCGGCGGAGCGAGCATCCGGTCGGGGTCTGGCACCTTCGGAGGAGCGGGGTCAGCATCCGGTCGGGGTCTGGCACCTTCGGCGGAGCGAGCATCCGGTCGGCGGAGCGAGCATCCGGTCGGGGTCTGGCACCTTCGGAGGAGAGCATCCGGTCGGGGTCTGGCACCTTCGGAAGAGAGCATCCGGTCGGGGTCTGGCACCTTCGGAGGAGAGGTGAGCCGCCGCCACCCTGAGCCGCCGGGGTCTGGCGCCTTCGGGCACCTTCGGAGGAGAGGTGAGCCGCCGCCACCCCGCCGCCACCCCGCCGCCATCACGCCACGAAAACCCGCGAAGCGCCGTGAATCGCGGCTCCGGAGGCCGGGACGCCGCTTGCGTGCCCTCGGGCGTGCCTCGTCACGTCCGCCACTACCCCGAGGGCTCGTACTGGTTCGTGACCGATCGGTGCGCCGCGGAGGCGTACCTGCTGCTTCCCGATCGGCCGGAGGTCGCCGAGATCATCGAGAGCGCCTGGCGCGAGGGCCTGCGCCGCTTTCCGGTCGAGCTCTGCGCCCTCCTGGTGATGTCGAATCACTGGCACGCGGTGCTCTCGGCGACGACCGCGGAGCAAAATTCGATCCCGAGCCTGATGCAGTACGTGAAGTCGACGGTGGCTTTCGAGATCAACCGGCTGCGCGGGCGTCAGGGGACCTTCTGGTCGAAACGCTACACCGCGATCCCGGTGGTCGACGACGAGTCGGTGATCGATCGGATCGGCTACACACTGCACAATCCTGCGAACGCAGGCTTGTGCGGGACGGCGTCTGAGTGGCCGGGCCTGTCGACGCTCGAGGCGTCGACGGACGAGCGCGCGGCGTGCGGGCCTATCGATCTGCCCGTAGCCTTGCCGCCGGCGTGGCGGGGTATGGATCCCGGGCAGCTGGCCAAGCAGCGGCGATCGCTCCGCCACGAGCTCCGCGATCGAGAGCGGGCGGTGGCCGCGACGCGGCGAGCAGCCGGGTTGAAGCGTCCGAGGGTCGATCGGGTGATCAGTGCCGTCACATGGAGCGATCGTCCGGCACTCCCGAAGCGATCTCGCGCGCCGGCCTGCTTCGCGGCGACGGAGGCAGCGAGGAAGATGTATCGCAAGATGCGGCGAGAGATCGTTCGGGCGTACCTCATGGCGTCGGATGCATTCCGCAGTGGCGTGCTCGACGTGATGTTTCCGGCGAGCATGTTCGCGCCGCGACTCGAGCGTCCGCCGAACGAAGCCACGTAGCGTCGCGCAGCTTGACTCGGCCTCGGTCGCGGTCGCAGCGCGACCGGTGCCGAGCTCCGCCCGTCGATGCGTTCTCACGCTTCGTGGCGCGGATGGCCCGCAGAGACCGCGACGCCGAAGACGCCAGAAGCGGCACGCGGCACGTGGTAGCGCGCTGCTCCGCGGGAGACGATGCCGCGTCTCTGTAACTCGCCGTTCGCGCCCCGACCTTCTCCAAGGGCTCTGACTCCTTGGGGAACCGGCCCGCCATTCGCGCCCCGACCTTCTCCCATCAACCCTCCAAGGGCTCTGACCCCTTGGGGAACCCCAAGGGCTCAGAGCCCTTGGGGAACCGGCCCGCGCCTTGGGGAACCGGCCCGCGACCAGGCCAAGGGCTCTGACCCCTTGGGGAACCAGCCCCTGACCCCTTGGGGAACCAGCCCAGGCCAAGGGCTCTGACCCCTTGGGGAGCCGGCCCGCCTTGGGGACCCAG
>JBBSAT010000246.1:0-12253 GCA_038252025.1 Polyangiales bacterium | reverse complement strand
GGGTGGAGATCGGCGAGAGATCGATGCCGGCGAGGACGTGCATCCCGCTCAACTATCCACCGTCACGCGTCACACAAGGCCTCAGGTCGCACACGTGGAGCCACGCCGATGCGCGAAGGAGCTCGCCGCAGGATCTGCGCTCGCTCTGCAGCGCTTGCGCCACGTCCCGTCCGGACCGCCCGGAAACGCGCGTGCCCGCCCGCGGCGCGGTTCTCGCAGACACCGCCGGCTCAGAGAGGAGTCGGCCATGGAGAGATCGCTGTCGACACGGCTCGGGCGCATTCGAGACGAGCTCGGCCACCGCACGCGTCTCGTGGCGCTCGACGCCCGTTCCGCGTGGGATCGCGCGAACCTCGACCGGATCGGTGACGAGCTCGTGTCGGCGCGCGGTGAAGCGCGCCAGGAGGTACACGTCGGAGCGATGGCAGCGCGCGATGCGTGGGCCCGCCTCGATCACGAGGTCCAGCGCCTGACCATGAACGTCGGTACTGCAGCCGACGATGCCGCAGCCAGGATCGCGCTCGCGCTCTCGGCACTTCTCGGCGAGACTTCCCCCAACGAAACTGGAGCCAATCGATGACGACGACGCCTACACGCCGAGCCTTGGTCTGGGTCGACCACCACGCCGCGAAGATCATCCACCCCCTGCCCGCTTCGACCGAGTTCGAGGTGGTCGACATCCACGGCGACGAGGCTCGCCCACACGAGTCGAAGCACGGCGGCGGTCACCGCCACCCGTTGAGCATCGACTTCGCCCATCGCATCACGGGCGCGCTCGACGGCTACAGCGACCTCGTCCTCATGGGCCCCAGCACCGCGAAGGACGAGCTGATGGCTCACCTGCGCGAGCACCATGCTCAGCTCGCGGACCGCGTCGCCCTCGTGGAGACCTTCGACCACGCGACCGACGCACAGCTCGCCGCGCAGGCGCGCGCCGTGTTCGAGCGCGTCGATCGGATGCACGGCATCCACGTCGGCTGACCGAGGCTCAGAGCGGCGGGCGGTACGTCACGTTCAGCGAGAGGAGGAGCACGTCGTAGAGGTCGTCTCCCCTCGCGCCGGGCTCGTCCCACCGCACCCCGCCGCGAGCGCCAGCAGCGTCGCCACGACCAGTGCGCTCGCCCGTGCCCCCGTCTTCGTCTGGACCTTCATGGATCTCTCCTCTCGTTCAGCTCGAGCCCTTGCGCTCGCTCGACGCCGTCGACATCGAGGAGCGCTGCGTCGAAGCCCGTGCCTCGACGGCGCAAGCGATGCGCCTCGTGTCGCCGCTCTCGGTCCGTCGATGACGAGGCCGCTACCGAGCGATCGTCCGGTGTGGTTCGGTCACGCTTGCGGCGAGAGCGCGCGCCGCGGGGCGTGGAGAGAGTGCCCGCCCCGATCCGCCACGCAGGGTCATTCGGCCACGCGCCAGCGGAGCGGAGCGAGACGATCTCAGGTCCCTTCCGCAGTCACCGGAGCAGGCGCGAGCTCGGGCGGACGGCGATACGTGAGCACCGGCGTCCGCACGGTGCGCAGCGTGCGCTCCGTGACCGAGCCGATCAGGAAGTGCTCGACGCCCCGGCGGCCGGCGGTCGCCATGAGCACGAGATCGGCGCCCTGCTCCCCCGCCGCTTCGTTGATCACGTCGCCCGCCGAGCCCACACGGGCGATGCGCTCGACGCTGTCGTGCCCGTCGCGGAGCGTGTCCTTCACCCACTCGTCGAAGCGCTCCTTCTCGCGGTGCTCGGACTCTCTCGCGAGCTCGCCGCCCGCGACGAAGTAGAACGGCATCTGCCACGCATACACGGCGCAGACGTGGCCGTGCGTGGTCGCCGCGAGCGCGACGGCGGTCTTCAGCATCTCGCGGCTCGCGGTCTCGAGATCGACCGGCACGAGGATGTGCTTCGGGGCAAAGCGCGCATCGTTCGCCACCTTGATGCCCTCGGGCACCGTGAGCACGGGGACGTGCGAGGTGCGGACGATGCGCTCGGCGACGCTCCCGAGGAAGATGTGCGCGAGGCCCGTGCGGCCGCGCGTGCCGGTGACGAGGAGGTCTGCGTGGGTCTTTTCGGCGTGCTCGACGAGGGCCCGGTCAGGCTCGCCCTCGAGCAGCTTCGTCTGGACGTCGGGCCCGAGCGCCTTGGCCGCGGCCGCGAGCTGCTCCTCGGCAGCCTTCCGCGATGCGCGGATGACCTCGGGGTTCAGGACGGTCATTCCGTCGGCGAGCTCGATCGGGAGGCGCCAGACGTGCACCAGCTCGACCTTGCCGTGGAAGGTCCGCGCGACGGACTGCGCGTAGCGCGCGGCGGCCGTCGCGGTCCCGGAGAAATCAGTGGCGCACACGATGCGTCGGAACATGTCGACTCCTCTGCCCGGTCCGATGAGAGGGCGCGCTCTGGCTCGCACGGAGCGTGCCGTCCCACGCGCGCCTCCGGCCGGCTCCGAATTCGCCTCCCGAGCGCAAGCCGTGCGCGTCCATTTTGCGGACGCGCAGGCGCTGCGTCGGGCCGTCGCGCGCGCCTCAGCGGCTGGCGTATTCGACCGCGTCGAGGATCTCTTCGGTGCTCGTGCTGCCGGTGAACACGTGCGCGACCTCGCCGTTCGGGCCGATGACGAACGTGGTCGGCAAGAGCGAGACGCGATAGCGCGCGCTGAGCGCTTCGTCCGCGAGGGCGATGCGCGGTGGCATCCCGAGCTGTGCCGCCTCGCGCGACACCACGTCGAGCGGGAGCGAGTCGACGCTCAGCGCGACGAGACTGTCGCCGCGCGCTCGGAGCTGCTCGTCGGCGCGCGCCAGATCGTGCGCCTCGGCGCGGCACGCCGGGCACCAGGTCGCCCAGAAGGTCACGACGACCGAGTGGCCGCGCTGGCCGTCGAGCGTGAAGACGCCGTCTTCGGTCGTGACGGTGAGCGGAGGCGCGAGCGTTCCAGAAGCGAGCGGCGGCGTGCTCGGCCCGGAGAGCCACAGGTAGCCGGAGATCGCCACGAGCCCCAGCGCAAGCGCTCGCAACATCGGTCGTCCGGTCCGAACCGGTGCGTGGGCGGCGCTCGTCATCGAGGGTGGGAGCCGCACGAAGCAGAAAGGGTTCGGGCCTCGAGCATGTCGCTTCGCTTCATCGCGCGTCGTTGAATAGCAGCTCGAGGCCGACGGTCATCAAGAACGCGTCGGGCCCGTCCGTCACCTCGGTCGTCAGCACGTGCGCGAATCGCACGACGGGTCCCATCGTCAGGTCATCGACGAGGAAGCCGAAGCCGATGGCAGCCTCGAACGTCGGCCTGACGAGATCGTTCCAGACCGCGACGCCCGCATCGACCTCGGCCCAGATGCACGACGCGCGCGAGGGCTCTTCGGGGTGCGCGATGCCGCGCGGCCGGAAGCGAAGGCCACCCATGAGCGACACGAGGTAGCCCGTGCGCGCATCGACCTGCGGCTGGCTCACGAGGAACGCACCGCGCGCTCGCACGAGCGGCATCAGGTAGTTCGTCAGCGAGAACTGCGCGGCGGCCGAGATGCTGCCGCCGGGGTAGTAGCGATCCACCTGCGGCGACGTGACAGGAAAGATCAGCGCGCCTTCCACCCCGGCGATGACGCGCTCGTCCTCGGCTGCGGCTCGGCTGGGCGTCGCGATCAGCGCGAGCGCCAACGAGAGGGTGAGCGTGGCCTTCGTGGCCGGCTGCATCGCGGACATGTTCCCTCGTCTCGCAAACACTGGACCCAGAGCGTGGGCGCTGCGTCGTCAGCGAAGCCCGGCCAGCTTTTCGAGGAGGCGATCCTTCGCCTCGGCCGGAAGCTCCGCCTCGTCGTGAACACGCCGGATGCTCGCGATCGTCGCGCCGTAGCGGCCACCGAAGTCTTCGCAGAGCGGGCACGCGCTCACGTGCGCGACCACCGCTCGCCGCTCTTCCTCGGCGAGCGTGCCCGCGACGTAGCCGTCGAGGCGTGCGATCACCTCGGAGCAACGGAGGCCAGCGATCAGCCGTTCTCGTCTCATGAGCCTTCCTCGTTCGACAGGACCGCGATGAGCCGCAAGCGCGCGCGGTGAAGACGGCTCTTCGTCGCGGCGAGGCTGACCCCGAGCGATGCGGCCGCCTCCTCGAGGCTGAGCCCCTCACCATCCACGAGGAGCACGATCTCGCGATCGTCCTGGCCGAGCAACGCGAGTCCTTTCTCGAGCGACTCGTGATCCTCGAGCGCGCGCTGGAGCGAACCGACGGCGTCGGGATCGCCGAAGCCCGCCGCCTCGCCGAGCGCCGCCAGGTCGTCGGTCTCGAGCGACTCGAGACGCGGACCCTTCTTGCGGACCTGTGCCCGTACCGCGTTGCGGACGATCGCGTAGAGCCAGCCGCGCGCGGTGCCGTGCTCGCCGCGAAAGCTCGCCGCGTGGCCCCAGACCGAGACGAACGCCTCTTGGACGGCGTCCTCGGCCAGGGCCGCATCGCCCGACAAGGCAAGCGCATGCCGTTGCATGGCCGGCCAGTGTCGATCGACGAGCGCGCGCAGCGCAGCGTGATCCTTGTCGGCGATGCGTGCGATCAGCCCGAGGTCGTCGGGTGCGGGGCTCGTGGGTTCGCTGGGCACGTGGAGAGGCCGAACAGAGCATACAGCGGGCATCGACCCATCAAGCCCGTGATGAGCGGGACGAGGCCGACGAGCCCCCAGAGCGTGTGCGGCCCGATCACCGTCAGCGAGAGGAGCGCGAGCCCGAGCACCACGCGGATACCGCGATCGAGGGTGTTCTCGTTACGAGGCAGGATCTTCTCGAGCATGACTTCCTCCAGGTCGCGCGGCATGGGCGCCGCGTCGTTCACCGATGAGAGTCGTGCGCGGAGGGAAAGGATTCAGGCGCTTTGCGAACGAGTGCGAAAGGTCTCGCACGGGTGGCCCGACCCAACGCATCGCGACGGTCTCGAGTGATGCGCCTCGAGCGGCCGCGAGTCTTCGGCCGCGCGCTACGCCTTCTTCACTTTCTTCGCACTGGCGGCCTTCTTCTTCGTCCCGGTCGCGGGCTTCTTCGCCTTCTTCTTCGACGCGGTCTTCGTCGGCAGCGCCGCTGCGGCTTCGAACGCTCGCTTCATCCATCGGCGCAGCTCCGCCGGCTCGTCCATGAACGCCTCGGGGAGCATCACCTTCTCGCTGCGCGCGCGGCCGTCGCCCATCGGATCGAAGGGCCCTGCGCCCTCGAGCGCGAGCGCGAGCGCCCGATCGGGCTCTGGCAGCGCGACCATCACCGAGCGTCCGAACAGGCCGGCGAAGAAATTCCCGTTCACCTTCGCGGCGACGCCTCCGAACATGGGGAGCGTCTCGAGCCGCGGGTCCTTCGGTAGCGCGTCGCGGAAGATCGGGTGGTGCTCGGGAGGAACCTTGACCCAGGTCATCGGGCGAGAGCATAGCCCGTCGAACGCGACGCACGGCGGCAGCGTGCCGATTCGTCGATCACGTCCCGCCGGCCGAAGGAGCGCTCACGTGCTGAGGGTCCGGCGGCCGGCGACGAGCGACGCGATCGCGAGGACGATGAACCCGACGAACAGGATCTTTCCGATCGTCGCGGCCCCGGCAGCGATGCCGCCGAATCCGAAGATGCCCGCGGCGAGCGCGAGGACGAAGAACATGACGGCCCAATACAGCATGGGAGCCTCCTCTGGATTGCCTACCCCCACCAGAGCATCGGGGATGCCAGCGGGCGCGGGCGCGAAGTCGCCCTGCGGCGTCATCGATCGATGCAATGCGCCCCGACTGGCGCGCAAAGGACCGAACGATGGTCGATGTGATCGCACCGACGCCTTCGCCCGCGCCCTCGGAGCCCATGCATGGGTTGCCCGTCGACGAGGTCACTTCCTCCGGCGGCTGGCCACGAGAGACAGCCCGGCCACGAGCATCGCGAGCCACGCTCCGCCGCTCGCACGCGCGTGGGTGACGCTGCATCCACCCGAGAGGGTGTGGCCGCCGGGGGGGGCTACCGCGGGCATCGCATCGCCGAGCGTGACGTCGCCATCGGACGTGAGAGCGTGCCCTGCGTCGTGCGTCACCGGGCCCGAGTCGTGTCCCGCCGTCGTCCCGCCGTCGGTTCCGCCGCCACCGCCCATCGATCCGCTCGCCCCCGCGTCCGGCTCGCTCATCATCGGCGCTACGCAGCTCGCCGTCTCGCCCATGGGCTCGCACGTCGATCCGGTGTCGCAAGCGCCGGGCGTGCCGAGCGCGCCGTGCGCGCCGCAGTGCACGATCTCGCCGCTCGCGAGACAGACGTCGTGCGCGTGCGGCACCGTGTCGACCGAGGCCACGCAGACCGTGCTCACGCAGTGCGCGGCGACGTCACCTGCCGTCGAGCAGAGCTGGTGTGCAGCGCACGCATGCCGGGTCACGACGCCGATCGCGCAGTTGCCGACCGTGTGATCATCGACGCAGACGGTGGCCGTGCCGGTCGCCGGACACGCGTCGAAGGCGCAGTGCGGTCCGCCCGCCGTCGCGCAGCGCGAGCCTGACGCCGTGCAGTCCGTGTGGTGACAGGTCGCGCTCACCAGCGTGTTGCCCGAGCACGCCACCGCGCACGTCTCGATGCCGGCGAGCGCCTGCAGCTGGGTGAAGGTCCCGTTGAAGCGATCGCGATCGACGTTGCCCGAGATGCCCGCGACGCGGCCGGTCGACGTGTACTGCCAGAACGCCCACGTGTGCCAGCGATCGTTGATGTTCGGGCACGACGCGCTCGTGTACTGCGCGTGCCAGAGCGGGAGCGTGTTGAACGCCGAGCTCGCGACGTACGGATCCCAGTAGTAGCGGCCCGTGTAGATGATCGGATGACGGCCGGTTCCCGCGTAGACGCGGTCCACCCAGCGCCGGATCGCTGCGGCGTACTGCGCGGGCGTGACGCCCGGCGAGGGCTTCTCGACGTCGAGCGTCACGGGCAGATCGCCCGTGCCGAGGCGACCGACTGCAGCGATCACGAGGTTGGCCTGCGTCACCGCATCGGTGCGCGGCTCGAAGAACTGGTACGCGCCGCGGATCAGCCCTGCGTGCCGAGCGCCCGCCCAGTTCGTGGCGAAGTCCGGGTCGTGATAGGTGCCGTCGCCGATCCGGACGATCGCGTAGCGAACGCCCGCGTGTGCGACCGAGGTCCAGTTGATGTGGCCCTGCCACGACGAGACGTCGATGCCCTCGACCGTCGTGCCGTGCGCACAGACCGTCAGCTCTCCCTCGACGGCTCCGATCGCCTCGTCGTCCATCGGCGCGCAGCCCGGGACGAGCATGGCAGTGACCCAGAAGAGAGCGACGCAGCGGGTGAGGCGAGCGGACATGACGACCTCCGTCGGCGCCCGTCGGAGCAACCGGACGACCAGCGCGCGCAGGCCTCGACCGCGATCGACGGACCGCACCTTTCCACGGCAACACGTGATCGAGCGGGCCGATCCGCTCGCGCGCGGGGTCGCTCGCCGACCAATCCCTGGACGCACCCTGCGCTCCCCACGAGGACGTCGTGCCCACTACGGACCGCGCCGATTCACGCGCGTCTCGGATATCATCGGCCGATGCGCTCTTCTTCCTTCGGTCTGGTCCTCGCTCTCGCCGTTCCCTCGCTCACGGCCGGCTGCGAGGCCGCACCGATCGCCCAAGACGCGAGCGTCGACGCGCGCGCGACTCTCGATGCGGGCCTCGCCGACGGAGCCAGCGACCTGGACGCTCGAGCGGACGATGCTGGAGCGCTCGACGCCAGCGTCCTGCCCGCGGGGTGGCTCTACACGGAAGGCAACCACATCCACGTCTCGGACGGTGCCGGCGGCGGCGCGATCTGGATGGGCCGCGGCGTGAACATGGATGACGTGTTTCTGTGCGGGTACAACAACACGCTCTGGGACACCGACGCGGAGGCGCAGCTAGAGAGCGTCGTGGCCGGTCTCATCAGCGACTGGCATCCGACGTTCGTGCGCGTCTCGCTCGGGATGGCGAGCTACCCCACCGAGACGAGCTGGACGGAAAGCCCGGCGCAGTACCAGGAGCCGATGACGCAGGTGATCGACGCCATCGGCGCGAGCCCGGGCGTGTACGTGCTGGTCGCGCTGCGGAGCCACGCCTCGATGATCTTGCAGGACGAGATCCACGGCGACCCGGAGGCGACGGGGATCCCGTCGGACGCGAGCAGCACGCCCGACGCAGCTCTCTTCCCGAACGGGACCGACGACACCTACGTCGCGCTCGTGAACACGTTCGCGCACGCGCCCTTCGTGATGTTCGGCGTCTCGAACGAGCCGGGCGGGAACCAGCGATCGGCGGAGGTGATCGCCGCCGCGATGGCGCACGCCGTCGGCGTGATCCGCGCCGAAGAGGATCGCCTCGGCGTGCCGCACCACATCGTGTCGGTGCAGGGCAACGGCTGGACGAGCGACCTCAGCGTGTACGCGAGCTCGCCGCTGACCTTCGACAACGTCGTCTACGAAGTGCACGGATACCCACCCACGCCCGAGTCCTACACGTACGCGAGCCTCCCCGTCATCGTCGGCGAGTACGGATCGCTCGGCGACTCGGCCGCGTTCTTTGCCGACCTCGAGGCCAAGCAGATTCCCAACCTCGCGTGGGACTTCGAGCCGTTCAGCGATTGCGGCCCCGATCTGCTGAACGTCACGCACGACGCGTCGATGCTCGACCCCACCGCGTGGGGCAACACCGTGCAGGCGTACCTCGTCTCGCACGCGCCGTGAGCCAGCCTCGCTTGACCGGGATCGCGTGCTCCGAGAGCATGCGCGAATGAGATCACGGCGAGCGCTCACCTTCGCGACACTGCTCCTCTCGTTCGGTTGCGGCGCCCCCGCCGCTCCAGTGGACGGAGGCTTCGACGCGGCGGTCGACGATGCGGCGCCCCTCCTCGACACCGGCACGGACGCGGGACCCCAGCCCGTGTCCGAGCTCAGCGGCACCGACCCGACGCTTCCCGATGACGATCTCGCCGCGCTCGCCCCGCTCGTCGGCGATGCGCTCGTGGTGGGCATCGGTGAGAGCGTGCACACGACCGGCGGCGAGGTCCGCATGCGGACGAGGCTCATCCGCTACCTCGTCACGCACCACGACTTTCGTACGATCGCGTTCGAGGGCTCGCGCACCGGGATCGAGGCGCAGCTCGCGTCCTATCTCGACACGTGCGCGGGCACGCCGGAGGACGCCGCGTTCGCGCTCAACCCGATCTGGTGGGACCGCTCGACGCCGGAGCTGCTCGCGTGGCTCTGCGAGTGGAACACCGCGCATCCATCCGACCGCGTCGGTGCCTTCGGCTTCGACGTGCGGCAGCCGTGGACGACGCACCCCGCGCTGCGCGCCTATCTCGAGCGCGTCGCGCCGGCCGACGCCGCATCGCTCGCGGACGGCCTCTCGACGTGTCTCGGCGTCGGCTACGCGGACGAGCCCACGTTCTTCGCCGACCCGGCGGTCCTCGCCTACTTCATGGAGACGACGCCGCTCCCCCAGGCTGGCCACGACGCCTGCGAGGCGGGGGCGTCCGCCGCGATCGCCGCGATCGCGTCGCATCGCGCCGAGTGGATCGGGCTGAGCTCCGAGAGAGAGCTCGAGCTGGCGCGACTCTCCGTCGTCGAGATGCTCGCGTTCGACGAGTCAATCTATTACCTGAGCCGCGGCGACCTCGCGCACGCGAACCCGCTTCGCGACGTGGCGATGGCAGACGGCTTCGAGACGCTTCGTCGTCTCGATCACCCGAGCTCGCGGATCATCGTCTGGGCCCACGACGGGCACGTGATGCGCCACTCGGACGAAGTGACCTTCGGTCAGTGGGTGGGCGTCCCGAACATGATGACGCTGCTCGAGGCGCGCGGCGCGCTCGATCACTACCTACCGATCGGCCAGCTCAGCCGCACCGCCGACATCGACTGGACGCAAGGCCGGATGACCATCGGATACTCGGTGGAAGATCATCTCGAGGCTCTGCTCGATGGCCTCGGGCTCCCGTTCGCGCTCGTCGACGTGGCTGCGGCGGAGGCGGCGACTCCGCCCGTCTGGGACACGAGCGTCGCGTGGGGAGTCGGCTTCGACGCGATGTTCCCGTCGCGCCACTACGGAGCGCTCGTCTTCCATCACCACTCGCCTGCGAACGACTACTTCGAGCTGCCGCCGTGGCACGTCCCGTAGAACGGCCCGCTCGCGTGCTACGAGCGTCCGATGAGCTCCACGCCACGCTTCGTGACCGCGAATGGGCTCCGCTTCGCGTACTTCGAGGAGGGGTCCGGCCCGCTCGCGCTCCTCTTGCACGGCTTCCTCGACACGGCGCACACGTGGGACCACGTTCGGCCCGCGCTCGCGGCGGCGGGCTTCCGCGTCGTGACGCCGTTCATGCGCGGGTATGCGCCGACCGAGATCCCGAAGGTCGAAGCCTACGACGCCGACACCCTCGGCCGCGACGCGCTCGAGATCGCGACGGCCCTCGGCGAGCGCGACTTCGTCCTCGTCGGCCATGACTGGGGCGCGAGCGCCGCGTACTCGGCGGCGGGCCTCGCGCCCGAGCGTCTCCGTATGCTGGTCACCGTGGGGATCCCGCAGCCGGCCGGCGTCACGCCGACGCCGACGCTCGTCTGGGCGGTGCGTCACTTCTTCTATCTGCGTCGCGCCGGTGCAGCGAAGGCGATTCGCGCGAACGACCTCGCCTACATCGACGAGCTCGTGCAGCGGTGGTCTCCGGCCTGGAAGGTCCCGCCCGGCGAGACCGACGCTGTGAAGCGCGCGCTGCGCGAGCCCGGCTCCCTCGAGGCCGCGCTCGGCTACTACCGCGCGCTCCAGCTCGGAGTGCCCGTCGCGCAGCGCCGCAGGGTCGAGTGCGCCGCCGCCGCGTTCGCCGGCACGGACGACACGTTCCCGCCCGTCGTCTACGACCGAGCGCGCTCGCGCTACGCCGCGGCCTACGAGGTCGTGATGATGCCCGGCGGCCACTTCATGCACCGCGAGCATCCCGAGCACTTCACGCGCGAGCTCCTTCGCGTGCTCGCGCCGTACGCAGCTCGCTAGACGTATCGGTCCGGGAGCCACGCCGAGCGCGTTCGGGCGCGGCGGTGGCAGCGAGGACCTCTCACGCATTCGGTGAGGAGTCGGGGCGGCGGAATCGCTCGGCGAGGCGCCTCTGGAATTCCTGCTTCACTTCGTCCGGCGTCGGGATCTGACCGTCCTTGGCCGAGAACAAGGTCGAGAGCGTGACGATGTAGGTCTCGCCGAGAGCGGCCGTGATGGTGCTCGCCGTCGCCGCCGAGATCGCGCCGCCGAGCACCGAGCCTGCGCCCGGGATCAGCTTCAACAGGCCGCCGACCACCGCACGACCGACGAACGTCGCGGCCGTCGCGCCCGAGGCCGCCGCGAGCAGCGTCGTCAGGAACGCCGTCGAGATCGGCAGGCCCCACGTCGCCGAGATCCCCGCGAGCATCCCGATCTGGATCGGCACCAGCGCCGCGGCGTCCGCGAAAGGAAGAGGCGTCGCCGCGAACCCCGCCGCCGTGATGGAGGACGTCGCGACGATGCCGTGCGCATGGCGCCGCTTGTGCTCGAGCGATGCCCGCTGCGCCGCCACGAACGCCCGCCGGTGCGACTCGGGCACGATCTGGAGCGTCGCCTCCACCAAGGTCTCCAGGCCGAACTGCTCGACCACGTGACCGTCGTCGAGCTCCTCTCGCACGGCGCGCACCCGCACCACGTTGCGCGCGAGCGGCAAGAGATCCTGCACCACGGCGCGAAACCCCTGATCGGCGCGCGCCTTCGTCACGACGCCGAGGACGGGCACGTAGCGCGCGAGTATCTCGTGCGTCTCGACCTCCGCGCGCTCGACACGGCGCGAGTCTTCCGCCACGCAGACCCACGCGACGTGGACGTGCCGGTCGGCGTTCGTGTCCAGCGCGCGTTCCGCGATGAACTTGCGCAGCTCGCCCAGCGTCTCGGCGTACGCCGCTGTCTCGAGACCACGCGTGTCGAAGATGCGGAGCGGGATTCCTTCCTTCCAGTACTCGCGCGTGGAGGTCGTGACGGGTCGGCCTTGCCCCGTCTCGGCGAGGTTGCCGGCGAACATCGCGTTGACCAGCGTGCTCTTGCCGACACCGGTTCGTCCCGCGATCAGAACGTTGACCGTGCGTAGCTCGCGGAGCGCGCGCTCCACGGCCCTCTGCACCTCACTGCCTAGATCGAATCCGTCGAACTCCATCGAGCACCCCGCGGATGGACGCTCCCACCCCGCGGCGAAAGGTCAACGGTGCATTTGCGGGGCTCGAGAGTGGCCGCTCTCGCACGGCGCGCTTCAATACCGTT
>JBBSAT010000245.1:0-12347 GCA_038252025.1 Polyangiales bacterium | reverse complement strand
TCACGCTCGCGGCGAACCCCAAGCCGACTCGGACTCACGACGCCAAGCCCAATGCCCCGCTCGCGGAGGCCGCGTGACCAGCCATGAAGATCGGGATCTGCACCCTCGTCATTTTCGCCATGTGAGCCGCGACCGCTCGGTCGATATGACGAAAATGACGACGCGCGTCCCCGCGGGCTGCGACCGCTCGGTCGATATGACGAAAATGACGACGCGCGTCCCCGCGCGCTGCCCGCGCCCGCGCGCTGCCCGCGCGCGCGCGTCCCCGCGGGCTGCGACCGCTCGGTCGATATGACGAAAATGACGACGCGCGTCCCCGCGCGCTGCCCGCGCGCGTCCCCGCGCGCGTCCCCGCGGGCTCAGGCGTTCCTGATCGTCAGGTGGCCGATGAAGTGGCGCTTGCCGAGGTCGACGCCGTTGTGGCGCAAGATCTCGTAGGCGAGCGTCGTGTGGAAGTAGAAGTTCGGCATCCCGAGCTCGCGCACGAAGTCCGGCGCCGCCATGAACGCGCCGGGCGCGAAGGCCAGGGGCACGGAGCGCGTCTCGGCGCCGTCGAAGTCGGCCGGCGTGAGCGTCTTCAGGTACTCCCGCACGGTGTTGATGCGCGCACGGATCTCGTCGAGGGTCTGCTCGGTGTCCGGGTGCTTGGGCGGCTCGCGCCCGGCCACGCGCGCCGCGGTGGCCTTCGCCTGGTCGCACGCCGCCGAGATCTGGCGGATGAGCGGGAACTGATCCGGCGCGAGGCGCGCGTTCAGCAGGACCGCAGGATCGAAGCTCTTGCTCTTCGCGTGCTCGACGCCGGCATTCAGCCACGCATCGAGGTTGTCGAGGAACTTCTGACAGGGCGGGATGATCTCTTCGTAGAGCGACATGGCGAGCACCTCTGCGCCCGGGCTACCAGCGCCGGTCGTCGCACGTCAAGCCCGCTCGCGCCCTGCGTCAGTAACGACGCAGCTTCACGATCTCCGAGCGCGACCACGGCTCCTTGACCTCGAGGGTGACGGGCTCGCCGCTCTTCGGATCGACGAACGTGATCTTCCGCGCATGCAGCAGCGGCCGCGCGAGGCCGCGCACGCGCTGCCCGTACTTCGCGTCGCCCACGATGGGAAAGCCCGCGTGCGCGAGGTGCGCGCGGATCTGGTGCGAGCGCCCCGTGATCGGCCTCGCCTCCACCTCGGCAGCGCGGCCGAAGATCGCCGAGAAGCGCTCCGTCACGGTGACCTCGGTGCGCGCCGCCACGAAGCTCGCACGCTCGGCCGCAGTGAGCCGCGCCTCCGCGCGCGCCTCGACCAGGTTGAGCTCTTCGTCCTTCGAGAGCCAAGCGTCGATCGCGAACGTGCCGCCCGGCGACCCCATCACGATGGCGACGTAGCGCCGGTCGACCTTGCCCTTCGCGAACTGCGCGCTCATCGCCCGCGCCACGTCCTTGCTCGTCGAGAGCAGGACGAGGCCCGAGACGTTTCGGTCGAGGCGATGGAGGACGCCCACGCTCGGGCTCCGGAAGTGCGCGCGCGCTGCATCGACGAGGTTCGGCCCGTCGCTCCCCGGCTGCGAGAGGATGCCCGCCGGCTTGTCGACGGCGACGAGACCCTCGCCCTGCCAGACGATCGAAGCAGCGAAGTCGAAGTCGGGCGCAGCCAGCTCGACGTTCACGAAGGCGGACCACGACGCCGGCGACGTCGTCGGCGAGGCCCTTCCTCGAGCGCAGGCGCGTTCTCGATCTCGGACTGCAGATCGGCCGGCGTCGCGCCGCGCGCGTAGCAGTCGATCTCGTAGAGCATCGCTGCCTCCGGGAAGAAGTCGCGGTGCGCGAGCGATCCGATCCGCCCGCGACGAATCCGCTGCTCGCAGCCGACCACCGCGCGCATCCGCTCCTTCATCCGGCGCGGGATCGCGGCCGAGCCGACGAGGCCCTGCATGAACTCCTCGTAGGCGGCGAGCGGATCACGGGCACCTTCGAGCGCCTCGTGGATGGGGCCGAAGAGAAGCGCCGTGAGCAGCACGACGTCGCTCGGAAGGACGCCCGCGCCGATCTTGGCGTCGATCGCGTCGAGCCGTCCCCAGAGCGTCTTGGCGCCGCGCGCGTCGTCGTCGAGGAAGGTCGCGAGCTCCGGAAGGATGGCGGCGAGGATGCCCATCTCCCAGGCCAGCCAGATGGAGCGGTGCGCCGCGCCGCCGCGGATGAGGCGGAGGATCTCCTCGAGGACGCGCGCCTTCGCCGCTTTCTCGAGCTCCTCACGCTGCGCGACGAGCGCGTCGTAGACCTCCGGATCGATGCCGAGATCGCAGCGCGCGGAGAACTTGATGGCCCGCAGCATGCGGACGGGATCCTCGCGAAAGCGGACGTCCGGCAGGCCGATGGTCCTCACCACGCGCGCCTCGAGGTCCGGCATGCCGCCGACGTAGTCGATGACCTCTTCGCGCTCGACGTCGTAGAAGAGCCCGTTGATGGTGAAGTCGCGCCGCATCGCGTCCTCGTGCGGCTCACCGAAGACGTTGTCGTGGCGGATCAGAAGGTCGGCATCGTCGTCCCGCGACTTCGCGCGCGGCGCGATGACGGTCGAGCCCTCGGTGTCGCCCTCGCTCTCGCTCCAGTTCTCGGTCTCCTCGTTCGCGCTCGGGTCGCGCCGGAACGTGGCCGTCTCGATCACCTTCCCGCCGCCGAAGAGGATGTGGGCGAGGCGGAAGCGGCGGCCGATGATCCGGCAGTTTCGGAAGAGCTGCTTCACGTCGTTCGGCCGGGCGCTCGTGGCGAGGTCGAAGTCCTTGGGCTTTCTTCCGAGGAGGAGATCGCGAACGCCCCCGCCGACCAGGTAGGCCTCGAAGCCGGCGCGGTTGAGCCGCTTGATGACGCGGACGGCGTCCTCGTCGACGTGGCCGGGGGGAAAGGAGCGCGGATAGACCGCGGGCCGCGGGCCGCTGCCGAAGCGGTCGCGCTCGGGCGCGGCGGGGAGGGCCTCGGCGGGCGAGCCTTCGAGCACCTCGACGATGGGCTCCGGCCGGGGAGCGCGTGTGCGCCGCCGGGAGGTTCGCGGTCTGGGCTCCGGGGTGGCTTCGCCTGTGGGGCTGGGCCGATCGGGATCGGAAGAAGAACGGTCTGTCATGCGTGCCAGGGGGTCTCGTTGGACCCGGTCTTCGGCGCCGGTTCCCTGGGGCGCATCAGCGGCCCGACCAGGGTGGCTCCCCGAGCCTTGTCTTCTGGAGAGGAGGTCTCGGAAGAGATCGCGAGGCAAAGGCCTCGATCGATCACGCCGACACGTCGGGGAGGCGCAGCGGCGCCGAGTAAATAGCCCCAGCGCGACCCGTTCGCAAGAGCCGTCCCGTTTGACTCTTGCCCGGGCCTCTCTAGACTCGCGCGCCCACGGAGAAGAAGAAGAGCATGTCCAGCCAGGAATTCCTGTTCGACAAGCGCATCGCGCAGCGGAACGTGACGCTCGGCCTGATCGACCAGAAGACGCTCGACAAGTCGATCGCCACCCTGCCCGATCGCGCAGACAACGTGACGACGAGCACCGCCGAGGCCGAGGCCAAGGCCGAGCGCGACGAGGAAGAAGACGACGCACCGGCCGACGACGACGAGGAATGAGCCGCGTGAGCGACGAGGATCAGGAAGCTCCGCCGGAGGCCCCGCTTCCCGGCGGAGACGGCAGCCCGCCGATCGACTTCACGACGTTCGTGTTGTCGATGAGCACGACGTGCATGATCCAGCTCGGCGAGATCGCACCTCCCGAGGGGCACGCGGCCGACGTCTCGAGCGCGAAGCACACGCTCGAGATCCTGATCGTCCTCGAGGAAAAGACGCGCGGAAACCTGTCGGGCGACGAGGAGCGGATGCTCCACCACGTCGTGAACGACCTGCGCGCGCGGTACCTGAAGAAGGTCGGCTGAGCGCGCCGCTCCTGCGTGCTCAGAGCGTGGCGGCCACGCGGCGCAGGGTGTCCGCCGGCGCGTCGGTGATCATCTCGTGATGCCCGACGATCACCCGCGCGAGGCCCTCCGTCTGCGCCATCCGCTCGAGGTGCGCCGCGAAGGCCTTCTTGTCCTTCACGAGGAACATCCGCGCGATCCGCGTCACGCGAGGACCGCCGCTCGACTGCGTGACGTGCTTGAGCACGAGCCCCTGTGCGCCGTGGAGGTGGGGCATGTTGAACACCGTGTCGGTCACGACGAGCGACACGCCGGACTCGTCACGGACGGTCATCACGCCTTCTTGATCTCCCACGCCGTCGATGAGCGCGAGCGAGACGCCGGCGTCGCTCGGTAGCTCGCTGTAGTCGCCCACGGACGGGACGACCGCGGCGACCTTCGCCCGCGACCCACGCGGACAGAGGACCTTCGCGCTCGGATACCGTCGAGCGAACGCCGCAGCGTCGAGCCGATGGAAGCCGTTCGGCACGAGGACGAACGCGACCTCGCCCCAGGCGTCGATCTCTCGCATCGCGGCCTCGTCGAGCGCGATCGCGCTGTGGATCACGAGCCTACCGTCGCTCAGACGCGCGATCGTCATCACGCGCTTGAGCGGCATGCCGGGGACGTCGCCCTGCACCCGCCAGATGCGCGAGCCGATCTTCTCGATGGGCCCGTGCGGATGCGCGGTCCAGGTTCCCTCTGCGCTCGCCATCGCTCACCTCGAAGTGCTCTGCCCGCGCGAGTGGAAGCACGAGCGCATCCGGTCCGCAAATCGAACGCGACGCGCGGGCCGGAACGGCCGCGATGATATGCTCCGCGCCCCGCACCGACGCGGGGGGAGAGAACGTTCGCATGTCGACCGTCACGCTCAGGCTCGAGGCCTACGACAAGGACGCGCAACGGCTGGTGGCCGCTGCGCAAGCGCTCGCCGACGAGCGGAAGAACCCGGACATCGAGCCCATCCACGCGCTCTACCGCTTGCTCGAGCGGAGCGAGCCCGTGCAAGCGGCGCTCGGCCGCGGCGGCATCGACCCGAGCGACGCGCTGCTCGAAGCGGAGGCCCAGCTCCGCAAGCTTCCGAAGAACGCGGGCGGCGTCGGCTACTTCTCTCCGCGCATGCACGACCTGCTCGCGCGCGCCGAGGGTGAGGCCGCGCGCGATCGCGGAGCGCTCGTGTCGCCGCTGCACTTGCTGATGGCGTGCTCGCAGGAGACGACGGGCCCGATCCCGGCGGTGTTCCGGGCGGTCTCGCTCACCGGGCCGATCGTGCGCGCGCTCGCGACGGGCGCCGATCTGTCGAGCCCGAACACGCCGTCGAACGGCGCTGGCTCGCGCGGCGCGAAGGGAGATCTCCTCGAGCAGTACGGGCGTGATCTCGTGAAGCTCGCGAGAGAGGACGCGCTCGATCCGGTCATCGGTCGCGACGCGGAGCTCCGCCGGATCCTCCAGGTGCTCGCGCGACGCTACGAGAACGCGCCTCTCCTCGTCGGCGAGTCCGGCATCGGCAAGATGTCGATCGTGCACGGGCTCGCGATGCGGATCGCGCGTGGCGACGTGCCGACGCTGCTCGAGAACCGACGGCTCGTCGCGCTCGATCTCCCCGCGCTGCTCGCCGGCGCGAAGCTGCGCGGCGAGGCCGAAGACCGGATGCGTCAGCTGCTCCACGCGGTGAGCGAGGGCGAAGTGCTGCTCGTGCTGCCCGACCTCGGTCAGCTCTTCGGCGAGCGCGCGCCCTCGGGCGCCGCAGCGATCCTCGGCGCGGCCCTCGCGCGAGGCGAGCTGCGCGCGATCGGCCTCGCGACGCCCGACGTCGTGAAGAAAGGGATGGAGCAGGATCCGACGCTCATCCGCCGCTTCGTCGCGATCCCGGTCGAGGCTCCGACGCCCGACGAGGCCATCGCCATCTGTCGCGGCGTCATCGGGCGCTACGAGGCGGTGCACGGCATCAAGATCTCGGACCCGGCGATCCTCGCGGCCGTGCGCTTCGCGCGCCGCTACATCCCGGCCGCGACGCTCCCGAAGTCCGCGATCGATCTGCTCGACGAGGCGGCGGCGCGCGTGCGGGTGGAGGCCGAGAGCGTTCCGGCGGACCTCGACGCCATCGAGCAGCGCCTCAACACGCTCCACGCCGAGTCGAAGTCGCTCGAGGACGACCTCGACGACGAGAGCCGGCGCCAGAAGGCGAAGATCGACGCCGAGATCGAGACGCTCGCGCCGAAGGCGAGCGCGCTGCGCGCTGCGTGGAGCGAGTCGAGCGCGAGAGCCAGCGCGGTGAAGAAGCTGAGCACCGATCTCGAGGCCGCGCAGAGGGCGCACGAGGCGGCGCGCGCGGCGGGCGATCAGGCCAAGGCCGGCGAGCTCCGCTTCGGCACCATCCCGCTGCTCGAGAAGCAGCTCGAAGAGGCTCGCGGCCCGGACGGCTCATCGGTCTCGCGCGTGCGCGATCGCGTGCTCGAGAGCGACGTGGCGGACGTGGTCGCGACGTGGACCGGCGTCCCCGTGTCCAAGATGCTCGAGGCCGAGACGGAGAAGCTCCTCCGCATGGAAGAGACGCTCGGGCAACGCGTGATCGGACAGGAGCCCGCCGTGCTCGCGGTGAGCCGGGCCGTGCGGCGCGGGCGCGTCGGTCTTCGCGATCCGAAGAAGCCGATCGGGAGCTTCCTCTTCCTCGGGCCGACCGGCGTCGGGAAGACCGAGCTCGCGAAGGCGCTCGCCGAGTTCCTCTTCGACGACGACGCCTCGCTCACCCGGCTCGACATGAGCGAGTTCATGGAGAAGCACATGGTGGCGCGCCTGCTCGGCTCTCCACCGGGCTACGTCGACAGCGAGGAGGGAGGCTTCCTCACGGAGGCGGTGAGGCGCCGCCCCTACTCGGTCGTGCTGTTCGACGAGATGGAGAAGGCACACCCGGACGTCTTCAACATCCTGCTCCAGGTGCTCGACGACGGGCGGCTCACCGACTCGCGAGGTCAGGTCGCCCACTTCTCGGATACGGTCATCATCATGACGAGCAACGTGGGCGGTCACGCGATCCTCGATCACGGCGAGGGCGTCACGCGCGAGGGAATCCGCGAGAAGCTCGAGGTCGAGCTCAAGCGCCACTTCCGTCCCGAGTTCCTCAACCGCATCGACGACGTGGTCATCTTCGATCCGCTCGGAAAGAAGGACCTGCGCGGCGTCATCGAGATCCAGCTCGCGAGCGTGAAGAAGCTGCTCGTCGACAGGCGCATCTCGCTGGACGTGACGAACGCCGCCAAGGATCGCCTGGTAGACCTCGGGTACGAGCCTGCGTTCGGCGCGCGCCCGCTGAAGCGGGTGATCGTGAAGTACCTCCAGGATCCGCTCGCGGAGGAGATCCTCCGCGGCGGCTACACGCCCGGCGACACCGTCCACGTCGACGTGAACGCCGAAGGCGGGCTCGTCTTCACGCACACGCGGTCCGCCGACGCCGAGTGAGCGGCACGCGGCGGACCTCCTCCCGAAGCCCTCAGATGTACATCTGCAGCCACAAGCCGACGGTGTGGACCGTCTGCCCGCTCGGGATCGTGAAGGACGCTCCGTCGACGGAGCCCGACTGCGTCGCGTCGTTGATGGACGCCGTGTAGCGAAGCTCGAGCTTCACGTTGTTGCCGGCCGGATAGAGGTTGAGGCCCACGTCGTAGACCTGACGGAAGTCACCGGCACGCCCGAGGTTCGGGTCGATCATGCTGAAGCGCGCGGCGACCTCGAGGTAGGGCGCCCAGAACATCCAGCCCGCCATCCCCATCCCGCCCATCTCGTCGTGCGAGCTGCTCCCGCCCGCGCCGTTGGAGAGGATGTTTCGGTGGCGGAAGTAGAACTCGCCGGTGAGGTAGACGCCCTCGAACTGCATCGAGACGTCGCTGCCGAACGTGAACTGCTCCTCCTGGCCGAACGTCTGCGTCGGGATGGGCAGCATCCCAGATGGCGGGAGCGTCAGCGACGTGTGGTAGTTGTTGTAGTAGCCCGCCACGCCGATCTGCATGCGGGGCGGGGCGTGCGGGTTCGAGGCCGCGATGGTCTCGTCATACGCCATGCGTCCGAGCGGGTTCACCGCGAGGCGAACCATCGGCATCGCAGACGCGGCCTCGTTGCGGCCGAACAGGAAGCCGTTTCCGTTGAAGACGCCGGCGTAATACTCGAACAGACCATCAGCCGGCGTTCCGAAGATGGTCGCTCCGATGTCGCGATCCCAGGTGACCGGAAGGTTCGGAGTCACGTTCGTCGTGATCGGATTGCCCGCCATGTCGGTGCTCATGAACGGGAAGGTGCTGCCACCGCCGACCGTGCCGTGGTTCCGGAAGAAGAGGTTCGCGTCCGTGCGATCGAACATCAGCATCCGGTTCAGCCCGGCGATCCACGAGCGCGTGAAGAACGGACGCATCATGCCGACGCGCACGCCGAAGGCCTCGTGCGGCTGCGCCTCGAACCAGGCGTCGAGGATGCGGGGCGCAGGAGGTACCGCGCCGCTCGCCGCCGGGTTCGTCTGCCCTGCGAACTCCGTCTGGAAGTAGTAGCGGATCCAGGGCTGCGAGAGCGCTCCCTGGAGATAGAGACGACTCATCACCGGCACGAACTCGAACTCGCGCGAGGGATCGGGCGACGAGCTTCCGTCCACTCGGAGCTGGAAGAGGCCGCCGATCCGGAGCGACCACGCGCGATCGTGCGTGCGCACGTAGGCGCCGTCGGCCGCGCTGATGCCGCCTTCGATGTCACCGCTCGCAGCGGTCACGGCGGGAAGCGGGCTCACGACCTCGGCAGGAGCCGGGGGCACAGTCTCGACGATCGCTGCCGGCGCGGTCGTGTCGGCCGATGGCTCCGCCGCTTCCACGACGGGAGTCGCAGGGGCGGCGGCGGCAGGCTCCACCGGCGAGCCCGTGCTCGGCGCGACGGGCCCCGTTCCGGTCGCGTCCGGGGGTGCTTCGACCTCGCTCGTCGGCTCGGTAGTCGGGGGCTGTGCGCGGGATGATATCGGCACGGCCAGGAGCACTGCGACGATCGACGCAAACAGGAAGTTCGGGACTGGGGATCTCATGTTGAAGGGCCCGCGAAGCAACTCACAGGCCATCGAGAACGACTCTCTACGAGACGCCGTTCGGGTAATGAACACGAGTCTGCGTCGCGAAACGGTACGATCGGGCTTCGGCTGGGTCATTTTGCCTGGGTGACTAACCGATTCCGAGCGCAAGTCCCGAACAGATCGCGCTCAAGACCACGCCTGCCGCCGTGATCGCGAGGACGGCGGTCGAGAGAATGAGCACGACGCTGAGCATCGCGTCGAGCGGGCGCGCGAGATCCGTCGCGGCGAGGAGCGCCCCCTCTCTTCCGCGCGACGAGCGCACGTACGCGAGGACCGGCAACAGCGCCGCGACGACGAAGAGCGCGGGCACGACGAGCACGAGCGCCGTCTCGCCTGCGCTCGCGAGCGACGCGAACGACCCGATCACTGCGCATGTCGCGAGCCCGACCGATGCCGTCAGCCGCCGTCGTCCGACCCGAGGATCGACGAACCGCTGCGCCTCACGCGAAGCGTCGACGGGCGGCGTCGTCCAAAGATCCACGCCACACGCGGTGCACTGCTCTGCTGTTCCCGTGGGCGCGTGGCAGACAGCGCAGATCGTGAAGTTCAACGCAGCGCGCGTGGCCGGCGCGCGATAGCCGCCGTCTCGTCGAGCGGCTCTCTCGCCGAACGCGGAGGTCGCGTCAGGCGACGCGAGGCCAGCGCGAGCACGCCCGCCACGAGCAGGCCCAGCGCGACCGGAACGAGCGCGTACGAAGGCTCGTGTGAAGGCACGCTCGAGGGGTGAACGAGTATGCTGGCGCGCTCCGCTCCGCGGACGACCGCGCCGGCATGCAGGCCCGCGCCGAGGGTGAGGACCGGCGAGAGCCGGAGCGTGGCCATGAGCACGCCGATCGCTCCGAGCACCAGCAACGCCCGCGAATCGCCGCGACCGCCTTCGAGCCCCCAGACGAGCGCCATCGTGTCGACGCCGATCGTGAGGAGCGAGAGCGGCATCGCGAAGCGGCCGCTGCGCACGACCGTGGCGACGGCGAAGACGAAGCAAGCGAGCGCGATCGCGAACGCGGGCTGGTCGCACACGACGAGCGCGACGGCGATCACCGCGCGAACGACGTTTGCGGCCTCCTCGCCCTCGAAGCGCGCCGCCGACGTTGCGCCGGCCGCCTGGCGCAGAGCCAGTTCGTGCGGGGAGAGCTCGCTCACGTCGCCCCGATCGGAGTCTCGCTGGAGACCTGTCGATCCATCGCGAAGAGACCTGCGAACAGCGCGAAGAAGGCCATCGCGGACCACTGATAGAAGGTCAGGCCCAGCCCCACGATGGGCTCGGGCCGCAGCCACTCGGTGAAGAAGCGATAGACCATGTAGGACATGATGTAGAGCTTGATGCGCTGGTGTGGGAACGCTCCACGGCGTCCGATCGCGTTCAACACGATCGCAGCGGTCGCATGAAACGCCGCCTCGTAGAGCTGCGTCGGATGTCGATGGAGCCCGTCGCCGAAGTCGACGCCCCACGGCAGATCCGTCTCGCGACCGAAGCAGCAGCCGCCGACGAAGCAGCCGAGGCGGCCGACGGCGACCGAGGCGGCCACGGGCACCGCGAAGGTGTCGCCCGTCTTCATCCGGATCTGGAGCGCCCACTTCACGATCTCGACGCCGAGGTAGCCCCCGACGAAGCCCCACGTGAGCGTGCGCCCGTCCGCGAGCCACGCGTTCCCGCTACGGAGCCCCTCCCAATCCGTCAGCACGTACGGAAGCTTGGCGAAGAGCGCCCCGCCGATGAACGCCCCGAGACCGAGCAGCGCGCTCTGCCAGCGAGGGATCGCCAGCGACGCGCCCGAGCGCCGACGCACGAGCACGCCCGTGGCGATCGCAGCCAGCATGATCAGCGTGTAGGTCATCTCAGCAGAACCGGCTCATCGGCGGATCCTCAGAAGTGCGAGCTCCCGGCGGCGAGGGCGAGGCAGATGACGAACGCGATCACCGTGAGCGCGACGGCCAGCAAGAAGAGCGACGCGAGCAAGGCGAAGACGCCGCCGACACCGATGGCGACGCCCTTCACGGCGCGGACCGCGAAGGTGCGCGCCGCGCCAGCGTCGGTAGCGGGCCCGTCGCCTGCCCACATCTTCACGACGGTCACGAGCAGCGCGCCGATCACGGGCAGATCGACGAACAGAAAGAGCACCAGCACACCGGGCGCCACGCGCGCGAGCTCCGCGGAGATGGCGAGAGAGAGCAACACGGAGACGATGAGCGTGGCGGACCAGGCGATCGGGGTGGCCCCGCGGGTGGGCGCGGCGGCTTGCTGGGGAGCCGTGGCGAGCGTCGAGGCCAGGCCCGGCGCGCCGGCGGCCATCGCGACACCGGACGGAAGCGCGCTGCAGCACATCCAGCACGTGGCTGTCCCGGCGGGATTACCGGCCTGACAGTACGGACAGACGAAGTACTGCGCGCTCATGGGCCCACCACGGGTCGGTCGCGATCCGCCGTCTCTTCCGCGAGGGTACGGCTGGCGCCGACGATGGCGTCGAGCACCACGCCCGTGAGCGCGAGCGCGAGCACCATCAGGATCTGCTGATAGCGAGGCACGGCGAGGTCGGTGCGTACGTAGGCGGCGAGGCCGACGAGCCAGACGTACGAGACGACCGACGCGAGCGCGGCGAAGCGCACGAGCCGGCGTTCGAAGCGCAACGCGGACAGCACGAGCAACGGGAACAGGACCACGACGAGAGGGCTCCGCGGCCCGTCGGCGAAGGAAAGCGCGAGCGTGGCGAGGGCGAAGTCGAACCCCGTCACGACGTACTTGAGCCAGGCGGGGAAGAAGCGATTGCGGAGAGAGAGCGAGACGGCCATCGCGACGGCGAGCCATCCCGCCGCGACGAGCGTCATCGCTTCGTGCAACTGGTCACTCATCTCGATGCGCGGGAGGTGGAGCGCGCCGAGGTCGATGCCATATCGGTTGAGCAGCTGGACGACGTAGAACGCCGCGATACCGACGACGCGGAGCAGGTTGGCGCGCTCCTCGCCCCGATACTCGTTGAGCCGGCCGGCGACCCTCAGCGCCCGGGCGCGATTCGACTCTTCAGGCGGGTCGCTCATGCGAGCGAGTGTCCACCAACACGGCAGTCCGAGACCACCGTTTCGCGCGCCCTGGGAAGCGCTTCAGCGACGACGACGAGCGCCGAGCCCGAGGGCCATGGCGAGGCCCAGGAGGAGCAGCGAGCCGCGCGGCTGCCCTCCGTGGCTCACGCTGCATCCACCGCTCAGCATCGCGCCACGCGGTCCTGGTCCCGTGGGCCCTGCGTCGGCCCCGAGAGCCGCGTCACCGCGCGGTCCGCCATCGCCGCCGACCGCGCAGACGGCGTCCATCATGTCGCAGTCCTGATCGATGCCGTCGCCGCAG
>JBBSAT010000244.1:0-12469 GCA_038252025.1 Polyangiales bacterium | reverse complement strand
TGCGCACCAGCTCGGGCCGCGGGGCCTCGATGTCGCCCAGGGGGGCTCGGCGGACGAGTGGCGGAACCTCGTGCGCGACCACTTCCGGCTTCGCTACGGTTTGATGATGGTCTTCGACGCCGCGAGCACGAACGTGCGGTAGCGGCGCCAGGATCGGGTCGCCCGTCCGCGATCGCCTCCCGAGCGCTCGTCCAGGGTCGACGCTCGGGTCGGCGGGGCCGCGCTCGAGCGACGCCGCCTGCCTCACGTAGGGGCGAGTCTGCTGCCACAGCGTCGCCTCGGCGCGACCGGGCACGTTTTATCCAAGGGACCGCGCATGACACCGACGCGAGCGGCCTCGTGACGCGAGCGCCACCAGACCGCCCGGTGGAGAGCGAGACCTCCGTCGACGTCCTCGTCGTCGAGGATGACGACGACAGCCGCGCGGCGATGGACGAGCTCCTCACCGCGCGGGGCCACGTCGTGCGATCGGTCGGGACCGCGGAGGCGGCGTTCGATGCGGCGATGCGCTCATCGGCGTGAGCGGGCACGTCGAGCCGGGCCCGGCCGTCCTCGCTGCGTTCGACGCCTATGTGCCCAAGCCGATACACCCCGACGAGCTCGCGGCCCTCGTCGGCGAGCTCGCCTCGTCGGCGCGGGCACGGCGAGAGCGCAGGGCGCCCTCGTGAGCCTACGCCACTGACCCGCCGGGGCGATCCGCCCGTGCGTGCTCGAGGGGCGCGAAGCAGACGGCAGCGAGGCGCGTCACGGCGAACCGGTTTCGACCGAGCCGCACGATACGGGTGAGCGTCTGCTCGGAGTCGCCGCCGATGGGGATGACGAGCCTGCCGCCCATCGCGAGCTGGTCGAGGAGCTGCGGCGGCGCCGTGCGGCTCGATGCGTACGCGATGATCGCGTCGAATGGCGCCACCTTCCGCAGACCGACCGTCCCATCGCCGACGACGCACGTCACGTTGTCGTAGGAGAGCTCGTGGAGCGTGGCCGCCGCGCGCGCCGAGAGCTCCGGGCGGCGCTCGACGGAGTGCACATCCCGCACGAGTCGCGACAGAACCGCCGCCGCGTATCCCGACCCCGTGCCGACGTCGAGCGCACGATCGCCACGGCTCAAGCGTGCGGACTCCAGCATCGTCGCCAGCATGAGCGGCTGGGAGATCGTCGCTCGCTCCGCGATCGGAAAGGCCTGGTCCTCGTACGCCCACGGCGCGAAGGCAGGCGGAAGGAAGCGCTCGCGGGGCACGGCTCCCATCGCCTCGAGGACGCGCGGGTCACACACGCCGTGGGGGACGAGCTGTTCCTCCACCATGCGTCGACGTTCGACTTCGAAGGTCTGCATGAGCCGGCGTGGCTCCATGATCCGTACCGGTCGCCCGAAAGGCTCGGGGCATGAGATCTTCGAGCACGGCGCGGCGGTCCGTTCTGTGACAATGGCGCCCGATGGCTCACATCCTCATCGCGGACGACGAAGGCGGAGACGCTCCGCTTCTCGTCTCCGCGCTCGAGCCCCTCGCCGCGGTGACGACGGGCTCGATCGACGGCGCGCTCCGCGCTCTCGATGAACGTGCGCCCGACCTCGCGATCCTCGATCTTCGCCGTCGCCCCGCCGAGGGCCTCGCCGTGCTCGCGAAGCTGCGGACCACAGGCGCTCCGCGCATCCCGGTGATCGTCCTCACGCAGCCCGACGCCCGGCAGACCTGGCTCGAAGCGGCGGAGGCAGGCGCCGACGATCGCTTCGAGGCGCCCATCGACCTTCCGCTCCTGACGGCTCGAGCGAAGGCGCTCCTCGCGCAGAAGTTTGCCCGCGATGCGCTCGAAGCGCAGCTCGGGGCGCTGATCGAGCATCAGGCCCAGCAGCGCGCGATGACGCGCCTCGTCGTGCATGACCTGCGCACACCGCTGATGGTCGTCTCGACGAGCGTCTCCTACCTCGCGGAGGCGACGTCTCCCGACGCGCCCGACGCGCTCGAGGCGATCGCGGACGCCACCGAGTGCATCTCGCGCACGAACGATCTCGTCACAGACGTGCTCTCGATCTCGCGCCTCGAGCCCGCTCGGACGCCGCTCGATCGGGCTCCGATCGAGCTGGCCCCGCTCGTCCAACGGCTGATGGACCGTCACGGGCGACAGGCGAAGTCCCGCCGCGTCGAGCTGACGGCGCACACCGAGCCCATCGTGCTCAGCGCCGACGGGGCGCTCCTCCGGCGGACGCTCGACAGCCTCCTGGACGGCTCGGTGCGGCAGACTCCGTCGGGAGGGCGGATCGAGCTACACGCCACGCAGGCCGGAACGACCGTCCGGATCACCGTCTCGAGCTCGGCGCCGCCCAGCGCCGTCGCGCAGCGCCTCTACTTCTGCGAGCGCGCCGTCGAAGCACACGACGGGCACGTTCGCCTGGAAGAGACGCCCGCGTGGCCGACCTTGGTGACGATCGAGCTTCCCGCGGACTGAACGGCGCCGCGCGCTCGACGCGCATACCTTCATCGTCCAAGCGCGCCGCCGAGCGGCTACCATCGCGGCGTGTCGGTCGAAGAAGTGCGCGACGAGATCACCCAGCTCGAGCGGAAGCTCGAGGACGCGCTCGCGAAGTTCGAGCGCACGCCTGGCGCGATGTGGCTCGCCACCAGCTCGATCATCGAGGCCGCCGGGCGCCTCGCCGACGATGCGCTCGACGATGCGCTCACGCGGCGACGCTCGGACATGCTGGTGCGAGCGCGGAAGGCGCGTGACGACGCAGGCCCGAGATCGAGCGAGCACGACGTGTCCGCGATCACAGCGTGGCTCGAGATCGCGCAGAGGCGGGCTCCGATGGAGAACGAGGTCAAGGAAGCCCTCGCCCGGGTGACCGAGCACCGGCGCACGCACCCCGCGCTCGGCCCCGCGCCGACGAGCCGCGAGGAGCTGGAGCGAGAGATCTCGACCCGCGAGCTCGACGTCGTCGAGCGCGAGCGGAGGCTCAGCGCGGGGCTGCCGTCGAACGCGGAGGCGCTCGTGGCCCGCATCCGCGCGAACGCTCCCGAGCTGGACCCCTCGCTACTCGACGACGCTGATCTCTGGCAGCGGGGCGCAGCGGCGAGCACACAGCTCGCGGCGGCGGGGATGACCACGCGCTGGTCGCTCGCGCCCTTCCCCTCCGCGCGCTTCCTCATCGCCGCGGCGTTCGCGCTCTCGATCGGCCTCCTCGGGGTGGCGTACGCGCTCGGCGAGGCGACGAGCGACGGTGACTTCGTCGCGATCCTCGCCGCAGGGGCCGCCCTCGTCGGGCTCTCGCTCCTCGCGCTGGCGTACGCGCGGCGCGGCCGTGAGCGCGCGATCCAGGAAGCGATGAGCGACTGCCTGGCGTTCCGGGCGCGGGACGAGGTGAGGCTCCTCGGCGCACGCCGCGATCAGGACATGCTCGTCACGGCCGCGAAGGCCCTCGGCCGGCTCGACGCGTTCGGTGCGACGGAGGATGGACGGACGCTCGAGGCGAGAGAGACGCGGCTCGTCGCGCTCGCGCCCTGGATCCGCGAGACCGTCGGAGGCTTCAGCGCTGAAGAAGCGAAGCGCTTCGCCCCCTGAGCCGACGATGCCTCACATGCACCCATTTCTTGACTCAGTAGCGCGGGCGGTGTGGCCTCCGGGCATGCGCGCGCTGGTCATCGCCTCGCTCCTGCTGTGCGCCCTCGGCGTGAACGTTCGCTCGGCCGCGGCCGACCCGACGCCCGGAGACGCGACGCGCGGCGCGCCCCCGGACCCTGCCGGGCTCGAAGGCGCGGCGGACGACGACGAGGACGACGCACCGCGCCGCTTCCACTGGAGCGACGGCCCACGCTCGGTCGCGACGCCTCGCGGCGCTTCGCTCGTCCGCGCGGAGCAGCTCGGCCTCGGCACGCACGCCGCTGCGTCGAGCGTCCTGGGCGGGACGATCGATCCGCGATGGATCGCAGCCGCCCGGGGCCGCTCCCCCGCGCGCCTCCTCTGGCCGGTGGACGACGGCCGCTTCGGCCGCGGCTACGGCTACGTGCGCACGACGCGGCCCGATCTGATCCACCGCGGCGTCGACGTCGGCGCCGACGAAGGCGAGGTCGTTCGCGCCTCGGCCGACGGCATCGTCGTCTACAGCGACAACGGCGTGCACGGATACGGCAACGTCGTGATCATCCTGCACAGGAACGGCTGGGCCACGCTCTACGCTCACTGCTCGCGCACGACCGTCCAGGCCGGCTATCGCGTACGGCGCGGCGAGCGCATCGCGCTCGTCGGGCACACGGGGATCGCGCACGGGCCGCATGTGCACTTCGAGCTCTGGGATCACGGTCACGCGATCGACCCGGTGGCGCTCTTCGACGGCGGGCCGACGCACGTGCAGCGGATCGCGGAGCAGGCCGCAGCGCGCGGAGACGCTCCGCCGCTCGGCTCGGTGACCGCGCGAGACCGACCGGTGGAGGCGCCGCTCGCGCCCGCCCCGCGCGTACCGGTAGACGCGAGGCGCCGAGCGCGACGATGATGCGCGCGTGACGGGCGGCTTCGATCTCGATCGCATCGGCGGACGGCCCATGCTCGACGCGCTCGTCGATCAGGTCCTGCTCGCAGGCGACGAGGCGCGTCGGATGTTCGAGCGGGGCCAGGCCGCCGTCGAGACCAAGCCCGACCGATCGCCCGTCACGGCCGCCGACCAGCAGGTCGAGGAGCGCCTCAAGTCGTTCCTCGCCAGCGCGCACCCGAGCGTCGGCTTCCTCGGCGAAGAGACGGGCGAGAGCGGTCCCGCTTCCGCGCTGCGGTTCATCCTGGATCCGATCGACGGCACCCGCGCGTTCATCCGCGGCCTGACCACCTGGAGCGTGCTCCTCGGGCTGGAGGCCGACGGGCTTCCTTCGATCGGGATCGCCTACCTGCCGGGCGATCGGGACCTCTTCGTCGCGGTTCGAGGCGAGGGCTGTCACGCGAACGGGCGACCCTGCCGCGTGTCGGCGGTCGGCGCCCTCGCCGATGCGATGATCAGCCATGGCTCGCTCGCGCAGTTCACGGAGAACGGGCTCGCTCGCGCCCTCCCGCTCCTCGCCGAGCGGACCTCCGCCCAGCGCGGGCTCGCAGACTTCGACGGCTACCGGAACCTCCTCCGAGGACGCGTCGACGCGATGATCGATCCGGCCGTGAAGGCCTGGGACCTGTGCGCGGCCGCGGTGCTCGTGCGCGAGGCCGGCGGCCGCTTCACGAGCTTCGAGGGCGAAGAGTCGATCCACCGCGGGAGCGCGCTCGCCTCCAACGGGATCCTCCACGACGAGCTGCTCGCGCTCGTTCGCGACGCTCGCTGATGTCGAAGAGGAACACCGCCGGGATCCTGTTCGCGATCACCGTCGCGCTGATCCTCGCGGCCGGCTACGCGTTCTCCGCCTACGAGTCGGCGCGGGCCGAGTGGGTCGGGCTCAGCGCCAGCCTCGGCGAGCCCGAATACGACGCCCCGGCGAGCGACGCGGCGTACGCGCGGGCCGAGGCGCTCTTGCCGTGGGTAGGCTGGAGCGCGAACGCGGCGGCGGTCGGGCTCATCGCGCTCGCGCTGGGGCTCGGCGCGCTCGCCCCTCCCGCGTCGAGGCTCGGCGTGACCGACGACAAGCTCTTCGCCGCCACGCTCATCGACACGGTCGCGTTGATCGTCGCGGCGATCCCCAGCTGGCTCGTCGTGAGGAGCGATCCGGGGCTCACGCTGCTCGTCACCCGTCTCTTTCCCGCCGTCGCGGTCGCATGGATCACCGTCGGGGCGGCCTCCGGGCGAACGCTCGGCGCGCGAGCGGTGCGCCTCTCGCTGGGAACGCCGCCCGGCGCGAGCGTCGGCCTTCGAATTCTCTTCGCCCAGCCGATCCTCCTCGTCGTCCCGTTCCTCCTCCTTCCCATCCTGGCCCAGCGCGCGAGGCGCCAGCGGCCGCCGGTTCGCTGGCTCGCGCCGCACCTGGCCCTCGCCCAGGTGCCTCTTCCCGGCTGACGCCGCGCCATCGGACCCGAGGCCGTCCGACGCCCGTTCAGGTCGAGCGGACGGTCTGATAGGGTCCTCTCGTGCCCTCCCCCGTCACGCGCATCAAGCGACTCCTCGCGCGGCCCGTTCGGCTGCCGCGCCTCACGCCTTTCGTTCCGTCTCCCGACGATCCGGCGATCTTCTGGTTCAACGGTGAGCGCGACGACATCCTGCGCGAGGTCGTCCGGCGGGTGACCGGGCGCCTCGTCGAGTCGAAGCGGCCCCTCGAGTTCGTCCTCAACGAGGCGGCGAACGAAGAAGCGCGGCGGCTCCACCTTCAGAAGGACGACGAGGCGAAGGAGAGCCTCGGCTTCTGGAAGGGGATCATCCGGCACGTCGGCAAGATGGGCGACTCGGAGAAGGTCGAGAGCCTGCGGACCATCTGCGCGCGGATGGCGCGCGACATCGCGGGCAACTTCGACCCGCGCGTCTACAGGTTCGCGACCCGCGTCGTGCCGCACGCGCTCACCGGCGTCCTAAAGCCGTCGAGCATTCCGCAGGACATCGCGCAGCTCGGCACCGGCCACAGCCCGGTCGACGAGATGATGCGCACCGAGGGCGACGTCGAGCGCATCAAGAAGCTCGCCAAGCGCGGGACGCTCGTCTTCGTACCGACGCACTCGTCGAACCTCGACTCCGTCGCGCTCGGCTACGCGCTCATGCGCGACGACATGCCGCCGGTGGTCTACGGCGCCGGCAAGAACCTCTTCTCGAACCCGATCGTCAGCTTCTTCATGCACAACCTCGGCGCGTACCGCGTCGATCGGCGCATCCGCGCGCAGCTCTACAAGGACGTCCTCAAGACGTATTCGTGCGTGATGATCGAGCGCGGCTACCACTCGCTGTTCTTCCCGGGCGGGACGCGCAGCCGATCGGGGATGGTGGAGCGAAAGCTGAAGCTCGGCCTCGCCGGCACGGCCGTCGAAGCGTTCGCGCAGAACCGCGTGCGCGGCATCGACAAGCCCGTCTTCTTCGTGCCCACCACGATCAACTACGCGCTCGTCCTCGAGGCCGAGTCGCTCGTGGACGACTGGCTGAAGGAAGCCGGCCGCGCACGCTACATCATCGAGGACGACGAGTTCTCGCAGCTCGACCGATGGATCGCGTTCTTCCGGAAGCTCTCTCAGGTCGAGGCACCGGCCGTCGTCCGCTTCGGTGATCCGATCGATCCCTTCGGCAACCCGGTCGACGAGGAGGGCCGCTCCGTCGCGCCCGACGGACGGACGATCGATCCGGGGAGCTACGTGATGCGGAACGGGAAGCCCGTCCTCGACGCACGGCGTGACGCTGCGTACACGCGCGAGATGGGCCACTTTCTCGTCGATCACTACGAGCGCGACTCGGTGATGATGGGGACCCAGGTCGTCTCGCACGTGCTCTTCCGTAGGCTCGTGCACGACACACCCGGCGTGGACCTCTTCGGCCGTGTACGGCAGCGAGGCGAGGTCGTGATCTCCCGCGAGGACCTGCGCCGCGAGGTCGGCGAGGTGCAGGACCGACTGCGCGCCATGGAGGCGCGCGGCGAGGTGCGCCTGAGCGAAGCGACGCGCAGCCTCTCGGCCGAGGAGCTCGTCGATCGCGTCGTCGCCGCGTTCGTCGGCTATCACCGCCGCACCATCCTCACGCGGACCGACGACGGCGGCATCAGCCTCGAAGACCCGGCGATGCTGCTCTACTACCAGAACCGGATGATCGCGTACGCGGAGCGCGTGGCCGACGCGCGGACGCTGCCTGCGGCGCGAGAGATCGCTCGGATGGGGCTCTCGTGAGCACGCTGGGCATCCTTGGCGGGGGCGGCTTCGGCCTCGGGCTCGCGCGGGCGGCGGAGCGCGCCGGCAACGACGTCGTGCTCTTCTCGCGGCGAAGCGCGGCGCTCCCGCGCAGCGAGACCATCAAGCCCACGAGCACGCTCGCGGACCTGGCGCGCGCCGACCTCGTGCTCTTCGCGGTTCCTTCGAGCCACGTCCGCGACGTGGCGCGCGAGCTCGGGCATCACCTCGACGGGCGTCACTTCGTCGTGCACGTCTCTCGAGGTCTCGTCGGCGACGAGCTTCAGACGGTGAGCCAGGTGTTGCTGGAGGAGACCGCGGTGCGCCGTGTCGGATGCCTCGCTGGGCCTCTCAACGCGCGCGCGCTCGTCGAAGGTCTGCCGGGCGGCGGGATCGTCGGCACTGCGTTCCCCGAGGTGGCCGACGCGGTGCGAGACGCCATCGCCGGACCGAGCCTGCGCGTCTACGACACGGAGGACGTCGTCGGCGTCGAGATCGCGTCGGCGTTGGTGGGCCTCCTCGCGCTCTCGCTGGGCTACGCCCAGCAGCAGGGATTCGGCCCCGGGGCGCTCTCGATCCTGATGACGCGCGGGCTCGCCGAGGCGGCGCGCATCGGAGCGACGTTCGGCGCGACCCCACAGACGTTCTCTGGCATGGCCGGTTTCGGCGATCTCCTGGCGGCCGCGTTCGGAGACGAGCGCCCGGAGGTGAAGCTCGGACGTGCGCTCGGGCGCGGCGCGAGCCTGGAAGCGGCGGGGCGCGAGGCGAACGCGTACATCGAGGGGATCGCGATCGCGCGGCGCATGCATCGCCACGCGCTGCGGCACGCGATCGACATGCCCATCACCGAGGCCATGGCCGACATCCTGGAGGGCGGGCTCTCCGCGGAGGCGGCGCTCGATCGCTTGATGACCCGGAAGGTTCGCAAGGAGTAGCCGTGGCCGACGGGCCCATTCCGCGCGGCAGGGCGGTGATCGAGTGGCCCGGCTGGGCGCGCAAGCGCAGCAAGCAGCAGGGCATGGCGACCATCGCGGAGCTCGTGCCGCGCGCGCTGCCGAAGAAGCAGCCCGAGGAGGCGAGGCTCGCGAAGATGGTCGCGCTCTGGGAGCGAAGCGTGCCGCGCCGCGTCGCGCTGAACGTCACGCCGGTGCGAGTGCGTGGCACGACGATGTATCTGCACACGACGGCGAGCGTCTGGGCGCAGGAGGTCTCGCTGCTCGCGCCGACGCTCATCGCGCACATGCGAGCGCGCGAGCCGGGCCTCGCGATCCAGACGCTCGCGCCGCGCGCGGGCCCGATGCCGCTGCGCGTGCCGGTCGAGATCGAGGCGAAGGACGTGGTGAAGCCGCTGCGCCCGGAAGAGCTTCCCGAGGGGATGCGCGCGAGCCTGCTCACCGTACCGGACGAGGCCCTCCGCGAGTCCATGACGCGTGCGGCCTGCGCGATGCTCGCGGGCATGAAGCGCTAGAGAGCGATCAGCTCTCACCGCGCCGCCGCTGCGCCACGGGCAGCGTGAACGAGAAGGTCGTGCCCACGCCGAGCGTGCTCTCGACCCGCACCGCACCCCCGTGCGCCTCGACGATCCCCTTCACGATGAAGAGACCGAGGCCGGTCCCGAGCTTCGCCGCCCCGTCCGCTTGCCAGAAGCGCTCGAACACCCGGCTCAGGTCGGCCGCTGGGATGCCGCGCCCGGTGTCCGCGACCGAGAGCGTCGCGGTGTCCCCCGTCGCGCGCGCGCGGACGGTGATCGTTCCGCCGCTCGGCGTGAACTTGATCGCATTCGCCAGCAGGTTCGTCAGCACCTGCTGAAGACGCGCCGGGTCGGCGGACACCGCAGGAAGGTCCCGGGGAAGGTCGACGTCGATCACGAGCGAGCCATGGGTCATGAGCGGCCGTACGGCCTCGATCGCGCTCGTCACCTGCGGTGCGATCTCGATCGCAAGCGCCGCCATCGAGAAGCGTCCTCCCTCGACCCACGCCGTGTCGACGAGGTCCTCGATGAGCCGGTTCATCTGCCTCGCACCGCGCGAGATTCCCTCGAGGACCTCTCGCGACCCCTCCCGACGCTCCTCGATCCCCGGTGGCGCGACGAGGAGCGCGTCGACGCCCGCGATGACCGTCGCGAGCGGCACGCGCAGGTCGTGCGACACGATCTCGAGCAGCTGCTCTCGGGCCAGCGTCGCGCGCTGGGCGGCCTCGTACAGTCGGCCGTTGTCGAGGCTCACGGCCGCGCGAGATGCGACCTTCTGAGCGAGCGCGAGATCTCGTGGCGAGTAGTCGTGACCTGCCCGCTGGGTGGCGAAGGTGAGCATGCCGATCCGCCGCCCGCGCGCGACGAGCGGCAGCGCCATCGTCGACTGCAGTCCAGCGTCGCGAAATGCGCTCGGCTCCGCGAGCCCCGACTCGTCCACCCGATCGAAGGTGGCGGCGTTCGGGCCCGCGGGTACGGGTGAGCGCCCGAGCGCCGCGTGGGTCGTCGCCGAGCGCGACAACGCATCCTCGATCCGACCGGCCAGCTCGTCCTCCTTCCTCGCATCCGCGAAGATGATGTCGCGTCGGAGCACCGTGCCGTCCTCGTCCAGCTCCTCGACGAGGCAGACGTCCGCGAAGAGCAGTACCGCACAGCGCGCGACGCCGGCGAGCGTCGCTCTGGGATCGAGCGACGCGGCCACGACGGCGCCAACGTCCGCGAGGAGACGTTGTTCTGTCGCGTCGTCGTCGGCCGCCGCTTGCCGGGCGTCGATGTGCGCCTGCCGATCGACCGCGATGGCGAGCTGGTTCACGACCGCGTTGACGAAGCTCAGCGCGTCCTCGTCGAACCCGCCGCCTTCGACCCCGAGGGCGCCGAAGGTCCTCCCACGCTCCACGACGAGCGGTAGCAGGATGAACTGGTCGGTCGCCTCCGCGCGGTCGGGCGAGGTGACAGGCACATCGCGCGGCGGGAAGGAGCTCGCTCTCCCCGCCTCGGGCCGCACGAGGTAGCGGTAGGCGGCCTCGGCCCGCGCGGTGGCCACGCCGGCCGGGCTCTCGCTCGATCCGGACTTCCAGAGGATGACCCGCGGCGTGCCCTCGGTCTCGAGGATCAGCACGGCGGTCCGGACAGGCACGGTGCCCGCGACCAGCCCGATCAACGTCGGCACCGTGTGCTCGAGGTCGCCGAAGCGCGTCAGCAGCTTGCTGATCTCGTACAGATGCTCGAGCCGTCGGAGCGAGCGCGCGAGGTCCGCCACCTGGACGTTCGGCTCGCTCGTACCCGCGTCGCCCGCTGGGGGCCCGGCATCGACGGGCACCGGCTTACCCCTTCGCTCTCGTCGCGCGCGCTCTCGCTGGCGCGGGACGCTTCCCGTCGACTGGCTCGCCGATGCGTATCCCGCCCGCCCCCACCGTGAACTGGTGCATCCGACGGTCGTGGTCGCTGCCGCGCGTCTTCACGACGGTGAGCGTCGGCCTGAGCTCACCGGGCAAGCGTCCGTACCGCAGCATGAGAATGTTGTCCGCTACGGGCGAGTACCCGCGATCCGTGATCGTCTCGGTGGAGTGCAACGAGGCCGACTCCAGGGTGAGCACGCTGGTCACGTCGCGGGCTTTGAAGCGCATGACGAGCGTGTAGAGCAGCTGGCGCAGGTCCTCCGAGAGCGGATCGCCGTCTACGAGGTGGCTCACGCTGTCGAGCACCAAGCGTCGCGTCCCCCGCGTACGGATCTCGTCGTCGAGCATCGTGAGGAACTGGCCGGCACGCGCCTGCTGCCGCGACACGTAGAGCAGCGAGACGAGGCCATCGTCGCTCCAACGCTGCAGGGGCAGACCGAGCCCGCGCGCAGTGTTGAGGATCTGGCTCGGGCCCTCCTCGAGCGCGACGTAGAGCCCTTGCTCCTTCTGCGCTGCGCCCTCGCAGATGAACTGGAGCGCGAGCGTGCTCTTGCCGATGCCTGCGCTTCCCGAGACGAGCGTCACGCTCCGTTCGAGGAAGCCGCCGCCCGTGAGCGCGTCGAGACCAGCTACCCCGGAGGTCAGGCGCCGCGACGCTCCGAGCGGGGCCGGCGGGCTGTTCAGCTCGGCTTCGACGCGGTACCGCGGGTAGATCGTCAGACCACCTGGCCCGATGACCATGCTGTGTCGGCCCTTGAGGTGAGCCGTGTTCCTGAGCTTGTAGATCTCGATGTACCGATGTCGCTCGAGCCCTTCCTCCGTCGACGTCAAGAGAACGACGCCGTCGACGACGGTCTCCTCCACGCCGAAGCGACTGAGCTGCGTGCTTCCGTACGGCACGTCGGTCGCGAGGAAGCCGACGGCGCCTGCGTTCTGCACGATCGTCGCGAGCTGGAACACCTTCTCGCGCGCGATCTGCGGGTCCGTGATCTTGTGGAGGAACACCGACACCGAGTCGACGGCGACGCGAAGCGCGCCGAGCGCCTGAACGCGCTCCTGCATCATCACGAGGTGGCCCTCCACCATGATGTTCGGCTGCGGAATGAACACGATCTCGACCATTCCCCTGTCGATCTCGGCCTGGAGATCCCAGCCGAGCCCCCGCGCGCTCGCGAGCAGCCGCTCGCTCGTCTCCTCGAACGAGAACACGATGCCCTTCTCGCCGAGCCGGGCTCCGCGATAGAGGAACTCGAGCAGGAGGATCGTCTTTCCCGTCCCGGCCACGCCGGCGACCAGGAGGCTCGATCCGCGCGGAACGCCCTGTGGCCCGAGGAGCTCGTCGAGC
>JBBSAT010000243.1:0-12533 GCA_038252025.1 Polyangiales bacterium | reverse complement strand
TCGGTCACGGGCCGTTCTCGCATCTCTTCGAGGAAGTGATGCCGAGCGCGCGCCCGCACGAGGCGTGGACCGTCGCGATGATCCTCGATCCGCTGACCGAGGTGAACGCCGCGCTGAAGACGTTCGATCCCGGAATGCCTGCGCGCGTCGCGTCGCTCGTCAGCGGGGATCACCACCTGCCATGGCTCGCCCGCTCGGTGAGCGGTCCGCTGGACGTGGACCGCTGCGACTACCTGCTTCGCGACAGTCACATGACCGGCGTCGCGTACGGCATCTACGACCTCGACTGGCTGCTCCGGAGCCTGGCCTTCGCGAAGCTCGACGGCCAGGTAGGCGCGGGGGCCTGGGTGCTCGCGATCGAGGGCCGTAAGGGCCTGCCGCCGATCGAGGGCTTCTTCCTCGCCCGTCACTTCATGTACCAGCAGGTCTACCACCACAAAGCCACGCGCGGCGCCGAGTGTCTCGTCCGCGGCCTGTTCCGCCGCGCCGCGGAGCTCGTCCGTGACGGACGCACGCCCAGCGACACGCCAGAGTCGATCGCGCGCGCGGTCCTCGGAGATCTCCCCTCGATGGAGAGCTACCTCGAGCTCGACGACACGCGCCTGCTCTACTGCCTCGGTAGCTGGGAGAAGCACGACGACCCGGTGCTGGCCGACCTGGCCGCGCGCTTCCGGCGCCGCGCACTGCCGAAGACCGTTCCGCTTCCCGAGGCGCCGGGCTCGGAGCCGATCTGGGAGGAAGCGCGCCTACGCGCCAGCGAGGTCGTGACGAAGATGGGGCTGCGCGCGGACCTGCACGTCTGGCTGGACGTCGCCGAGGACATTCCCTACGAGGAGCCGCTCGACGGATCCTCCGACGGGCTCTGGGTCACCCTGCGTCACCGCCCCCTCCAGCGTCTCGGAGACATCTCGTTCGCGCTCGAGAAGCTGCGCAACCTCGCCGTCGTGCGACCCCGCCTGTGCTTCCCGCGCGAGGCTCGAGAGCCCGTCCTCGCAGCGCTCGAGGGCCTGCTCTCGTGAGAGCGCTCGCGTGCGCGCTCGTTCTCCTGCTGGCCGCGCAGGCTTCGGCGGCAGTCGCGCAGCGCCGTCGCGTCGAGCCCGTTCCGCCGCCCGTCGAGCTGACCTTCGCGCCTGATCCGACGCCGGGCGCGCCGAGCGGCCGATGGATGGTCGCCCTTCGCGCCTCTGCCGACGTGGAGATCCTCGCGGACCGACGCCTTCTCTGGCTCGAGGTCCGTCCCGACGATGCCCGGCGAGCGCTTCGATGCGAGTCCCCCGCTCGTCCTCGTCGCGCGGATCCGTCGCGTGTGCGGTCCCTTCGCGCGGGCGAGCGCTGGGCCGAATGGTTCGACATTCGCAGCGTCTGCTGGGGCGCGGCGCTGCGCGCGTTCGAGCGCGGCGCGAACGTCACCGCACACTTCGGCTCCGCCCGCTGGCGAAGGCTCGAGGTCGCCCGCAACGCGGAAGGCACGTGGCGCGAGCTGACGCAGCCGAGCATGCGATTCGCGGGAGGGGGCGAGCGGATCGAGCCGACTGGCCTCGTACGCGTGACGCTGGCCGACGCGGACGTCGCCACCGCTAGGCGTCTTCCCCTCCGCGTGACCGTCCGCGCTGGCGCCGGGCCCATTCGCGCATGGATCCGGCCCGACCGCTTCAGCTTCCGCGTGGTCGCTCCGGATGGGTCGACGCACCGCTGCACGATTCCTCGCGGAGGAGGCGCCGCGATCCCTGATCTCTTCGCCCGCCTCAGCACCACGCGCGGGACCTCGCGGACCCTCGACGCACGACAGTTCTGTGGGGAGAGAGTCTTCGCGTTCGAGGGCGTGTACGAAGTGACTCCCGTGCTGGAGCTCGACGCGAGCGGCGCAGCGTGGCGGATGGACACGCCGCTCGGTGTGTTCGAGGGCCCCCCGGCCGCCGTGCGAGTCCGAGTCGGCGATCGCGGCTACGTCGAACGTCCCGTGGAGGGGGCTCCATGAACGGAGACAGGCTCGCGCGCGGCCTCGCGGCTGTCTCGCTCGCGATCGCTGCCGTCGCGATCGTGGTGGCGCTGCGCGCGCTCTCGCTGGTGGCGGAGAGCAACGATCGGGTCCAGGACCTCACTTCCAGCCTGCAGGCCGCGCTCGCGACGCAGCGCGGCCACGATGACAGGCCGCTTCTTCCTCCACCTCCACACCTCGACCGCGAGGAGTGACAAACGCTCTCGTCCCGCGGGAGTATTCTCTGCCGCAGTCTGCGGAAGCCGGGGGGCTCATGGCCAAGATTCTCGTCGTCGACGATCAAAAGAACATGCGCACGACGCTCGCGCTGATGCTGCGCGGCGCCGGGCACGACGTCTCGGAGGCGGCGGACGGCGACGAAGCATTCTCACGGATCAAGGATGGCTTCGATCTCGTCATCACGGATCTCAAGATGGGCGCCAAGGACGGGATCGACGTGCTTCGTCGCACGAAGGACGTCGCGCCGCTGACGGAGGTCGTCGTGATGACGGCGTACGGCACGATCGAGAGCGCGGTCGAAGCGATGCGCATCGGCGCGTACGACTACATCCAGAAGCCGTTCGCCGAAGAAGAGCTCATCGTGAAGGTCGACCGCGCGGTCGAGAAGCGCGCGCTCGCCGGCACCGTCACGGCGATGGCCGCGGACTTTCGCGAGCGCTACGGGTTCGGCAACATCATCGGTCGCTCGTCTCCGATCCGCGAGGTCCTCGGCCGGATCGTCCGCATCGCGCCCACCGACACGACCGTTCTGATCACCGGCGAGAGCGGCACCGGCAAGGAGCTCGTCGCTCGAGCGATCCACGCGAACTCGCTCCGTCAAGACAAGCCGTTCGTGACGGTGAACTGCGCGGCGATCAGCGAGACCCTGCTCGAGAGCGAGCTCTTCGGCCACGCGCGCGGCGCCTACACCGGCGCGGTCACGGCGCGACGTGGGCTCTTCGAGGAAGCGAGCGGCGGTACGTTCTTCTTCGACGAGATCGCAGAGACCGCTCCGGCCTTTCAGGCGAAGCTCCTGCGCGCGATCCAGGAGGGGGAGATCCGCCGCCTCGGCGAGAACAAGCCGATCAAGGTCGACGTACGCATCGTCGCGGCGACGAACCAGGACCTCGCGGAGGCCATCGCCGACAAGCGCTTCCGGCAGGATCTCTACTACCGGCTGAACGTCGCGCGCTTCATCTTGCCGCCGCTCCGCGATCGACGTGAGGACATCCCGCTCCTCGCGGAGTTCTTCGTCGACAAGTACGCCAGGAAGATGCGTCGGAAGGCGCAGCTCGACTCGGGCGTCATCGAGTATCTCCAGCGCTACGACTTCCCCGGAAACGTGCGGGAGCTCGAGAACATGATCGAGCAAGGCGTCGCGCTCTCGCTCGACGGCCGCGTGCTCCTCGACGACATCGTCCCCATCGAGCTGCACCAGACTGTCTCGGCCTCGCCCGGCCCGGCGGCGGGTCGCCTCCAGGACCACGTCGACCGAGCCGAGCGCGAGGCCATCCTCTCGGTCTTGAAGGAGGTCGACGGCAGTCGCGAGAAGGCGGCCGAGCTCCTGGGTCTCTCCGGCACGACCCTCTGGCGCAAGATGAAGCGTCTGAACGTCTCGACCGGCTGAGAGCCGGGCATTTCACGGGTGCAAGCCTCCCTTGCACGGCTGGAGGCCTCAGCGTCGTCGGGACGCCGATTCCGGGCGATTCCCTGTCGGCACGGACCCTGCTCAGAGCGGGCGGGAGCGTCACGTGGCCGTAAGCCCCCCCATCGGCGCGTGGCGCTCCTCTAACACCCAGTCGGAGATCCCCATGGGCGCGCGAATCCTGATCGTGGACGACGAGGAGAACCAGCGTCGCGCTCTGGCGATCGGACTGCGCCTCGAGGGATTCGACGTCAGCGAAGCTCACGACGGCGAGGCCGCGCTGGTCAAGCTGAGCGAGTCCAGCGTCGACGTCGCCCTCGTGGACCTCATGATGCCCGGCATCAACGGGCTGGAGCTCGCGCGGCGCCTTCGTTTCTCGCATCCGGAGGTTCGGATCGTCCTGACGAGCGCCTACCACCTCACCGAGCGGCAGCTGGAGCGCGCGGGCCTCGGTCCGGTCGCGTTCGTCCCGAAGCCGTACGCGATGGAGGACCTGGTGGGCTTTCTCAGGGCGAAGACCACCGCAGAGAAGGGCGCCGCCTAGCGCTTGAGCCGCTTCAAGCCGCGCGCCAGCAGGGACGTGGGCTCGATGACGTGTTCGGCGGCGCCGAGCGCCAGGCGAAGGGCTTCTTCGAAGTTCGGCGCGACGGTGACGCCAGGCGCCTGCGCACGGAGCGCAGCGACGACGAACGGCGTCCCCGAGAAGATCGCCCTCGCCCCGATCATCGTGGCCGACGAGTCGAACGCTGCGATCTCGAGCGTCACATCCCGGTCGGGCTCGGTGGGGAGCGTCGTGTGGACGACGCAGGCCGCGGCGTCTGCGTCGAGGGCGGCGCGACCGAATCGGGCGAGCGCGGCCGAGATGGATTCCGGGTCTTCGCACCCCGCGATCACGAGCAAGAGGACACGCGGAGCGACGGTGAGGGGCGTGAGGGAGCGAGCAGCCTTCTGGATCATCTGAGCCCGTGCCCGCTCATCGACCGCGGCCGCGAACCCCTCCATCGCAGAGCTCCGGACTGCCAGCTCGAACTCCAGCGTCGGGCGTTCTCGCGCGACCCGGATCGCGGCGAGCAGCGCTTCGAGGGCTGCCATCGCCGTCGACGCGCTCTCGCCGAGCGTCGCCACCCGCCTGCCGAACAGAGCGGTGAGCGCGAGGGCCTCCCCGTCGCCCCCACCGCCGGACGACTGCCCCTCGAGCGCCGCGAGCAAGGTCTCGAGCACGGGCGCGCACTCGAGCGCGAGCTCCTCCCGGACGGCGGGCGCGAGGTGCATCGGGCTCAAGCGATCGAGCTCCAACGCGAAGCCCCGCCTCGCTCTCTCGTAGCCTTCGAGATCGTGCGGCGCGTCCAAGCCGAGGATCGTAGCGCCCCGCCAGCGTGGTGGGAAAATCGTCGAGAAGGGGGCGCCTGCTCGTAGCCGTGTTACTGCCGACGGGCGGAGGAGCCCACGCCATGGCCATCGTCGTCCAGAAGTACGGAGGGAGCTCGGTCGCTGACGTCGAGAAGCTCGGGCGGGTCGCGGACAAGGTCGTCGCCGCCAAGCGAGCGGGCGATCAAGTCGTGGTCGTCGTCTCGGCGATGGGCAAGACCACGGATCAACTGCTGGCGCTCGCCAAGCAGGTCGACGAGACGCCGCCGCGGCGCGAGCTCGACATGCTGCTCACCACGGGAGAGCGCGTCTCGATGGCGTTGCTCTCGATGGCCATCCAGAAGCGCGGCGAGGACGCCATCAGCTTCACGGGCTCGCAGAGCGGAATCATCACGAACGATCGACACTTCGACGCGCGCATCATCGAGGTGCGTCCCCATCGCATCGAGGACGAGCTCGCCCGCGGACGCATCGTCATCATCGCCGGCTACCAAGGGATGAGCTACCGGCGCGAGATCACGACGCTGGGGCGCGGAGGATCGGACACGACCGCGATCGCGATGGCGGCGGCCTTGGGCGCGGAGCGCGCCGAGATCTACAGCGACGTCGACGGTGTCTACAGCGCCGATCCGCGCGTCGTTCCGGGCGCGTCGCATCTGCCCGAGCTGGGCTACGAGCAGATGCAGGAGATGGCGGAGGTCGGCGCGAAAGTGCTGAACGCCACGGCCGTCGAGTTCGCGAAGAAAGCGAAGATCCGAATCCACGCGCGGGCTTCTTTCGTCGATGGCCGCGAGACCATCGTCCGTGAGGGCGGCGGCGCCGGCGCACTCTCCGTCGTCGGCCAGCGTGGCGTTCTCCTCCTTCGGCTGTCCGGCGAGAGCGCGATGCGGGCGACGCTGTCGATCCTGCGCGAGTCGGCCGTCCCCGCGCGCGACGTCCAGATCGACGGGCAGGGCGCGCGCGTCCTCGTGCCGACGGCGCTCACGCCCGACTGGCGCGCGATCGAGGATCGATTGTCGCGCGAGGTTCTGGATCTACGGATCGAGCGTGACCTCGCGACGGCGTCGATGGTCGGCGAGATCCACGAGGGCGCGCTCGTCGACGCGATCGGTGTGGCCGGCGGCGCGCTCGGCGTCGTCGCTTCGGCGGCGCGTCTTTCACTGCTCGTCGAGGACGCGCGGCTCGACGACGTCGTCCGTGCTCTGCACGCTCGATTCGTCGCGCCATGAGACAGTGCCTTCCCAGCATCGCGTTGCTCGTCGTGCTCGCGAGCGGGGTCACGCCGTCCGGCGCGCAGGCGCGGCGACCGGGCATACGGCTCTCGCTCACGCGCGTGGAGCCGATGGGCGGCTTCACCGCGAGCGGGTTCCTCGTGGTCCCGGCGAGCCGGATCGTTCGAACGCCGGCCCCCGAGTGCGGCGACGGGGCGACGCGAATCGAGGCGGCCGGCCGCGACGCTCACGGTCGAATTCGTGGCGTCCATCTCGTCGTGATCGCGACTGATCACGAGCGCGAGCTGCCCTTCGGCCCCGGCTCGTGCGAGGGAAGCCTGGTCATCGAGCTCGACGACGGCACAACGCTCTCTCCGGACCGCGGCGCCGTCCGCATCGCGCGCGTCGGTACTGGCGGGATCGACGCCACCGTGAGCGCGAGCGTCACCGGCCCGACCGGCGTCCCGACGACCATCACGGGTCAGGTCACCCTTCCTTCCGGCTGACCTAGCGCTCATCATCCGCGCGCAGGGAGGCTCGATGACCGACACCATCCTCGTCGTCGACGACGAGAAGAACATCCGCCGCACGCTACGCATGGTCCTCGAAGGCGAGGGCTTCGACGTGCTCGAGGCGGGCAGCGCGGAAGAGGCTTTCCCGATCCTCGACGACGCGCTCGTCGATCTCGTCATCCTCGACGTGCGCCTCCCGGGGATGAGCGGCGTCGACGCGCTCGATCGCATTCGCAAGGAGCGCGGCCAGGAGGCGCTTCCCATCATCGTGATCTCCGGGCACGCGTCGCTCTCGGAAGCGGTGCAGGCCGTGCAGCGAGGTGCGACCGACTTCCTCGAGAAGCCGCTCGATCGGGATCGCATGCTCGTCAGCTTGCGCAACGCGCTCGCGCTGAGGCGCATGGTGCGCGAGATCGAGACGCTCAAGAAGGACGGCCGCCGCTACGAGATGATCGGCGAGAGCGCCTCGATGAAGCGGCTCTTCGTCGAGATCGAGAAGGTCGCGCCGACCCGCGGACGAGTGCTCATCACCGGCGAGAGCGGCACGGGCAAGGAGCTCATCGCTCGCGCGGTGCACAAGCTCTCGCCGCGCGCGGGGGCAGCCTTCGTGAAGGTCAACTGCGCCGCCATCCCTGCGGAGCTGATCGAGAGCGAGCTGTTCGGCCACGAGCGCGGTGCGTTCACCGGCGCGCAGGGTAAGAAGAAGGGCCTGTTCGAGGTCGCGCACCAGGGCACGCTCTTCCTCGACGAGATCGGGGACATGAGCCTCGCTGCGCAGGCCAAGGTGCTGCGAGCGCTTCAGAACGGCGAGATCACCCGCGTCGGTGGTGACGCGACCGTGTCGGTCGACGTCCGCGTGATCGCGGCCACGAACAAGGATCTCGAGTCGGCCGTTCAGAAGGGTGAGTTTCGCGAGGACCTCTTCTTCCGCCTCAACGTCGTGCCGCTGCGGAGCCCGGCGCTGCGCGAACGGATCGAGGACGTTCCGGCGCTCGCCGCCGCGTTCCTCGAGGAGTTCTGCCGCGAGAACGGGATGCGTACGAAGCCGGTCGATCCGGAGGTCTCGGAAGCGCTCATCGACCACGACTGGCCGGGCAACGTGCGCGAGCTCCGGAACGCCGTGGAGCGCATGGCGATCCTCAGCGGTGATCGGATCACGCTCGATGATCTTCCGGAGTTCCCCCGTCGCGCAGTGCCTCTGAGCCTCCTCGACGAAGGCGACGGCAGGGACAGCGTGCCGACGGGCGAGCCCCACGGGCCCGGCGAGACGCTGCGTTCGTTTCGGGATCGGAAAGAGCGCGAGTACATCCGAGAGACGCTCGATCGATGCGATTGGAACATCTCGCGCGCCGCGACGACGCTCGGCGTCGAGCGCACGAACCTGCACAAGAAGATGCGCTCGCTCGGCTTGCGTCGAGAGCGCTGACTCGCGTCAGGGCTCGGTGGAGGTGGCTTCCGAGCTGCTCGCTCGCCGGCTCGCTTCAGCCTGCGACTCGAGCTGAACGCGCGCGCGCCGGGCGTCCGCGCTCACCGACGGAAACCGCTCGGCGCGCGCGATCCAAGTCGCCGCAGCGTCGAGGCGCCCCACACGACGCAGGCAGTCGGCGAGCTCGAGCATCGCGCGCGGAGCGTCCGCGTAGTCGGCATGATCCCTCAGCAGCGCCTCGTAGCGTGGGATCGCGTCCGAGCACTGACCTGCGCTCGCGAGCGACCGCGCCTGCCGATGAATCGCGTTGGGCAGGAGCGTGGCGGGCGCAGGCGTGTCGAGGCCGTCCCTGTCCACGCTCGAGCGCGCCATCGGGCTCGGTGTTGGGCTCGTCTCTGCGTGCGGCGTGACCGTCGTCGGGCGCGGCGGCGCTGGAGCGACCGACGGTGCGGGCGCGACCGGTGCGCCGGCGTAGCTGCCGCGCTCCTCCGCCGGCGCGAGGGGGGCGGTCGTCGGTGCGATGGTGGTGCTCGGCGCCAGGGCGATCGCCGTCTCGGTCGAGTGCGCTCGAACTTCGGGCAAGGGCCCTTCCTCGACACGTCCGAGCGCCTCTCCGGAGACGACGTCCGCCACGGCCAGCTCCTGATCGGCCGGTGCGGGCGCGACCCGTTCCGTCTCGAGGACGCGTGTGTGCGCGACCTCTGTCCGGGTCGCCTCGGTTCCTGCGGGTGTCGACGGGGCGATCGCCGTCGTGGGTCGCAGGTCGTGATCTCGTCCTGGCTCGGGCGCGAGCCGCAGCGTCGGTGGCTCGTCGAGCGCCAGACGCTCTCGGCGTTGAACCTCGGTCGACGGCGCGAGCTCGGCGGTCGTGTCCGGCTCGACCATCGTCCCGTCGGGATCACCTGCAGATCGCCAGCGAAACTGCGGCACGTACCAGAGGCCGATGCCGACCATCAGGACGAAGAGCGTCCCCATCGCCACCTGCGGACGTGCCGCCCACGCTCCAAGCCAGCGGAGCGCCTCGTCCACGAACGACCCGCGAGGGGGCGGGGGTTCTGTGATCTCGACCGGAGCGACCGCAGCGGCCGGGCCCGGCTCGCTCACGCGCGCCTCTCGAACCTCTCGAGCCCGCGCGCGAGCCGCAGCAAGGACGGCGCTGAGATCCGGGGCATCGACGCGTACGAGGTCACGCGCTGCGCGACGACCCGTCGTCAGACGAGCGAGCGCACGCGAGCAGGCATCACATCCCTCGGCATGCTCGCGAACCGCGCTCGCGGTCGCGTCGTCGAGCTCGTCGAGCGCGAGCTCCACCAGGAGCGGATCACAGCTCTCGCACGTGAGCGCCGTCATGACATCACTTCGCTTCCCGAGCGTAGTCTTCGTACTCGGCGAGCGCCCGCTGTAGCCGCTCGAGCGCGTACCGCATGCGCGACTTCACCGTGTTCTCCGGGACCCCCACCACCTCGGCGATCTCCTTGAAGGCCATGTTCGACACCTCGCGCATCAGGAACACCTCGCGCTGCTCTTCGGGGAGCTCCTCGACCGCACGCGTGATTCGCTCCTTCAAGTCGCCGCCGCTCACTGCGCGATCGGCGGCGGGAGTCGCGGCGGCGGCGCGGTCGAGCATCGTCGGTCCGTCCGGATCGTCGCCCGTCGACGCGTCGAGCGAACGGTGCCGCCGGAACACCATCTTCCGGCTCGTGTCGATGCAGAGGTTCCGGGCGATCGTGTAGACCCACGTGCTCACCTTCGAGCTCCCCTGAAACTCGGCTGCCCGTTGCACCACCTTCAAGAAGACCTCCTGCAGAAGCTCTTCCGAACGATCCGGATCGCGTACCGAACGCAGGATGAAGTTGAACAGCGGCCGCTGGAAGCGCCGGACGAGCACTTCGAACGCGTCCGCGTCCCCATCGATGAAACGCCTCAGCAGGATCTCGTCCGAGGCGTCGTCGCGCGGATCCATCACCACCGGAACGCACTCCAGGGGGCAAGCAGGCGGAAGTGTAGGGGCGCCGGTCCACGCCGGATCGGACGTGCGACGCAGGCGGACGGTCTCTCCGCTTCCGGGCGGGGCTGGGGCAGGCGATGCACGCGCGGCGATTGTAGCGTTTGAAGCGCTGTTCTACCGACTTCCGCGTCGGTCGGGGCGCGGTGGAGAGCGTTGACCCTCCCAGAACCGGTTGGTATAAGCCCGGACGATCCGCCTCGTGGGGGCTGATTGCGCTTGCCGTCCTGCCACAAGGGCTGGGGCGTCGTGGTGTCCCGGGCGCCGGATGGCGCTCTCTTGGTGAAGAAGAAGGGGAGATTTCATGCGCAGGGTGATCGCGCTCTGGCTCTCGGTGGCTCTGGCGACGCTGCTCTCCGGCATCGCTGTTCTCTCTGGGCCCGCGGTCGCGCAAGACGCCGCGCCGACCGGATCCGAGGACGGCGCTGACGGCACGAGCTTGGCGACCAGCGCTCCCCCTCCCGCACCCTCGACGGCGGACGCGGACGCTGACATGGACGCGGGCACCTACGCCGTGCGTCTTCGAGACCTCGAGCAGCGCATCAATGCCCTGAAGGAGCAGATCTTCCGCTCGAAGGCGCGCCTCTCCCTCCTGGCCGAGACAGTTCTCTCGGGCGTCGTGGCCGGCGCAGAGGCCGTCATCGTCCACGAGAACCGAATGTCCTCATCGTACCGGCTCGTGAAGGCCGCCTACGCGCTCGACGGCGCGAGGATCTTCAGCAAGGCGGACGAGGAAGGTGCCCTCGGCGACCAGACCGAGTTCGAGGTCTACAACGGCAGCATCGTCCCCGGTGAGCACAACATCACCGTCAACCTCGAGTACCGGGGCAACGGCTACGGGATCTTCTCCTACCTGAAGGGCTATCGCTTCAGGGTCCGGTCGAGCCACTCGTTCTCGATCCCGGAGGGCCGCACGATCACCATCCGCGCGGTCGCGTACGAGAAGGGCGGGCCGACCGCCCCCCTCGAGGAGCGTCCTGCGGTTCAGTACAGTGAGACGATCGACGGCCGCGGTGATCGCGACACCACCACCGACAGCAGCGAGTCGGGAGGCGAGTGATGCAAGGCGAGCAGCCCCGAGGGAGGCTGCCCAGCACGCTCGGACCTCGAGCAGGGGCCCGGGCGGCGGTCTGTGCGGCACTCTGCGCGATCGTGGCCCCGAGCTGGGCTGCGGCGGCGCACGCGCAGGACGTCGACTCGATCACGCGGGAGCTGACGAGCATCGAGGGGCAAGCCAACGCGCTGACGCAGGAATCGCTCGACTCCACCGAGCGGCGGAGCGCGACGCACGTCGAGGAGCGCCTCACGGACGGTGAGCTCTTCTATCGGCTGCGCGACTACATCCGCGCCTCGATCATCTTCACGGACATCGTCGACAACTACCCCACCCACGCCGCGTACACGGACGCGCTGTTCCTCCTGGGTGACTCGTTGTTCCGGGCGGGCGACTACCTCGGCGCTCGCACGCGCTTTCGAGAGATCATCGCGCACTCGCAGGAGCAGCGGTTTCGGCCCTACGTTCAGCGGGCTCTCGGGCGGCTGATCGAGATCGCGATCCACACGCGCGACTTCGACGGGATCGAAGAGGTCTTCCAGCAGCTGAGCCGGTTGCCGCCTGCGGAGATCGAGGCGACCACCACCTATTTCCGCGCGAAGTACCTCTACAATCGCGCCGTCCCGACCGAGGATCTCGTGGGCGCGCAGACGCCGGACGCGATCGCGGCCGTGCGCGCTCGGATCGACACGGGGCTGCTCGAGCAGGCTCGCCAAGCCTTCGAGACGGTCGCCGAGGGCAGTCCGTACTACGCGCAGTCGCGCTATTTCATCGGCGTGATCCAGACGCTGCGAGAGCAGTATCCGCAGGCGATCGATGCGTTTTCCCGCGTCCTCCGCAGCGAGGCGTCGACGACCGAGGAGCAGGCCGTCGCCGAGCTCGCGCACCTGGCGCTCGGCCGCCTCTACTACGAGACGGACCAGCTCGATCAGGCGGTCGAGGCCTATCAGGCCGTCCCGCGCACCTCGGCGAACTTCGACGTCGCGCTCTACGAGATCGCGTGGGTCTACATCCGGATGGGCGACGCGACGCGCGCCGAGCGTGCCCTCGAGGTGCTCTCGCTCGCAGAGCCGGACTCCCGCTTCATTCCCGACGCGAAGCTGCTTCGCGGCAACCTGCTCCTCCGCAACGGCCGCTATGCAGAGGCGCAGGTCGTCTTCGAAGAGGTACGCCAGCAGTTCGGTCCGGTGCGTGACGAGCTCGACGAGATGCTGCGAACTCACGACGCGGATCCGCAGGGCTACTTCCGCCAGCTCGTGCGCGAGAACATGGAGTCGTTCGACGCGAACGCCTTCCTGCCGCCGCTCGCCCAGCGCTGGGCGAGCCTCGAAGGC
>JBBSAT010000242.1:0-12540 GCA_038252025.1 Polyangiales bacterium | reverse complement strand
CCTCCGATCGAGGTCGCGCGCTGGGTGGGCCGCTTGCGCGCCTCGCTCGCGCTGGCCGACGAGCTGGACGTCGCGCGTCTTCTCGATGGGGTGAAGCTGCTCGGAACGGAGAGCGACATCTTCTCGCTCCCGAGCTCGCGGGTTCTCGACCGCACGTATGTCGAGATCGCACGGGAGATCCTCGACGGCCTCGGACCGAGCGCCATCGAGCGCAGGCATCTCGTGTCTCTCTCGGATGGCACGATCGCGTTCGAAGATCGCCTGCGAGACGGCCTGGCCTCCCATGGGCCGTGCCCGCGCTCCGTGATCGCCGGGCTGGCCGAGAAGAACGCGGCGGAGCGCCTTCGCATCATCCAGTACTCGGTCGGCACCGTGGACGATGAGGCTCGAGCGCGGATCGACGAGCTCGCGGCGAACGTCGCCGACGCGTTCGCGGCCTGCACGGCGGATCTGCAAGCTCCCCAGCGATACGCGTTCGTCGAGCCGGTGTCGCTGGTACGGGTGGGGAAGGTCGTCGACGCGGTCTTGGAGGACCCGGACGGAGAGGCGATCCCGCTGGCTCGAGCCGAAGAGCCGGGCGCGTGCGCTGCGCTCCTCGATTGGGCGGGCGCTGGCGACGTGAAGTGGGTGCTCGGGCGCTGGTCCTTGCGCTGCGAACAGGCTGCGATCGTGCCACTGAGCTGCGCGCGCGGAAGCCGGATCGCGCGGCTGCGCTGAGTCGGAGCCCCTTGCGCGACTGAGGCCTCCCTGCTAGCAACCCGGCCCTTTCGCGGGCCCTGCGCTCGCTTCCCACGGAGTCGTCGTCATGAAGAGCTCACCGCTGGCCCAGGTCAAAGATCGGTTCAAGGACAAGTCGGGGCTCATCGCCGCCGTCCGAGACCTGTGCACGGACGACCTCTGGGTCGGCCGGCTCGAGGAGCACAAGGGCCTCGACTGCGTGTCGAACCGCAAGCTCCTGCGTCTCCACGGGGTCCTGTCCGAGGTGAAGTCGAAGTACCAGACGCGCAGCGGCGTCATCGACGCGATCCTGAAGGCCGAGAAGCGCGACAAGGACGCGGGATATCGGTCGCGCCTCGAGGGGCAGCCGACGCCGCGCTTGCTCGACCACGCTCGCGCCTGCGCCAAGCGCAGCTGAGATCAGCCCACCCGCACGATGCGGTGCACCGCGACCGCGCCGCTGGCACGGGCGGGCGCACGCTCGGTCGCGATCGCTTCCCACGGCTCCACGGACGTCGAGTCCTCGAAGCTCAGGTTGGGATCGGGCCCGTCAGCCTTGTCCCGCGCGAAGGTCTTCGTCTCTGCCGCTTCGAGCGTCGCGCGTCGAGTGGCCTGCTTGACCACGACCGTCGCGTCGGAGCTCGTTCGAGGGAGCTCGGCGTCGTCGGGCGCGCGTGCGGGCGGAGCGGCCGGCGGCGCGGCTTCGCGCCGGGCCTCGACCATCGCCTCGACCTCGACGAGCCGCTCACGAAACCGCGGTCGGTCGGGGTACTTCTCGACGAGGCGGCGGTAGATGGCGAGCGCCTTGTCGGGTGAACCTCCCTTGATGTGGAGCTCCGCCTCTTCGTCGGGCCGGATGACGGAGGTCGATTGATCGTCATCCGACCAGTCGGCCACTGCGCTCGGGCGCGCCCGTGTCGACGACGCCCAGCCGGCCACGCTCGCCTTGCGCGTTCGCTTGTCCAGCCAGTCGGGTGACGGCGAGCTGACGCGGGCCGGGGCGTCCTGGGCTGCGTCGCCAGGAGAGTGCCCGAGCGCCCGTCGGACGAGCAGAAGGTCGGCGAGGCGATCGCGCGAGACGTGGTCCGCGGGGCGTTCTTCGACGATGTGGCGAAAGCCGCGCTCCGCGTCGTCGAAGTTGCCCATGCGTACCTGGAGGAGCGCGAGGCCAGGCCCTTCGAGCGGTAGCGTGCTTCCCTGAGGCGCGCCGCGCGCCGGGCCCTCGTCGCTCATCAATCGCTCGGTCGCCGCGAAGAGCCGTGCGAGCGCCATCGCGACCGACGCCGCGCCCGGTGTCTCCTCCACCGCGGCGCGCGTGGCCGCGAGCGCGCCGACGAGATCACGCGCGTCGAGGCGGGCGCCGATCGCGCGGCGGACATCGAGCGGTAGCTGGACGCTCGAGCCTTCGTCCGTGGCGCCCGAAGACCAGTACCCGCGAAGGAGCCGCCAAGCGACTCGCAGGCGCTCGATCAGCGAAGAGGGGACCACCTCGCCCGCGAGCACCTGGCGTTCGATGGCAGCGATCTCCGCCGTGCTCCCCGTCGCGACGATCTCCATCCAGCGCGTGCGCCACGGCTCCGGCACGTCGACGGGCTGCATCACGGCGGCCAACGCGTCGGCGATCTCGACGCCCGCGACGGTGTTTCCAACGCTCGCGCCGCGCGTCACCGCCCACGCTTCGACGAGGCGCCCGTGCGCTGCGAGCGTCTCGACCAGGCCCGCGTCCAGCGCGAGCGGCGGTCCGCTGACACAGTCGTTCGGGCGCGTTCGCACCGTCGCGAGCAGCGCTTGGCAACGCGGGCGGTCGTCTCCACCGCGCGCCGAGGCTGCTTCGAGAAGATCGACCGCCGCGTCTCTCGCGCCCTGCACCAGGAGCGCTCGTGCCACGTGCTCGATGCTCGGGAGGGGGCGCCTCATCGCTGCGCAAGCATACACGCCACGCGGGCGTAAACGGGCTCGCTTCGACGGCGTCAGGCTGCGGGCGCCGCAGGGCGGAACCAGCGCACGATCAGATAGACGTCGACGAGCACGAAGAGCGCGCAGAGCAGAGTCAGGCCGAGCGCCCACCAGTAGGTCCCGGGCGTCTCGTCCACGAGCAGGACGTACGACTCCCCGGTGACGGGCATGTCCATGGCCTCGGAAAGGTAGTCCCTCACGGACCCCAGACGTGACCCCAGGTCCGAGAAATGAACCAAGCGTCCGACATACGTGGTGCGCGGGGCAGCGGCGGCCTCTTCCGTCATGTGCACGAACACGGTGCGCTGCCCGGCGAGCGGGAAGACCACGTACGACTCGCCCGTCACGACTCGTCGATAGCGAACCGCTCCCCCAGACAGGGGGGTCCCCTCCACGCTCACGAGCGTGTTGGGCGTCAGCGATGCGGCGCTCAGCGCCGTGACGTCGCCGAGCTCCTGAACGCCCCCCGAAGCGAAAAAGAAGCCCAGATCCCGCCGAAGCGAGGCCACGAGCCCGAGCGCCACCACGACGACGAACGCCATGAGGGCCATCGTCGCGAAGCGCTTTCCGGACGGGGGCGTGGGGAGGGTGAGGAGCTCCGGATCGACCGCGTCGCCGGCTCTTCCGCCAGCCGCAGAGGAGGTCATCGGATTCGTGTTTGCGCGTGCCACGGGCGTCTAGACAACGAGGTAGTGGAAAGGTTCGCGCCGTTCAAGGGTCACGGCACGGCCTGAGAGGGCGGCGCGTGTGGGGGCGTGTCGTCGCGCTCCTGGGACGGATCCACGATCCCTAGCCGCTCGCGCTCCTCGTCGAAGAAGCGCGTGACCGTCGGGAGCATCGGTCGGCGGCTCATCCGGCCCACGTAGAAGCGCGCGAGCCACTCGTGGTTCTGAGCCAGCTGGATCTGGGCGGCGCGCTCGAGGCGCTCCTCGGAGACCGGAGCGATGTCGAGGGAGCGCGAAAGGACGAACAGCGCGGCCGTCCGGTAGCCCTGGTCGACCATCTCGAGCGCGTCCTGGCGCAGCGCCTCCGCCTGGTCTGCGTGCCGGGCGTAGCGCTCCGCGATCGCCTCCGCGCGCGACGGTGGAGCGAGCGCCTGGTCGCGTTCGTCGCGAAGGACCAGGGTCATCAAGAGCCCTGCGTAGGCGAGCCTGGCGGTCGGCTCGATCTCGATCGCGTTCGCGTAGGCGTCGACGGCTCCGTCGAAGCGCCCCGCGTCGCGGAGCACCTCCCCGAGCTTCACCCAGGCGAAGAACGCCCGCGGGTGGGTGGCGGTGGCGTGCGACCACAGCCGCACGTCCGACGACCAGACGGACTCGTACTGGATCGTGCGCGCCGCGAGAGGAGCGACGCACATCGCCGAGACGATCAGCATGCGAAGCCCCGGTCCGCGCGTCGCCCCGCGCGCCTTCGGCAGGGTGAGCGAAGAGAGAAGCCCGGCGAGCACGAGCGAGAGGCCGACGAACGGCAGGCTCAGGTGGCGATCCTGGAAGTGGAAGTACGTCGGCAGGATGTTCGAGACCGGGAGAAACAGCGCGGCGAACACCGCGACGCCGCCGCCCATCCAGCGCGCCCACTCCTGGCTGCGCGAGCGATACGCGGCGACGGAGATCGCGCCGAGCACCGCGACGCCCAGGACCACCCGCCAGGCGCTCGGCGGATCGTCGTCCACGAGCGCATAGAGAGGGGACGTGGTCGACGGCCACACAGCCGTCGTGACCGCATGGCTGAGGCTCGTCAGGACCAGCGTGAGGGAGGACCCGCCCGGACCGAGCGGCCGGATCATCTCGTTCGAGGACCAGATCGCGATGGTGAGCGCGCCCAGGCCGATCGCTGCGACGAACGCTGGGATCTGCCAGACGACGGCGTCTCGCCAGCTGCGGCGCTTCAAGCAGACGTCGAGCGCTAGCATCGCGAGGGGGAGAGGGACGGCGCTCGTCTTCGCGAGGCAAGCGAGCACGAAGAGCGCGCGCGATCCCCACGCCGTGCGCCCCCACATGTCTTTCGCGCGCAGGTGGGCGATCCACGCTGCGAGCGCGAGAAGGTCCGCGAGAGCGTCCTTCCGGCCGGTTCCCCAGACGACGAGCTCCACCTGCACCGGGTGCAGCACGAACGCGAGCGCTCCGACCAGCGCGGGCCAGCGACCGACGCCGAGCTCGCGAAGCCAGGTCAGGAGAAGGACGCCGACGCACGCGAAGAGCAGAAGGTTGGTCGTGCGCACCGCCCAGCCCACCGCCCCCAGCCACGGCACGTCGATCCAGTACGAGAGCAGGTGGAGCGGGTGGTACGCCTCGAAGTGCGGCTCGAAGAGGATCGCGCGCAGCGACTCGAGGCTGGGGTGCTGGACCAGCGGATCGTCGATCAGAAACCTTCGATCGTCCCACGACCCAACGAGCGGATAGCCGAGCGTCCGACCGAACACCGCGAGCGCCGCGACGAAGACGATCGCGCGGTCGATCCACACCTCGCGCATCGCGGCCGGCGCGCTAGCCGACGTGGACGGCGTGTCGGAAGCGGCGGCCTTTGCGGACGGCGACGAGGGGCGTTGGCGCTTCTTCATTCGAGCGTGATCGGGTAGCGGACGACCATCTCGGGGCCGTCGAAGCCGGGAAACTGAATGGCGCGCGCCGTGGCTCGCAGGCAGTCGCCGCACTCGCCCGTCGTGAGCACGGCGGGGCCGGCCAGGTTCACTGCGGACACGTGACCCGTGCCGGCGATTCGGAGGCCGAACGTGAGCCGCCCGCGCACCTCGGCTTCGGCAGCGGCGAGGATGAAGCACCGCCGCACGCGCGGCATGGCTCCGTCGAAGGCGTGATCGATCTCTGCGCCGGTCAGCTGTTCCTCGCCGCCCGATCCGGCGCCGTCGATGATCCGGAGCTGGCCCTCGCCGAGATCGTCTCCGGTCGTCGCGTCTCCGGTCGGCAGGCGCGCGGCCGATCCGGACGGCTCGCCAGTCGAAGAGCCCCCCCGGCCGTGTCTCCGCCGTCGCCGGGGAGAGGCCTCTTCCGCCTCGCTCGCCTCTGGTTCGGAGAGCGTCAGCTCGAGCACTTCCGGCTCCTCCGCCGGCGGAGGACCGTACCCTTCGCGCACGATCAAGTAGGCGCCGATGCCGCCCCAGAGGATCGAGCCGACTGCGAACCCAGCCAGGAAGCGCGTCACGCGGCGCGTTATAACACGGGCGCGCTTGACCCGATGACGCAGCTCTTCTAGCTTCGCGAGCCGTGTTTTCGACTGATTGTCGCGTCCTCGCCGCGTTCGCCGTCACCACGTCGCTCGCTGCTTCCTTGTCGCTCTCGCTCGCCCCGGGAGCTGCGCACGCGCAGGCGACCGAAGAAACGGCGACGGTGCGAGGCGACGAAGAGCACGCGAGCCGGTCTCGCGGGGGCTACTCGTGGGGGGAAGAAGGCGATCAGCAAGCGGCGGCAACGCCTCTCGCCCATCGCTTCTCGCGGCTCTACGCGAGCCTCGGCGCGGGCTTCTCGACGCGCATCATCCAGTACCTCGAGCTCGGGCAGGAGCGCTTCGCGCCTCCTTATCTCCAGCTCCGGCTCGGATACTTCTTCGAGGGCGACGGGATGTTCCAGCACGGCGTCACACTGGGAGTCGCGCCTGCGCTCGCGCCGGACGGAACGGTCATGTTCGGTCAGGACGCGTTCGGTCAGTGGACGCTCTGCCCGAGCTACATGGCGAGGCTCTGGCTCGACGGCGACCTCGGTAACTGGCTCCAGCTCACGGGCCGCGTCGGCGTGCCCCTCGCGCTCGGCGAATTCTTCAGCTGGGGCATCGACGTCGGGCTCGGGGCGATCGTCGAATTCCTCACTGGCCTCGGGATCTACGTCGAGGCGGACTTCTCGATGTTCTTTGCCGCCGACATCCATCCACTGTTCAGCCTCGAGGGCGGAATCGTGGTCGAGTACGAGGTGCTCCCGTGATCGACTCTCGCTCGCTCCGTCGTCTGGTCCTCCGTGCTGCGGCCGGCACCGTGATCCTGCTCGCGCTCGGTGGGCCGACGCCCGGCTACATCGGCTCGTGCGACGCCAGCGGCCCGCGGGTGGCAGACCCGGCGCAGTTCTGCGTCGATCGACGCCAGGCGGAGTGCGCGCGCGACTACTACGGGATGCGGATCAGCGCCGACATGTACAACGCGTGCGCGATGACGATCGAGTCGAGCTGCGCCGGCTTCAACTGGACGGCGGGTTGTTCGCCGAGCCCCGAGACCGCCGGCGCTTGCGTGTCCGCGCTCCGCGAGATGTCGCGGGTCGGCACCGCCACGGCCATGATCCCCGAGTGCTACATGGAGTCGCTCTGCGGCGCCGCGCCGCTCGTGAGCCCGGACCCCGACGGAATCTGATGCGCTCGTGCACCTCCTCGGCGCTTCGCGCGTCTCCATGGCTTCCGCCCACGGTTTTCTCTCCCGCTCGAGGAGGTCTCTGATGCGCCCTTCGCTCATGATCGCCGCGGTCCTGGCCCTCGCCGGATGCTCCATCGTCGCCACCCACGACGAGTACACGGCGTACCGCGCCGTTCGGCTCGCATCCGGAGACGAGGCGCGCCTCACGGCGATGGCGAACTACGCGCAGAACTATCCGACGGGCTACTGGAGCAGCGAAATCCGCACCGAGCGGGAGTCGCGCGAGCAAGGCGTGTGGCTCTCGAGCAACTCCACGCGCGAAGGCCTCGAGCTCTACTTGCGCACCTATCCGGACGGCACCTTCGCCGAGCAGGCGCAAGCACGTCTGACCGCGATCTCGTCGGTCTCGGAGCATCGCGAGGTCGAGCAGGAGCACGTGGCCGAGGTCACGCACGCACAGGCGCAAGCGACGGCCGAAGAGCGGCGCCAGTGGGTGACCCGCGCGGCGACGTTCTGGCTTCGGACGCTGATGGGGATCCGGAACTACGGCCAGCCGATCTCGGCGGTCGCGCGCTCGAACCCGGAATTCTCGCAGGCGTTCGGACAGGAGCCCGCGCCGGTCTGCGGCCCGACGCAGTGCCTGAAGCACTATCACTCGCACTATGCGATCCCGGTCCCGGGCGCGACGCGCATCGAGCGCGACATGCACATGTTCCTGCGCCTGCGGATGGATCACGGGCGCGTCGAGCGTGTCGAAGTGCTGATGCCCAACAAGGGCTTCTCGCGCTGGTACGAGATCGAGAACCGGACGCTGGTCACGGACGAGGATCCGGAGCAGCGCCAGCAGGCGATCGAGTGGGCGCTGGGTCGGCTGGAGCCGATCATCGCGGAGCTCGGCGTGGGCGGGCACGGGATCGACGTCATCCCGGAGCCGATCGATCCGATCTCGGCCTCCGACAGCGCGGCGAGCGAAGTCGCGGCGGACGCGGACACCGAGATGCCTGAGTCCGCGCCGCTCGCCGTCGATGCGACTCCGCAGCCGGAGCAGCCCCCCGCCGAAGACAGCCTCGAGGCGCTCCTCGCGGCCGCGGCCGGCGTGGACACCACCGAGACGACCGAGGCCGCACCGGAGGTCTCCGAAGACTCGGCGATGACGATGGTCCTCCCGATCGGGCTTCGCGCGCTCCTGCTCCGCAACGTCCGTGTGGTGGTCTTCGCCGCAGGTGAGGAAGACTATGGCGACGGATACGACGGCTTCTACATCGAGCGCGCCCGCGACTGATCGCTCGCCCGCGTCTCGCTGGCGTCGCGCCTGGGCGATCGCGCTGGCGGCCATCGCGGGCTGTGCGGGCCCTCCCGCCGTGACCGGTCACGACGCGGGGCCGAGCGCGCAGCTCGGCACCGTGGACAACATCGTGGCGTTCGAAGGGCAGCATGCCTTCGTGACCCTCGTTCATGCGCCGGTCGATCTCACCGGTGCGCGGCTCACGCTGCCGCCCGAACTCGACATTCGCGAGCTTCGGTGCGTGGGCTCCATGTGCGCGATCGTCGCCGAAGTCCTCGACACGACGCCGAGCACCGGAACGCCTGTCCCGCCTCCCATCGATGCGATGGTTCGACAGATCGTGCTCGAGACTGACGCCGACCGGGTCACGGCCACCGTGAGCGTCGTGCCGCTCGACCGCATCGAGAGCTCCGGGGGCGTCGGGAGCGTCCAGGGCACTTACTTCGCGTCGTCGGTCGATGCGCCGATGGCCAACTTCGTCGGCGTCAGCGGCGGCCAGCCGATCCGCTGGCTCGTCTTTGGTGATGTCTTGCTGCACGGAACCGTGGATGTCTCCGGCGCAGGCTCCGTCGCAGGCTGCGGCGGGCTGGACGGCGCTCCGATCGGCGCCGCTGCGACCGGGGAGGGCGCGGGGGGCGACGGCGCGGGGGGCGGGTCTGCGATCGCCGGGATCGGCCCCGGAGCGACGGCGGGCGGAGCCGCCTGGGCGATCGGCTGTGCGTCCGACTTCTTCGCGCGCGAGTGCGGCGGCGGAGGCGGAGGTGGCGACGCCGCGACTGCCGGTGGCGGTGGTGGGGGCGCGTTTGCGCTGGTCTCGCTCGGGAGGGTCGCGTTCGAGGGCAGCGTCGACGCGCACGGCTCGGACGGGGCAGGAGGCGGAGGAGGGGGCCGAGCGATCGTCTCCGGGATCGCGCTCGACACCGCGCCCGTCGTCGACGTCGGTGGAGGCTCGGGGACCGACGACGCGAACGGCGGCGCTGGAGAAGTCGCCGCGGGCCTGGAGACATCCCTTGGTCTCGACCTCGATCACCCGAGTTTCATCTTGGATACGCCGGACTATGCGCTCGACGGACAGGCGCCCGCCGGAGCTGTCCTGCGAGCGGAAACGGTGGACGGCGTCGACCTCGGAAGCGCCACCGCTGGGTCCGACGGTGCGTTCCACCTCGCGATGACGCTGCCCGCCGGCTTCTCACGGGTGCGCGTCTACGTCACGGAGGCGGACGGGATGGAGCGCCGGGCGTTCGTCGGAAACCACGTCGAGCTGGAGCGACGAGGGATCATCCTCGGACCGGTCGGTGGGCTCATCGATCTCGTCGTTCTGCCAGAGGCTCCATGAGCTCGGACGAGAGCGAGACTCGGCCGCTGTCTCCAGCCGAGCGTATCGTCAGTGATTCGATCGGGCGGCTCATCGAGTTCTGGGGTTTCAAGCGCAACATGGGCCGGATCTGGGGGGTGCTCTACCTCGCGTCGGCGCCCGTGACGGCTCGCTCGCTGCGTGAGCGGCTCGTGCTGTCGACCGGCTCGGTGTCGATGACCCTCAACGAGCTCCAGCGATGGGGCGTCGTGAAGCGCGTGCACGTGGACGGGAGCCGTCAGGAGCACTTCGCGGCGGAGACGAACCTCTGGAAGATGGTCTCCCGGGTCTTTCGTGAGCGCGAGCTGCTCGAGATCGTCGAGGCCATCGGCGCGCTCGAGGAGGCGCTGGCTCAGCTCCCGGAGGTCGGGACCGGCGTCGAACAGGTGCAGCGCGAGCGCATCGGTCATCTGCTCGAGGTGGCGCGGATGGGGCAGACGCTCGTCGACGCGCTGGTGTCGACGGGTCGCGTGGACGCGACCGAGCTGGCCCGGCAGATCTTCTTGGGCAAGTCCGACAAGTCCTGAACCGCCCTGGTTTCAGGTACTTACGAAACTTGACATAATCCATCTTCTGCGAAGTCGGCGATGTGGGGCGGGGGCAGCCTGTCCGACCGCCCCGGCCAGCGCCGCTCAGTTCACGCCGAACACGAAGAGCCCGCCGGCGTTCGACACCACAGCGCCGAGCCCGGCCGCGATCTCGACGGGCGCTGCGAACCCGTGGCCGTTCTCGAGGCGCCCGACCTCGACGCCGTTCGAGACGAGCAGCGCGATGAGCCCGCCCTCCGTCTCGCCGACGATCGCGAGGTCGCCCGAGACGACCGGTGCCGTGGGCGCGCCGCGCCGGATGCGTGTGCGCCACAGCGTGTCGCCGGTCGCGCGATCGATCCCCACGACGCCTTCATCGCCCGAGGAGCCGATGAGCATTCCGCCGGGTGCGACGGCGAGCCCGACGATCCCGGTCAGCTCGTGCCGCAGCCAGCGCACCGAGCCGCTGCCGAAGTCGAGCGCGTACAGACCGCCGGCGAACGACGCCACGTACACGACACCGTCGACGATCACCGGAGTCGTGTCGACGTCCGTGAAGCGCATCGCGTCCGTGCTCACCGTGGCCGGCAGATCTTCGACCGTCTCGCGGGTCCACTGGACGTGGCCATCGCGAGGGTCGAGCGCGATGACGGCGCCGTCGGTGAAGCCCGTGACGAGCGAGCGTCCGTCGAGGACGAGACCGGCGTGCTCGGCGATGTAGAAGCCCTCGGGCGCGTCGCGGCGGTAGCGCCAGAGCGCTTCACCGCTGTCCCGCGCGTACGCGACGACGACATCGCCGTCCGTGACGACGTAGAGCGTGTCGGCCGTCGCGACCGGCCGCCGACCGACAGCGCCGTCGATCTCGGCGCGCCACCGCAGCTCACCGGTCGAGGCGACGAGCGCGTGGACGACTCCGTCGTCGCTGGCGAAGTAGAGCTCGTCCTGGTCGGAGTCGAGGTACGCCTGGCAGCCGACCGCGCCGGCCGCCTGATACATGTACACCGGGGATCCCACGCCGGTCAGCGACCAGAAGTACCCGCGGCTCGAGCCGATGTAGATGCGGTCATGCGCCGGGTCGAGCGTCGGAACGGCGCGCTCGATCGGAAGGAAACGGCCGTCGATCCCCTCGAGCTCGACCGCGAGGCGCCGCGTCCAACGAAACCTCAGGCGTCCCGTCGGTCGTGCGCCCTCCGTGGCGTCGAGCCGCGTGTCGTAGCTGATCAGGCCGCCAGGGATCGTGCAGCCAGCGACGCACGTAGCCGTGGCGAGCGCGAGCGCTGCGAGCAGAGTACGACTCGCGCGCTGCGCCCTGGCGAAGCGGCGCCTCATCTCAGTGCGCGCCGCCGCCGCTCTTCGTCTGCAGCTGACGAATCAGCTCCTGGAGCTGCTCGGGGTCCATGCCCTCGAGACCTTCGAGGCCGCCGCCTTCGTCACCGCCCGGCACACCCGGAGGCCTCGGGCCCGCACCGCCCGCGGACGGATCGAGCTCGCGGAGGCGAAGCTCGGCCTGCGCGAGGATGTACGGGAACGGCGGCTCGCCGTCCTCGGTGTCGTCCTGGAGCGACTCGACGAGCTCGCGGAACGCAGTCAGCGCGGCGGCTTCGTCGCCGGACGCGGCGTGCATGCGCGCGAGGTGATAGCTGGCGACGCTGGCGTACGCGCCCTCGGCGACGCCGGTCAGTCGCTCGTAGGTCGCAGTCGCCTGGTCCCAGTTCTCTTCCGCCTCGTACGAAGCCCCGATTCCTTCGAGCGCCTGCCACGCGACGACCGTCTCGTCGCCGCTCGCGTGGAACGCCGCCTCGTAGGCCGTGCGTGCCTCGTCGTAGTGACCCTGGTCGCTGAGGCTGCGTCCTTCGCCGAGCTTCGCCCAGATCGCGGCGGTCGAGCTCGGGTACTCCGCAGAAACGCGTCGATACGCGGCGAGCGCTGCTTCGCTCCGCGCCGCCGCGGTCTCGAACGTGGGCGCTGGCGCCTCGGCGGTCGGCTCGGCGGGCGTCGGCGCTTCTTCCTCGGCGTCGGCGGCCACGATCTCGGCGTCCGAGATGTCGATCGCTGCCTCGAGGAGGAGCCCCGCGGCAGTCGCCTGGCTGCCGTTCCACCAGTTGAACCCGAGCCAGCCGAAGACGGCGATGGCGGCCACCGCCACCACCCCGATGGCCATCTGCCGATTCGACTCTGCCCACTCGCCCGCGCGCGTCGCGGCGCGACCGAGCGGCGACTGGGTCAGGATCTCTTGCGCATCGCGCGGCTCGGCCGCCTTCGCGGGGGCGGCCGCGGGGTGGTGCGCGACCCCCCTCGCCGCGCGGCTGGGCAGGGGCTTTGGAGGCGTCGGGGCCGCCGTCGCCGCCGG
>JBBSAT010000241.1:0-12571 GCA_038252025.1 Polyangiales bacterium | reverse complement strand
GGCCGTGCGCAGCGACGCGCTCGCGCCGCTGCGCCTCGGCTGAAGCGAGCGTCAGGCGATCCCGGCGTCCTTCCTGAACTCGAGGCACTGCCAGCCGCCGCGCTCGAACTCCCGGCATGTCGTGCCGCGGATCTCGTAGATGCCGCAGGCGTGCGGCCCGAGGGGCGTGCCGAGGTGCACGCAGCTCCCGTCCTCACGCGTCGCGAAGCCGACCTCGCCGAAGTGCCCAGGCTGGACCGCGCGCACGAGATCTTCACGCCCCAGCCTCTTCCAGCGCACGAGGTCGTCCGCCGGGATCAGGATGCGGCCGTCGGCGCCGGTGCGGCAGCAGGCGCCGCACGCCAGGCAGTCGAGCTCGTTCGTGTCGGCCACGTCGGACACGGTACTCCTACGCGTGGCGCGTGCATCCGCTGACGCCCGGCTCGCCTCGTGGTCGTTTCCGGCCATATTTCCCGCCCTGACGCAGGAACGGCGCTTGCTGTTCTCGGCCGACTCTCTTCGCCTGGAGCCCCATGACCCATCGCCTTCCTCTCGCCTCGTTCTCGCTCTTCTTGGCCCTCGCGATGGGCTGCAGCGACCCCGCCCCGGCAGCGGAGATCGACGCTGGGACCGACGCAGACTCGCCGAGCGATGCCGGTCAGGACGCGGGCCCGCGCAGGCTCGGCTACCGCATGAGCACCGAGTTTCCGGCACCGATCGCCTACGCCCGAGCGGTGATCATGCCGTTCGCAGGGCGACGCTATCTCTACGTGATCGGTGGCGCCGACGCGACGCGCACGACGATCGGGCCGGTCTACTCGAGCGTCATCCGCGCCGAGGTCATGGGCGACGGCACGCTCGGTCCGTGGATCCCGTCGGGTGACATCGGCGATCCGGACATCGTCCTCACGCTCGTCGGTCACGACCTCATCCCGCTCAACGGCGACGATGGGTCGCCCGGCGTCGCGCTCGCCGGCGGCTACACGGTCTCGGGCGCCTCGACGAGCGCGCTGCCGTTCGTGCTCGGCGGGTACGTGCAGGCGGACGGGACGATGGGGCACTGGGGCCACTTCGACCCGACGCTCACGGAAGGGCAGAGCTTCGGGAGCTTCGATGCCTTCGAGGCGCACCAGCTCGCCCTCGTCGGTGGGCTCGTCGCCGGGGCGCCGACCGATCGCGTGCTGATCGCCGCGATCATGAACGGTGCGATGGCGCCGACCTGGCGCCCGGGCCCGAGCTTGCCGGAGCCGCGCTTCGGCCACGCATCGTTCAGCTTCAACGGCGAGGTCTTCATCGTCGCGGGCGAGAACGACACCGGCCCGCTCACCGGGATCGTCCGGACGCAGCGCGACGCCACGACGCTCGACGTCACGAGCTGGACGGCCGCCGGGACGATCGACAGCGCGCCGACCTTCGGCGCCGCGTTCGTGCACGCGGGCGAGGTCTGGGTGGTCGGCGGCATCAGCGGCGGGCGCGACACCGGCGACGCGACGACGCGCGTCTTGCGCGCGCCGATCGGCGCCGACGGGCACATCGGGACCTTCGCGCGCGTGGCGGGCGGTGATCTCCCGGTGGCGCTCGCCGCGAGCGCGGTCGTCTACGACGATCCGTACGTGTACATGGTCGGCGGGCTCACCGGGAACCCGCTCGCCGCGAGCACGACCGTCGTCGTCGGTACCCTCCCGTGAGACGAGCGCTTCTCGGGCCCATCGCGCTGCTCGTCGCCTGCGCGGGGCCCGCCGCCACCACCGAGGATGCCGGTCAGGGCGCAGACGACGCTGCTGTCGCGGATGCTCCGGCGGCCGATGCCGGCCGTGACCCGTCGATCGCGTGGACGAGCGGGCCGGACCTCCCGACGCCGCTCGCGTTCTCGACAGCGCAGATCATCGACGTCGGCGGACAGGAGTACATCTACGTCCTCGGTGGCTCCACGGCGGATCGCTCGAGCCTCGGAACGATCTCGAGCGCTGTGTATCGGAGCCCGATCTCCGCGGCGGACGGCTCGCTCGGTCCCTGGGAGCCGATGGGCGACATCACGATCGGGACGACGCCGCGCGGGCTCGTGGGCCACGCGAGCCTTCCGATCTCCGACGCGATGGGACACCAGGGGATCGCGCTGGCGGGCGGGGGCACGACCGCGAGCGCGCTGCCGATCGTGCTCGCGGTCTACGTCGACGCGTCGGGAGCGCTCTTCGACTGGAGCCGCTTTCCGCCGGCGCTCACCGAGGGTCAGAGCTTCGGGACCTTCGATGCGTTCGAGCCCTACCGCCTCGCGCTCGTCGGCGGCCTGAGCGGCTCGACGTTCAGCGATCAGGTGCGCATCGCGGCGATCGACAACGCTTCGACCGCGACCGAGTGGGAGGTCGGGCCGCGACTGCCGGCGCCGCGCGCGCATCACGGGTCGCTCAAGTTCGCGAATCGGATCTACCTCTTCGGGGGCGAGAACCTCGACGGTCCGGTCGTCGACATCCTCCGCACGACGCGCGACGCCGCAGGGGCCGTCGACGGGTGGGAGGTCATCGGCGCGATCGACGTGCCGCCGCTCGGCGAGGGTGTGCTCTCCTACGATCGCTTTGCCTGGCTCCTCGGCGGCGTCGAGGGCGGGAGCTTCGACGGCCAGGCCAGCGCGCGCGTTCGACGCGCGGCCTTCACCATCGACGGCCAGATCGAGGCCTTCGAGGACGTCGACCCGCTGCCCACGCCGCTCGCGAGCGCAGCGTTCGCGACCAACGGGCGCGCCGTTTATCTCGTGGGCGGTCAGACCGGCCCGGACCTCGTGGCTGTCCCGACCGTGCTCGTGGGCCTCCTCCAGTGAGCCGGAGCGCTCGCGCAGCGAGCCGGTCGATCGAGGAACGCGCCGTGCGCTCTCCGGCGGCGCGTGCGAACTTCCGGCCCCCTCAGCCGCTGCGGAGCTCGGTATGCACTCTTCATCGCTTCGTCTCGCCCTCGGCCTCGGCCTCCTCCTCGCGGTGACCGGCTGCAGCGCCCGGCGCACGGTCCCCATGTTCGATGCCGGTCCGCATGACGCCGCTCCGTCGACCGACGCGAGCCTCGCGGATGCCTTCCGCGCCGACGGTGGCGGAGCCGACGCTGGTGCGATGGACGGCGGCGACGTCGACGCCGCCACGCCCGACGCGGCAGAGATCGACGGCGGAGGCAGCGATGCAGGCGGAGGCACGGACTCGGGCGGAGGCAGGGACGCCGCTCTCGTGGACGGCGGCCGAGACGCGGGCACGATGCTCGACGCCGGCATGCCCAGCACCTCCGCGCAGATCGCGACGATCCGTGCGGCCGCGATCGGCGCGATGGACCGCCCCGTCGACGGAGCGACGGTCACCTACCTGCACCCGCTCGTCGGTGTCGACCCGGCCGGGTTCTTCGTCCAGGCCGCCGCGGCGGGGCCGGCGCTCTTCATCGCCGTCACGCCGAGCACGCTCAGCCCCGTTCCCCAGGTCGGCGACGTCGTCTCGTTCCGCGCGACCATGACGGCGGTCGATCACGTGCAGCTGCGCGTGACGGCCATCACCGCGTTCACTCGCACAGCGACCGGCCGCGACGTGACGGGCTTCATCCAGGATCTCTCGAGCGCGACCGATCTCGTGAGCGGAGTCGGCACCTACGAGAGCGAGCTCGTCCGCGTGCGGGGGACGCTGGGCGCGATCGCCCCGAGCGGCACCGGCCACCAGCGCGCGCCGCTCTCGACCGCCGGCGTTGCGGCCAGCGCGAGCCTCGTCTTCCGCGCCCCGGACGCGGTCTGGAGCACGTTCATGCTCGTGTCGGGCTGTGACGTCTCCGTGGAAGGTACGCCGCTCTGGCGATACGACGCGCTCGCCGAGCCGAGCGCATGGGACCCGGCGGATCTCGTCGTGAATTCCTGCCCCAGGCCCCGCGTGCTCTCGGCGATCGCCGCGAGCAGCACCAGCGTGACCGTCACGTTCGACCAGCCGCTTGCGCCGGCCACGGTCTTGCCGAGCCGCTTCACGCTGACGGGTGGTGTGTCCGTCTCCGCGGCAGTCGTCAGCGGATCCACCGTGACGCTCACGACCTCCGCGCTCGCGCCGACGACCACATACACCGTGACCGCTCTCGCCGCCGTCACGAGCGTTCGAGGCGACGGGATCGATCCCGCAGCCAACAGCGCGATGTTCACCGCGTCCGGGTCGATGGGCGTCGGCCACCTCGTGATCAACGAGGTGAACTACGACGACATCGGTGCCGGGGACTCGCTCGAGTTCGTCGAGATCTTCAACGGGACCGGCGTGCCCGTGGATCTCTCGCGCTTCGCCGTGACGTTGATCAACGGCGCGACCAGCACCGAGTACGCGCGCGTCGCGCTGAGCGGCACGCTCGGCGCTGGCCAGTACGCGGTGCTCGCGTCCGCGACGACCCTTGCGGCGATCACGGCCAGCGTCGAGATCACCATCCCTGGCACGACGAACCTCATCCAGAACGGCTCGCCCGACGGGCTCGCGCTCATCGACACGACCGCGATGACCGTGGTCGATGCCCTCTGTTACGGAGGCGCGATGAGCGGCCTGACCGTGGCGGGCGTGACCGGAACGGTGTCCCTGGTGGAGAACAGCGTCACCACTGCGCTCGACAGCAACTCGGTCGACGGATCGCTCTGCCGCCGGCCGAACGGGACGGACACCGACAACGCTCTGTCGGACTGGGCGTTCTGCTCCGCCACCAGCCCTGGCGCCGCCAACCCGTGACGTGCGCGCCTTGTGGCGCGGACGCGCATTCTTCCTATGCTCCCCGCCGGATGACGACCCCACGCGAGATCGAGCTCTTCTTCGACATCGGTTCGCCCTACAGCTACCTGGCCGCGACGCAGGCAGCAGCGATCGAGCAACGGACGGGCGCGAAGGTCCGGTTCCGGCCGTTCCTCCTCGGCGCGGTGTTCAAGGCGACGGGGAACCCGCCGCCCGTCCAGGTCGCCAACAAGGCGAAGTGGATGCTCGATGACCTCAAGTGCTGGGCGAGCGTCTATGGCGTGGGATTCCAGTTTCCTTCGCGGTTCCCCCTGAACACGCTGCCGACCGAGCGCGCGCTGACCGCCGCCGAGCGCCTCTTCGGTGAGGACGCGATGCGCACGTTCGCCCTCTCGCTCTTCTCTGCCTATTGGGTGGACGACCGCGACGTCGCGGACCGCGCCGTCATCGCCGAGATCGCGACCGCATCGGGCCTCGACGCCGCCGCGGTGCTCGCAGCGACCGACGCGCCGGAGACCAAGGATCTACTCAGGGCGCGCACCGAAGAGGCCATCGCGCGTGGCGCGTTCGGAGCCCCGACGTTCTTCGTCGGCGAGGAGATGTTCTTCGGAAACGATCGCATCGCCCTCGTCGAGCGAATCTTCAACGGCAGCGCGGCCTGAGTCGCTCTCTCCCAGCCACACCCCGCGACAGCGAGCCCAACGACCCATGCGATATCTCTGCCTCAACTGCGAAGAGCGCTTCGAGCACGAGGACGGCGCCGGCAAGCTCCGCTGCCCCAAGTGCCTTCGCGTCACTGGCCTCGAGAAGCTCGCCGACCCGAAGAAGGCGACTGCGCAGCAGCGGACCTGGCTCGCGCCTGCGATCGTCGCGGGCGTGATCGCCACAGCGATCGGCGGCTGGGCGGTGTGGCGCGCGCGTGGGCCCGCGACCGTCGGGGACGAGGTGGCGATGGCGCCGCTCTCTCAGGACATCCTCGAGGCGCACCTCCGCCGTGAGGACGTCGACGCGAGGCCGCTGACCCGCTTCCTCGTTGCGGACGACGCGCTCGAGGAGCTCGGTCGGACGGGCTCGGGCGACTCGCCCGAAGAGATCGCCCAGGGCGTCTACGAGGCGATCCGCGCTCGCTCCGAGGCGGGCGCCTTCTCGCGATGGTCGATGGGCGTGCCGCGCGAGACGCCGCTCCAGAACGCGTCGGCAGCCTGGGGCTGGCTCGACACCGACGGCGCGCACCGCCGGCTCTATCCGCTCGAGGCCGCCGCCATCATGGCGGTCGCGCTTCGCACGCACGGCGTCCCGGCGATGATCGCCGAGACGTTTGCGTTCCCGGGCGATCACAGCCCGCCCGATCCGTCGGGGCACTTCGGCTATTACACCGTGGCCGTCTACGACGGAGAGCCCGGCGAGGGCACGCCTCACCTCTTCGATCCGTGGGGCGGTCACGAGACCGAGCCCGAAGAGGGCGACTACGAGGTCCTCAACGACGTGCAGGCCATCGGCGCGGCGCTCAGCCTGCGCGCGATCCACTTGCTCGTGCGCGAGAGCGATCCCGAGCGTGCGCTGAGCGTCTCGCAGGACGCGGTGTCGGTCCTCGCGCGCTCTCCGAGTGTTCGCTCCGTTCGAGGCGCCATCCTGCTCGCCGCGGGCAACGCGCAGGAGGCGCTCGAGGAGTTCCGCGCGGCCGCCCAGATCCGGAACGACGCTCCGCGCCGAAACCTGATGGCCAGCATGTACCTCGCGCAGGGCGAGACCTCGGACGCCAGCCGTGAGGTGTCTGCCGCGCTCGAGGCGATGCCCGAGTACGCGGCGGCGCACGGCACGCTCGCCGCGATCCACCTCTCGAGCGCCGAGCCCGACGAGGCGCTGCGCGAGCTGCGCGAGGCGCAGAGGCTCGATCCGGAGCTCCACATCCTCGCCGGGCTCTGGGCGAGCTACTACGCCGGCACCGGCGATCTCGACCGCGCCGTCGAGTACGCGCGCAGCGCGATCGAGGCGAACCCGGGGGACCTCCAGTCGCGCCTGATGGCCGCGCGCATCTATCGGCAGGCCGCGCGCTACGACGACATGCGCCGCGAGGCGCGCGCGGTGATGGACGCGACGCCCGAGGCGCGCCGCGAGCAGATGGAGCAGCTCATCCACCAGCTGCTCGGCCCGAGCGCGCTCGATGCACCGCTCGACGAGGAAGAGCTGACGGACGACGAGCTCTTCGACGAGGGCGGCGACGGCGAGCTCACGCTGGACGGGAGCGGGTTCCAGCTCGGCTCTCCCACGCTCGGCCGCCCGACCGGGCCGAGCTCGCTCGAGCTCGGCGGCGGCGACGATGTCGAGGACGACGCGCCCGACGGAGAGCCCGCGGAGGGGCCGGCGCTGATGCTCGGCGATCGGAGCCACTTCCACCTCGGCGGCAGCGGTGGCAGCAGCGGCACGGGCGGCGACGGGCTCCACCTCGACCTCGGCGGCCACTGATCGACCTCGGCGACCTCGGCCACCGAGCCGCGATCGCCCGCGGCGCCGCGCTCAGCCTCGCCCGCGCAGCGCGTTCAGCTTCTCTTCGAACGCGCCGAGGGGGATGACGCCCTTGTAGACGAGCAGCCCGGCGCGCTCGTCGCCGTCGAGCAGCGCCGAAGAGACGCGTAGCCGCTCGCTGGCGCAGAAGACGATGGGCGGTAGCAGGCCCTTCTCCGCGAGCTCGACGCGCGCGAACACCGCGTCGCGCGCTGAGAACCCCATCACCTCCACGAACACGCGCGCGCCGCTCGAGTGCGTGCAGACGAGGTCCGGGACGACGATGCCGTGACCGCGCGCGTCGAGGAGCTCGTTCGCCGGCTCGATGCGCCAGGCACCATCGCGCGAAGCGAAGCGCTCTCGGAGGCTCTCGGCGTCGTCCGACAAGCGGGCCGGCACGTCGTCCTTCGCTCCCTGGGCGTCCGACTTCAGGGTGAAGCGCAGAGGCACGCGCTCCTTGCCCCAGCGCACGTCGCAAGAGAGCTCGTACGGGCCAGCGCTCGTCAGCGCCGGGAACGCGAGCGCGAGCGCGAGGCCGTACTTCGTGATCTGCGAGAAGAGGCTGTAGGGACCGTCGATCGTGATTCGAACGCCCGAGCCGCTGCGCTCCGTGGCGAAGATCAGCCCGAGAAACTTCAGCTTTCGAAAGAGCGCCCGCAGCGCGTTCGGATCACGGGCGGTGAGCGACACGACGACGCGGCTCGCCCGCAGGAGGACCGCCTGGATCTGCGCCTGATCGTATCGGGCCACGAGCGCCGCCGCTCCACCCGGCAAGATCGCGCCGGTCTTCGCGACCACGACGTGCGCCGCCTTGAGGTCGGCGTAGAGCGCCTGCTCGAGCGTCGCCACGTCCATCTCGTGACCGGCGGCGATCTCGCCGAGGACGTCACCCCGATCGAGCCGCTCGCCGTCCGCCAGCGCCCGGCGCGCTTCGGTCGCGCGCGCGAAGACCTCTCCGCGGAGCGCCACCGGATCGAGCTCGGTCCCGACCTCGAAGTCGAGCCCGTCCTCGATGAGCTTCACCAGGCCGTCCTTGAGCTTCTTCTCGCGCGGCTCGACGATGATCGCGTCGACGGCCGCATCCAGCTCCTCGCGCGTCCTTCCCACGTGCGCCTCGATCACGTCGGCGAGCGTCGCCGCGAGCTCGAGGGCCGACTCTCGGCGCGCGCCGAGCGCGACGACGAAGAGCTCGCTGCCCTTGCGCCTCGTGTGAACGAGATCAGCCGTCAGCATCGAGGCTCACCGGTACGCACTGTGCTCCCGTCGCCGCTCGCTGGTGAACGTCTCGCTCGTCTGGGCCGTGACGATCTCGTAGAGCAGCGCGTGCTTGCCCTCGCGCTTGCGCAGGATGCGTCCGAGGCGCTGCACGTGCTCGCGCACCGAGCCCGAGCCGGAGACCACGATGGCGACGTTCGCGTCCGGAACGTCGACGCCTTCGTTCAGCACCTTGCTCGTCGCGATCGAGCCGTAGCGACGGCCCGAGAGCCCGGCGAGGATCTCGCTCCGCTCCTTGATCTTCGTCTGGTGGGTGATCGCAGGGATGAGAAAGCGCTTCGATAGCGCGTAGCAGGTCGCGTTGTCCTGCGTGAAGAGGAGGGTGCGGTCGTTCCTGTGCTCGTGCAGGAGGCGCTCCACGTAGTCGAGCTTGGCCGGCGCCGAGAACGCGAGCTCGCGCTGGCGGCGATAGGCCTGCATCGCGCGCCGACCCTCGGCGCTGCGCGAGCTGCGGATGATGAAGTCGCTCCAGCCGCGCTCCTGGCTCATCTGGATGCCCGAGCGAGAGAGAAACGAGCGATAGATCATGCGCTCGGCGTCGTGCTCGCGTCGCTCCTCGATCGAGAGCTCGACGGAGATGCGAACCGTCTCGTAGTCGGCGAGGAACGCGCCCTCGAGATCGACGATGTCCTGCCGATAGACCTCGGGGCCGATCAGGACGTCGAGCATGGACTCGCGGCCGTCGGTCCGCTCGGGCGTCGCGGAGAGCCCGAGCCTGAACGGCGCGATCGAGAGCTCCGCCGCGAGCGAGTACGTCGCCCCCGGCAGGTGGTGGCACTCGTCGAACACGATCATCCCGAACCGGTTCCCCAGATGCTCCATGTGGAGATACGCCGAGTCGTACGTCGTCACCGTGATCGGCCGGACCTCGTGCGAGCCGCCGCCGACGATACCGATCGGAACGTCGAACGTCGCGCGAAGCAGGTCGTACCACTGGCGCACGAGGTCGAGCGTCGGAGCGATGACGAGCGTGGAGCGCCGGCGGCTGTCCATCGCCATCATCGCGACGTGGGTCTTGCCCGCGCCCGTCGGCAGGACCACGACGCCGCGTCCTCGAGCCTTCCGCCACGCGGCGAGCGCCTCGGTCTGGTACGGGCGTGGCTCGCGATGGACGAGCGCACCGCTGACGAGCTCCTCGTACGCGCGCGCCTTGTCCTCGAGCTCGATCCCCCTGCTGCGCAGCCACAAGACGATCTCCGCGTAGGCGCGCGCTGGAGCGCGGTGGCACTCGGTGCGCGCATCCCAGTGGAACGCCTCGGGCAGATCGAGGCCGTCGGGGATCCCCGTCAGCTCGATCGTTCCGCCGCGATAGGCCAGCACCGCCATCGCGCGGATCCTAGCGCACGCGCTCCTTGGACGTGGCAGCTCGCGAGGCGCTCGGGCAGAACGGCGTCGATGTACACGCTCTACTACTCGCCCGGGACGGCCAGCATGGCGGTGCATCTGGCGCTCCTCGAGATCGGTGCGCCGCACGAGCTCCGCCTCGTGGACTTCGCCGCGCGCGGACAGAAGGACCCCGCGTACCTGCGCCTCAACCCGAACGGCATGGTCCCCACGCTCGTGGTCGACGGAACGCCCAGGGCCGAGTGCGCTGCGCTCCTCCTGCTCCTCGGGGAGCGGCACGCAGAGTCCGGGCTCGCTCCATCGGCCTCGGCGGCAGAGCGTCCCACCTACCTGGAGTGGACGGTTCACCTCGCGAACACGCTTCAGCCGGCGTTTCGACAGTGGTTCTATCCGGAGGACTTCGGCCCGCCGGACCAGGCGGAGGCGATGCGCGAGTTCGCGCGCCGGCGCATCGAGGCCGTGTGGGAACGCCTCGATGCGCACCTGGCAGCCAGCGGTCCGTACGTCCTCGGCGCGAGCCCGAGCATCGCCGATCTCTACGCGCTCATGCTGATGCGCTGGTCGCGCAACATGCCGAAGCCGGCCGATCGCTGGCCCTCGATCGCCGCGCTCGCGACGCTGCTGAAGGCTCGTCCGACGTGGAAGCGGCTCTACGAGATCGAAGGCCTCACCGAGTGGGCGTGACTCGCGTTCAGAGGCGAGCGAGCAGTCGCTTCGCGAGCAGATAGGAGTCGCCCGGCCAGCGCGCCGACACGTAGGCGCCGTCCTCGACGACGAACGCGGGCGAGTCGTCCTCCCGGGTGCCGCGCGCCGTGAGCACGCGCGGGCCACGCTCGAAGTCCGAGGGAGACGCGAGCGCGGCGCGCACCTCGTCCTCGACGTACGCCGGATATGTCCTGTAGTAGTCGCCGTGACGCCAGGCCGTCAGGAAGTACGCGCTGCGCTCCATGTACTTCGGCAGACACGTCGTGCGTCGTCCGTGCAGCACGCTCTCGCCCGTCGCGGGATCGATCGATCGCGCGAGCACGAGCACGCCGTGACAGATGGCCGAGAGCGGCTTGCCGGTCTTCACGAACGCAGCCACGCGCTCGTGAACCAACGCGCTGCCCAGATACTGCCGCATGCCCTTCGCGTGCCCGCCCGCGAGGTGGAGCGCGTCGAACGTCGATGCGTCCATCTCACTCCACCGGATCGGACGCGTGAACGACGCGTCTGCGATCATCTCCTCGTAGAAGCGCTTCGGCTCGGGCTCCGCGCCGAGCTGCCTGAAGATCACGCCGCTGAGCAGCAGCGGATCGGCCGCAGGCGCCGCGCCGTTCTCCGTGGCGAACACCACGTGGTGGCCAGCCTCGTTCCAGAGCTTCCACGGGACGGCGACCTCGGTGACGTCGAAGTCGAGGTCGGGAAGCGGAACGAGGATCGTGGCCACACGCGAAGGATAGCCGGGAGCCGGCGCGGCGAGCTCACGCACCGCCGAGGCGGAGGAATTTCATCTCCGCGGCCAGGCCGTGAGCGAGACGGTGATGGACGGCTCGAGCGCCCGCACGTGATGCCACCATCCGACCGGAACGAAGAGCGCTTCGCCGGGCTCCACGAGCGGGCGCGAGCCGTCCTGGTCGATCAGCTCCCCGCGGTGAGCCCGCCGTCGAGGACCAGGATCTTCATCGTGCTCGTGGTGCTCGGGTTGGCCAACCGTCCCGGCGTCCCTCACGTCTTTGCATGGCTCGCCGCCTGCTTCGTCGCATGGATGGCAGGACGTGCGTTCCTGGGAATGGCGATCGCCAACATCGTCCTCGAGCACGAGACGCTCCGGGTGGCGTGCCGCAACAGCGCGCGGGACCTCGCGGGGCGGAGGCTCGCGAGCCTCTGGACACGTTGAACTCTCGTGCCCCCGAGCCTGATCATGGCAGCTCTCATCGCCCAACAGTTGCTGACGGCGAATCATGGGGTCGCCGGGCTCGTGGTGGCACTGCCCATGTTGCAACTCGTCGTCTCGCTCGACGCGGCCATCGAGGCGGCCTGGTACGACCACGTGCGAGGACCGCTCGACGCACCGACGCTTGCATCGGTGTTCGAATGAAGCCCGCACATCCTCCTACTGCAGCGGCAGCGCGCGACGAGCTGGCCGGCCCGCTCAGCGCGAGCGCTTCTTGCGAGTCTGCCACGCCACCCACAGCTGCCATCCCATTGCCCCCAAGAGCGCCGCGAGACATGCCCTCTCCGGCCAAAGGCCCAGCGCGACATAGGGCGTGGTCTCGTCGCGTAGGCCGATGTCGCCGGTCAGTATCGATTCCTCCTCGTATCCCAGCTCCGAGACGACGCGGCCCAAGGGGTCGATGATCTGCGAGTAGCCGGAGCTCGTCGCGCGGGCGACCCAGCGGCGGTGCTCCACGGCGCGTACGTGGGTGACGCGGGCATGCTGGGCGTGCTGGAGCTCGGTCCACGAGGCGAGGTCTCCGCTCGCGACGACGAACGCGCGCGCGCCCTCGAGCGCGAGCGTCACGTGCGGGTGGGTGAAGTCGTAGCAGATGGCGAATCCCAAGCGGCCCAGCGAGGTGTCGTAAGCGTGGACATCGGTCGACGGAACACCATCGGCGAAGAGCGGTACGGGCTCTGCCTTGGTGTAGCGGTCGAGCGCGCCGCTGGGCTCGACGATCGCGAGCGTGTTGTAGAACGCGGCCGGGCCATCCCCAGGGGCGTCTCCCTCCGTGCCTATCGCGAGAACCATGTGACGCGCTCGCGCAGCGGCGCGG
>JBBSAT010000240.1:0-12598 GCA_038252025.1 Polyangiales bacterium | reverse complement strand
CGGGTGCTCTCCCGGGTCGGTCGCGCGGAGCGCGAAGCCGAACGAGAGGCGCAGACCGTCGGGCGTGAAGTCGCTGAACGCGAGCCCGAAAGCTCCGCCCGTCGCGACGTAGAGCCGCGCGTTGAGCAGCAGCCACACGGGCCAGTCGTAGGAGAGCGTGAGCGCGACGCCGCTCAGGCCGCGCAGCTGGCCCGGAAGAAACCCCTGCATCGGGCCGTAGCCGCCGACGTCGATGCTGAGATCGAACGGCAGCAGCCCGCGCTCGCGCGTCAGGATCGTGGACGCTTCGAGCGCGAGCGCGACGGTGCGGCGCCCGCCCAGAAAGTCGGTGGCGCCGAGGAGCTGCCCGCCGACCGTGAACCAGGTCGAGCTGCCCGGATCCTGGATCGACCGGGCGAGCTCGCCGTGCGCGGAAGCGCGCAGGCCTGCGGACGGCACGCCGGTCCGGTCGCGCGTGTCGACCGCGAGGCGCCCTCGGAGCGCGAGGATCGTGTAGCCCTGTGCAAAGCCAGGTGGGAGAGGCTGTCCGAGCTGGGCCCCCATCTCCAGCAGCGAAGGGCCACCGATGGCGCTGTCGGAGAAGCGCGCCCAGCGGCCTCCGACCGAAGCCGCCGCGTACGAGCGGTCATGACCGGCGCCGACACCGTACCCGACCTCGGCGTCGACCGACTCGGCGCCGTAGCGAGCGAGCGTCCCGACGCCTCCGAACACCACGGCGCCGTCGATCAGATAGTCGGGGCGGCGGACGTAAGACCCGCGCGCGAACCAGCTGGTCGCGCCGAGCGAGAACCGGTCGCGCGCGGACACCGAGAGCCAGTCGAGGCCCCACGTCGCCGCGTGCACGGAGAGGCGATTGCCGCGCGTGAGGAGGTCGTTCCAGAAACCGTAGAGGCCGACGCTCGGGAGGAAGCCGAACTCGTAGAACGCCGTCGGGAAGACACCGATCTGCCCGCCCGTCCCGAACGTCAAGACGTTCTGAAGCCACTGCACGACGCCCTCGCGCTGGACGAACGTGATGAGCGCGCCGAGCGGGACCCGGATGACGTACTCGGAGAAGAGAAAGAGCGGACCCGTGATGATCCGCGGGACCCAGAGGGCTCCATCGACCGCGTCGGGCGCCGGGTCCGCTCGGCTGTCGTAGTCGGGGACCTCTCGGCGCGGCGGGTCGTCGGCGCGCGCCGAACAAGGCACGCCGGCGAGCCAGAGCGCGAGCCCGAGGCACGTCGCGATTCGCATGCGCCCGACGCGATCATTCGGCATCACGCGCCGTGGGTGGCGGCCAAGCCTTGCTCACAGCCGATCCTTGCTCACAGCCGATCCACAGCAACGCACGTGCCCTCTCGGCGCACGAGCAGGTCCGCGAACGCGGGCTCGTTCGCTCGGACAGGATCGCCGTTCGAGCCGCGCCGCGGAGCAGGGCGGAGGTCTCTCGCGCTAGCCGATCGAGGGGCGCGCCCTGGCCGCACGATGCGTGGCTCGAGGCGGCGCTTCTCCTACGGTGCGCGGTCCAGTGATCCGTGGAGCTGCGAGGTGCCCCAGGGGCGAGGCGATGTTGCGTGCGCGAGACGCTCTGGACGTCCGCGCGTGAGCTCCGCGCGACGTCTGGCGCAGGGGGTCGTCCCGCGGGTGCTCTGGGGCTTCATGGTCCTGGTCGCTGCGCCGGTGCCTTCGTCCGCGCAGCCGCGCGTCCGGGCCACGCACGCTGTGTCCCGCGAGCACGCGTCCGCCTGGCGCGGCGGCATCGTGCTGGACGAGCCCGCGCGCGACGGCCTTCGCGTCAGGACGCCCGAGGGCCGCGAGACTGCGGCCGCCGTCAGCGACGCGCTCCTCAGCGCGACGATACTCAGCACGGCGGCGCTGTCTCTCGCGGGCCCGCTGGCGCGCGGTGACGCGCAGCTCGCCGGCGAGGCCAGCACACTTCACCTCCTCTCGCTCGCCCTCACCGTCACGCTCGGCGATCTGGCGAAGCGCACGGTCGGTCGCGCGCGTCCGTTCGAGCGCGCCTGCAGAGAGACGCCGAGCGCTCCGGGCTGCGAGAGCCCGGACACCTTCGCGAGCTTCTACAGCCTGCACGCCGGCATCGCGTTCACTTCCGCCGGCTTCTCGTGCGGCATGGGCACGTCGCACTCTCTCTCCGGAGATCCCGTGGCGGACGCGGCGTTCTGCGGCGTGTCGCTCGCCTTCGCTGCTGCGACGGGCCTGCTCCGGATCGCAGCCGACCGACACTATCTCTCGGACGTCATCGTCGGCGCGATCGTCGGCTTCCTCATCGGGTACGCCGTTCCTCTCGCGCTCCTGCCTTCTCGCGCGAGCGTGCAGTCCACGCCTGCGCCGACGCTCTCTCCGGCCGTCCTGGATCTCGCGTCCGGTGCGTTCGGCGTCAGCGTCGGCGGCAGGTTCTGAGAAAGGAAAGAGCGCGCGGCGCGGCCCCCCGGCCCCCCCGCCGCGCGCTCCCGTCGTACGTCTCGTTTTTTCTTGCCCGACGAAGGTCGGGGGACCCGGGCGTGAGCAACGCGCGCGCCGACACCGGGGCCACGGAAAGCTCGACGATCGCGGGTGGCCCCGACTCCTGACGTTCACCGTGTGCGGTCGCGGCGATGTGCGACGCGCCAGCTAGGCACCGCACGCGCGTGCAGATGCCGCCGGGCTCCGGCCCTCGCTTCCGTGTATCCTCGCCGGCCCTCATGGCCGAGCAGTACACGGATGGTGCATCTGGCGGCGGTGGCCGCATCCCGCCACACGCGCTCGAGGCCGAGCGAGCCGTCATCGGCGGCATCCTCCTCGAGAACAACGCCCTCAACACGGTCCTCCAGGTCCTCGGGCAAGACGACTTCTACAGCCGCGCGAACGGCCTCGTCTTCGAAGGGATGATCGAGCTGTTCCGGCGCGGTCAGCCCGTCGACACCGTCACGCTGCGGAGCTGGCTCGTCGATCGCGGCAGCCTGCAGAAGGCCGGCGGTGACGAGCACCTGCTCTCGCTGACCAACACGATCCCGACGGTCGCGAACATCGAGCAGCACGCGAACATCGTCCGCGAGAAGGCGATCGTCCGCCGTCTGATCGGCGCTTGCCACGAGATCGCTGCCCAGGGCTACGGCGACTACGGAGAGACCGCGCAGTACCTCGACACGGCAGAGAAGCGCGTCTTCGACGTCGGCAAGGAGCGGACGGGCGCGCCGTACGAGCACATCAAGACCGTCGTCACGCGCACCTTCGAGCAGATCAGCGCGGCGATGGCGAGCGGTGATCGGCTCACGGGGCTCCCGACGGGCATCGACAAGCTCGACGAGATGACGGCCGGGCTCAAGGGCGGCGAGCTCATCATCGTCGCGGGCCGCCCCGGCATGGGCAAGACCGCGTTCGCGCTGAACGTGGCGATGCATGCCGCGCAGGCGCGTCAGGTGCCCGTCGCGGTGTTCTCGCTCGAGATGCGCAAAGACGAGCTCGTTCGCCGTGTGCTCTGCGGCGAGGCCCGCGTCGACGGCGGTCACCTCCGGACGGGGCAGCTCTCGACGGCCGAGTGGACGAAGCTCATCAACGCGGCCGGCCCGGTCTCGGAGCTCTCGATCTTCATCGACGACACCGCGGCCTTGAGCGTGATGGAGCTGCGCGGAAAGTGCCGGCGCCTGCGCGCGGAGCACGGGCTCAAGCTCATCGTGGTGGACTACCTGCAGCTCATGCGCTCGGGCAGCAAGAACGACAACCGCGAGCAGGAGATCAGCGAGATCAGCCGCTCGCTCAAGGCGCTGAGCAAGGAGCTCGACGTCCCCGTCATCGCGCTCTCGCAGCTCAACCGCGGCGTCGAGACACGCCCGGGCAAGGACAAGCGGCCGCAGCTCGCCGACCTTCGCGAGTCGGGCGCCATCGAGCAGGACGCCGACGTCATCATGTTCGTGTATCGCCCCGAGGTGTACGCGAGCGACGAGGAGCGCCAGAACCTGCGCGGGCTCGCGGAGATCATCGTCGGCAAGCAGCGAAGCGGTCCGACCGGGATCGTCCGCTGCCGGTTCTTCCACGAGTACACCCGCTTCGAGAACCTCTCGGACGAAGAGTTCGAGGGCTACGCCCGCGACGACGAGTAGGGCCGCGCCAAGAGCCGCCGGAAGCTGACGGCGACGATCTTTCCGTCTTGCGCCGAGACGAGCCCGCCGTAGCGGCACTTCTCGACGAGCGTGCCTGTTCGCTCGAGCTGCGCGCGATCGAGGAACACGACCTCATCGCCCTCCCGGAGCGTCGCGAAGCGGGCGGCGTCCTTCGCGATCGCGGCGAGCGAAGGCTCCACCTCGCCGAGGGCGCTGACGTCACGCTCTCGGACGCGGACGAAGCGGCCCTCGCCGATCCAGACGTCCCGCTCGTCACCGTATGCGCAGACGACGACGCCGATCGCCGCCGCGCCCCGCTTCATCGTGACGCGAACGCAGACGCCGACGCTGGGCTCGGTCGCGAGGCGACCGCCGAGAGCGGCGCGCGCGTCGTCCACGCTCGGCCGCCCGCTGCGGACGGGGACGATCCCCAGGGAGGGCAGACTGAAGCGCGAGCGTTCACCCACCCACCCTCCATGCGGAACCGCATGCGCTCTGGCAAGCCGGGTGTTGCCCGAAGGCGCCTCGCCCCTCAGATCAGCGCCCGGTGTTCGGCGAAGACGTCATCCGCAAGGTCCGCGAGTCGATCGACGTGGTGTCGCTCATCGGCGAGTACGTCGCGCTCAAGCGATCGGGCGCGAGCTTCAAGGGGCTCTGCCCGTTCCACAGCGAGAAGTCGCCGTCGTTCTACGTCCATCCCCAGCGGCAGTTCTTCCACTGCTTCGGCTGTCAGGCGTCGGGCGACGTCATCAGCTTCATCCAGCGGCTCGAAGGGCTCACGTTCGTCGAGTCCGTGCGGCGCCTGGCCGAGCGAGGCGGCGTGGAGCTCCCGAGCACGGACGCGCGCGAGGATCTGGCGATCCGGCAAGCGAGCCAGCGGCGCAGCCGGCTCGTCGCCATCACCGAGGCGGCCGCAGGCTACTACCTGAAGATGCTGGCCGAGCATCCGCTCTCGAGCATGGCGCGCCACGAGCTCGAGAAGCGCGGGGTCTCGCCCGAGACCGCCGACACGTACCGCCTGGGCTACGCGCCGAACGGGTGGGACGGGCTCTGCCGCTTCCTCGCGCAGAAGGGCTACTCCCCCGCCGAGGCCGAAGAGGTCGGCCTCATCGTCCCGCGCAAGAGCGGCGAAGGGCACTACGACCGCTTCCGCCATCGGCTGATGTTCCCCATCGCGGATCTGCAGGGGCACATCGTCGCGTTCAGCGGTCGAGCGCTCGACACCCCGCCGGGTGAGGAACCGCCGGAGGAGCCTCCCGCCAAGTACATCAACAGCCCGGAGGGACCCCTCTACAAGAAGGGCGAGCTCCTCTTCGGCGCGCACGAGGCGAGGGTCGAGCTGCGCCGCGAGGGCGAAGCGCTGCTCGCCGAGGGCAACTTCGACGTCGTGGCGTTGCACCAGGCGGGCTTCAAGAACGTCGTCGCCCCGCTCGGCACCGCGTTCACGCCGATGCAGGCGAAGGTCCTCAGGCGCTTCGTCAGCAAGGTCACCGTCGTGTTCGACGGAGACCGCGCGGGCAAGAAGGCCGTGCTCAACGCCTACCCGCTGCTCGCCGAGAGCGCGCTTCCGACCAAGGTCATCACGCTGCCGGGGGGAGACGACCCGGACTCGTTCCTCCGCAAGCGCGGCGTCGAGGCGTTCAAGACGCTGCTCGCCGCGGCGCCGTCGATCGTCGATCACCTGATCGAGCAGGCGTCGGGCGATGCGGGCTCGGACCCTGCGGCGCGGGCTGCCGCGATCGAGTCGCTCGGGCCGATCCTCGCCCGCATCGAGAGCCCGGTGGAGCGCGGTCTCTACGTGGAGCGCGTCGCGCAGGCCTTTCAGGTCAACGACCTCGGCGCGGTCCGTCGCGCGCTGAACCACGGCGTCCGCGGCACCGGCACGCCGCGCCGGTCAGGCCTCGAGCCCAAGGCCAGCGATGCGCCGGCGCCGCGCGTCCAGGTCTTCCTCCCGGACATCGAGTGCGCGACGGTCGGCGTCCTGCTCGATCAGCCGAAGCTGCTCGGATCGGACGGCGGCGAGGGGATCTCGGCGCTGCTCTCCACCACGGAGCTCCGCGCGGTCGTGCACGTCCTCGGACGGATGATCGAAGAAGCGGGCGCCGTCGATGGGCCCGCCTTGATCGTCGAGGTCCCCGAGGGAGTCCGGTCCTGGCTCGCCGGTCGCCTCGCCCGACAGGAGGTGGAGGCGGCGGGCGCGGAGGCCTATCTGGCCAGCTGTCTAGCCACGCTGCGGCGTGAAGCGAACAAGCGCCTGCGGGACGACCTCGAGCGCCGAGCCCGCGAGGCGTCCCGTGCGGGGGACGTCGAGACCCTCACGAAGCTGACGCGTGAGCTCGCCGACCTCGCCAAAGCGTCCCGGTCTTGAGGCGAAAAGGCAACGAAAACACGGAGAGTGCCTTGACTGAGACCTCTTCTTGAGCGATCCCACGCGGCCTTTGTACGCGGCGGCACTCGGCCATCGAGCGCAGCGGGGGCACGAACATCGTTGAATTTCTGGGCTTTGGGATGTCGGGCTTCCACCGAACATCCTTCGCAACGCGGCGGGGCGCATCGAGGTGCAGATGGCGGACAGGAACGGAGCCGGGAAGCGGCAGCGCAGTAAGACCGTCACCTCGGGCGGGGACGTCGCGGCGGAGCGGGACGACGAGCGCGAAGACGACGAGGAGATGAAGACGCGACCGGCGTCCAGCATGCCTCCGCCCACTCGAAGCCTCGCGAAGAACACGCACCGCAAGGAAGTGCAGGCGCTGCTCGACAAGGGCCGCGCGAAGGGCTTCCTGACGTACGACGAGCTCAACGACGCGCTCCCGCCCGAGATGGTGACGTCGGATCAGATCGACGACCTCCTTCTCCTGCTCGGCGGCGAGTCGATCGACGTCGTCGACGTGGCACACGCGAAGGCGGCCTCCCGCCGCGAGCGCGAGGACCGCAACGAGCGCAAGGCCGCTGCGGCGCGCGAAGAAGAAGACGGCGACGACGAGCCCGAAGAGAAGCCGCGCGCGACGACCTCGTCGTCCACGATGCCGCCTGCGTCGGTCGATGACGCGCTCTACACGAAGTCGAACGACCCCGTCCGCATGTACCTGCGGAAGATGGGCTCGGTCTCCCTCCTCACCCGCGAGGGTGAGGTCGAGATCGCGCGACGCATCGAGACCGGTGAGAACAAGGTCTTCGAGGTCATCCTGTCCTCGAAGGTCGGTCTCTCCGAGGTCATCGAGCTCGGCGAGAAGCTCAAGAAGGGCAAGATCCGCGTCCGCGACGTCGTGAAAGAGGACGTCGAGGCCACGCCGAGCGCGAACGCGCCGCCCGTCGTCGTCGAGGAGAAGGACGACGAGCAGGTCGCTGCCGACGAAGAGGAGTGGAAGGCCCGCACAGTCCGCCAGATCGACAAGGTCAAGCGGCTCGAGGGCCAGCACCAGAAGATGCTCGACGAGCTCGAGAGCGCGAAGCGCATCAGCGATCGCGCGCGACGCCTGGTCGAGCAGCAGATGGGCAAGATCCGGCGCGAGCGCTTCGACACGCTGCGCGAGCTGCGTCTCTCGAAGAAGCAGCTCGATCGGATCGTGAACACGATCAAGGGCTTCGTGCGCCGCGTCGAGCGCGCCGAGATGAGCATCGGCGAGGCCGAGCGCCGCGCGGGCGGGCTCACCGAGAAGGCGATCCGCCAGGCGATGCGCGAGATGCAGGAGAACCCTGCGCTCGCTCGCCGGATGACGAAGAAGATCGGCTGCGACGCCGATCAGCTCAAGGACGTCCTCGAGGAGATCGCGGAGGCGCGCCGCGCCATCAAGAAGGTGGAAGAAGAGCTCGGCCAGCCGGTCGAGACGCTTCGCGCGACCTACAGCGAGCTCCACTCGGGCGAGCGCGACGCGGAGAAGGCCAAGGCCGAGCTCGTCGAGGCGAACCTTCGTCTCGTCGTCTCGATCGCCAAGAAGTACACGAACCGCGGCCTGCAGTTCCTGGATCTCATCCAGGAGGGCAACATCGGCCTCATGAAGGCGGTCGACAAGTTCGAGTACCGCCGCGGCTACAAGTTCAGCACGTACGCCACGTGGTGGATTCGTCAGGCGATCACGCGCGCGATCGCGGACCAGGCGCGGACGATCCGCATCCCGGTCCACATGATCGAGACGATCAACAAGCTCATCCGCACCTCGCGCTATCTCGTGCAGGAGCTCGGCCGCGAGCCGACGCCCGAAGAGATCGCCGAGAAGATGGAGATGCCTCTCGACAAGGTCCGCAAGGTCCTGAAGATCGCGAAGGAGCCCATCTCGCTCGAGACGCCCATCGGCGAGGAGGAAGACTCGCATCTCGGAGACTTCATCGAGGACAAGTCGGTGACCTCGCCCATCGAGGCGGTCATCAACATGAACCTCGAGGAGCAGACCCGGCGCGTCCTCAAGACGCTGACGCCGCGCGAGGAGAAGGTCCTCCGCATGCGCTTCGGCATCGGCGAGAAGAGCGATCACACGCTCGAAGAGGTCGGTCAGGACTTCGAGGTCACGCGCGAGCGGATCCGGCAGATCGAGGCGAAGGCGCTGCGTAAGCTGCGTCACCCCTCGCGGAGCAAGCAGCTCCGCAGCTTCATCGAGAACAACTGAGTTGGCCGGAGGGTCCGAGCGGACCCTGTGCCCACGTCGATTGCACGGCCCTACTTTTCGTTCCGAAAAGGGGGCCGCTCCGCTCGGCTCGCTAGCGCTCGCCTCGCGAGGTACACAGGTCGCGGCGCTCGCTCGGGTCCATCGACCGGCAGGTGTCGTCGTGCTCGGCTTCGCGGGTGGCCTGCGGCCTCCCGGGCAGAAGAACGGGCTCCGGCTTCTCCCCACGCTTTCCCGAAACCCCTCCGGGCCCATAGCTCAATGGTCAGAGCTCCCCGCTCATAACGGGGCGTGTCCTGGTTCGAGTCCAGGTGGGCCCACTGTTTTCGTAGCGGATCGAGGCGTTTGTAACAGATCGCGTCACACGAGCAGCGGCCAGCGACGTGGTGCCCTCGGGCGCGCGAAGGGTGATCGAGAGCTTGGCGACCTCGCGGCAGAGGTCGAGCCAGCCGCTCCGGTCGTAGCCGCCCTGGACGTCCTTCGGCGCCGCGTGTGTCGCCCGGCGAGCGATGGCCATGATCGCCCCGTCCGCGGAGAGACGCGTCAGGAAGGTGGCCCGCATCGCGTGCTGACACGAGGGGACGGCACGAAGGCCGGCCCTCTTGAGATCTCCGACGAGCGAGCGGTGCGACTGCGACCGCCCGCGGAACGTCTCGCCGCTCTCGTCTCCGCGGGACGGCACGATCGGATCGTCCGGCCTCGGGTCGCGCCCGAAGATTTGGGCGAAGCCGACGCGGCGCCAGTGCGAGAGGAGCTCCGCCAACACCGGGTGAACGGCGACCTCCTTTGTGTCGCCGGTCTTCGTCTCGCGCTCGACGCGGGGACCGTCAGCCTGGCGGGCGACGGTGAGCCGGCCGAGGGGCGTCTCGGCGTGGTCGTAGTCTCGCCAGCGGAGGCCGGCGGCTTCCGACGAGCGGCAGCCGGCGAGCGCCATCAAGCCGTAGAACGCGCGACGGTCGGGCGGCAGGGCCGGCGACGAGAGCAGCGTCTCGATCTCGGCGAGCGTGTAGACGGCTTCCTTGCGCCACGTCGGGGAGACGTCGCGCTTGCGTGGAAGCTCGTTGCGACGGGTCTTCAGCGTGCACGGCGTCGACTTCAGCCCGAGGTCCGTCATCGCATCGCTGTAGGCGACCTGGATCGTCCGGTAGATCGCGAGCACCGTCCGCGCGGAGAGCAGCTTCCCGGTCTTCTCTGAGACCGTCCTCTCGAGCGTCTCCACCAGCGCGATCATGTCGGCGCGCGTGACCTCGCCGAGCACCATCGATCCGATCTGCGGATAGACGTAGCGCACGAAGAAGGCGACTTCGTTGTCAGCGTGCCGCACGCGCCCCTGACGGCCCGTCGTCCAGCGGTCCAGGTAGCGCTCGACGGTGAGCGAGACCGGCGCGGCCTTGGGCGCCTCCGGGCCCTCCTTGCGGCGCTTCGCGAGCAGCGACTTGGCAACGCGCTGATCGGCGCTCGCCTTCTCGTAGTACCGCTCGCCCTGCCACGAGTAGGCGATCCACCAGACCGCGCCGCGCAGGTACACGGTGCCCTTGCTCTTGCGGATCACGTCGACTCCCGCGCGCGGGTGAGTGCGGCGTTGCGGATGAAGTTGGACACGGGGCGGCCCTCCGCCTTCGCTGCCTTCTTGATCTCTCGCGCCTCCGAAACGCTGAGCCTCACGGGGACCACCGTCTCGCGCGCTGTGCCAGCCGCGGGCTTCTGTCCGGCCTTCTTCTTCGTCATCGCCTGTTTCCCTTCGTCAGTTTTCGCAGCCTCGCGCCCCAGTCGACGCGCCTCATCGGTGCCCCTCGCGCGGATCGCGGTCCAGACATCCGCCCCGAGCCGCCCCACCGGCGGCAAGATGAACGCAATGCGGATCGGCTTGTCGTTGGCCGTCGAGACCGCGACGTTCCCAACGCCCAGGATCTCCTCCGCGCCTTCCTCGAACGCGTCAGCGACGATCCCTTTGCTCTCGCTCGCGGGGCGTCCTCGTCGCGGCGGTTTCCATTCCATGGAGTGTTGATGCCACGGCCGCGTCGTATACGCAACGTGTCTCTTTGGTATACGGACGGTATACGGGATCTTCAGGGAGCAAGGCGAGCCTAGCCCTTCACTAGGGCCCTTCTCGCACCCATGAGAAGGTCCATGCGAAACGGCACGAAGTACCCCGCTCACGTGATCCGCGCGCTCTCCGTCGAGGCCGGGTGCGAGCCCCGCACCGTGGTCCGCCACCTCGCCGGTGAACGCGTCCAGCCGATGAACGCGGAGCGGATCCGCAAGGCGCTCGCGAACCTCGACCCGGCGGCTACGGACACGAAGCCGAAGCCGTGAGCGCGGCTGACGCGATGGTCGTCACGATGCTGCGCGGCGAGCTCCGCGCGCTCGTCGTGGAAGCGGTGGCCGAGGCGATGAAGACGGCGCCGACGGACGCCGAGTGGCTCGATGCGCCCGCGGTCGCCGAGATCCTCTGCATCGCGCCGAGGTCCGTCCAGAAGCTCGCGAGGCGGAGCGGCCTGCCGTCGCACCGGCTCGGGCCGAAGCTTCTGCGCTACCGGCGCTCCGAGGTCTTGGCGTGGCTCGAGGGGCGGCGATGACCCGCGCTCGCATCGCCACGGTGTTGCTCGTGCTCGACCGCGTCGGCCAGGTGCGCGTCAAGCTGGACGGCAAGCCCGTCGACCTCGCCGAACGCGGCGACCTCCCGGGCGCGTGTCGGGCTCTCGCTCGAGCGTGGGCCGCGTTGACCAAGGCCGAAGCGGCGCGGGGTGCGTCGTGACCTGGACCGAGCCGGACATCGGCACCTGTCACGCGTGGGAGTCGGCCGACCCGATGGAGCGTGACCGCGTGCGGCTCGCGCTGCGCATCGAGGCCGCCGCACTCGCTCACCCGTACGCCCGTGAGCCGGTCTACGGACCGTTTCCGATCAACGAGGACTCGGAGCCATGACGCCGAACCATCAACGCGTTGCGCGCGGAGTGGTCGAGCTGCCGCACCCCGACCTCCGAGTCCTCGCGAAGATGCACGCGGACGAGCTGCGCGCGAGCGCGGTCGATCCTGTGGCCGCTGCCGATCAGGCTGGGGTGTTCTCGTGCTCTGACGCCGCGCTGCTCGGGCGCATGACGGGCGACAAGTACCGGGCCGAGCATCTGCCCGCGCTCGTCTACACCTACGTGAACGCCGACGGCCTGATCATCGGCTACCGCGTCAAGCCGGCCGTGCCGATGCCCTCCATGAGCGGCAAGGCGAAAAAGTACACGCAGTGCTCGGGCGTGCGGCTGGCGTTTCTTCCGCCGATGACCGCGCGTCGCGCCGATATCCGGGCCGACGCAACGACGACCATGATCGTCGGCGAGGGCGAGAAGACCACGCTCTCGATCGAGCAGAACACCGGGCTCCCGTGCATCGGCATCGGCGGTGCGTGGCTCGCTCACCGTAAGGAGCAGAGCCCGACCGACGCGAGACAGCTTCATCCCACGTTCGACGCCTTCGAACTCCGCGAGCGCGACGTCGTGGTCTGCTTCGACTCGGACGTCCCCGCGAAGTGCTTCGGCGCCCTCTGGACCCTCGCCGACATGCTCTCTCGCGCGGGCGCCAAGGTGCGGATCGCGAACCTGCCCAGCGCCAGCGATGGCGCGAAGATGGGCGCGGACGACTACATCGCGGCCCACGGCGCGAAGGCCTTCGGAGAGATCATCTCCGCCGCGCTCCCCGCGAAGGAAGCGCTCGATCTTCTGCGTGCCGCTGCGAAGCACGAGCCGGACGAGCTCGACGCCACGCCCGACGAGGCATGGTCCGACCCTCGGCCCCTCACCCGCACCGATGCCCTGCCGGAGTGCCCGACGACGGCGCTCCCTGACGTCCTCGCGGCGTTCGTGACCGCGCTCTCCATCGAGCTCCAGGTCGCCGAGCCGATGGCGCTCGGCTTCGTCCTCG
>JBBSAT010000239.1:0-12601 GCA_038252025.1 Polyangiales bacterium | reverse complement strand
CTCAGCGCCGGCAGTCGCACGATGGTCTCGAACGATCGCCCAGTGCCGAGGTAGCAGGCCAGCCCCGACGCATCGCGAAGGCAGACGTCGAGGAGCCCGTTGCCGTCGACGTCGGCCAGCTCCGCGCTCGTCACGTCGGCGCCGTACGCCGGCCCCACGATGAGCTCGCCGAAGCTCTCCCCGTCCGAGCGCCAGCACGAGAAGCGATCGCCATCCCGCCCGCAGAGATCGGAGCGACCGTCGCCGTCGAGGTCCGCCATGCGCAGCGTCGAGGCGCGGAGACGCTCCGACCATCCGCCCTCGCTCGCGAGCTCCGGCCCCATGATCTCGCGGCCGAAGCCGTGGTCCGTGCTCACCAGGCAGCTCATGCGCTCCCCGATCCGTGCGCAGGCATCGGCTCGCCCGTCGCCGCTCGCGTCCGTCTCGCTGATCGATGCGACCACCGACGCGCTGAACGCGACCTCCTCGCGCTCGCAGATCCGCTCGTCGTCGCTCTCGCCGTCGCAGTCGTTGTCGAGCGCGTCGCAGATCTCGGGAGTCGGGGCCACCGAGCCTGCGCAGGCTGCCCACCCGCCAGCGCCGCACGTCTCGGTCCCGGACACGCACTCGCCGACGTCGGTACCGCAACGCCGCACGAGCGCTTCGTCCGTCCGGCCGTCGCAGTCCTCGTCGTGCGCATCGCACGTCTCCGCCCGCGCACGGATCTCGCCAGCGCACGCGCCCCAGCTTCCGCCCGAGCAGACCGAGGTGCCGGACACGCAGTCGCCGACGTCGCTGCCGCACGCGCGGCGAAGCGTCTCGTCCACTCGGCCGTCGCAGTCATCGTCGCGTCCGTTGCACGCCTCTGCGCTGGGCGTGCACACCGCAACGGGCGGCGTCGGCGTCCAGAAGCTCGCGCCCATCTCGCCGTAGATCCCGGAGGTGTGATCGCGGTACCGCGCGTACCGGCTCGAGAAGCACGAATAGCCCGGCGCGCACCCGTTGTAGTAGTGCGTGACCGTGGTGATCCACGCGTCCCATCGAGAGTTCCCGATGCGGACCCCGTTGATCCAGGCGATCGCCTCGGCGCGCGTTCCGACGCCCGAGATGTGCACGGAGCGGATCACCATGGCGACGACGAAGTCGACGGCCGCAGCGACGTTGCCGGCGATCGAGAGCACGCGGGTTCCCTCGCGGCGGATCGTGTCGTCGAACGTGCCGGCGTCGAACTGGAACATGCCGAGCCCGCCCTGTCGGAGCGAGCACGGACCGTCGCCTGCGCCCGCGACCACCGGGCCCCCGCAGTCGGACGAGTAGGGGCCCTGGCAGGCCCAGGTCAGCTCCGACCAGCACTGCGACATCGACGTCTCCGAGTCCGCGATGCCCGCCAGTAGCCATCCTTGCGTGATCCCGTTGGCGGTCGCCGCGTCACGGATCTGGCCCGCGCGCACCCGGCGTTGTGCGGCGGTCAGGTTGGACTGGCCTTCGTCCGTGAGCGAGGCGTCGGGAGGATCGCCGAAACACCCAGCGGTGAGGAGCAAGAGAGCCAGGGCCGAGACGCGACGCATGGAGCGTGCACACCGCAACCCGGGGGCCAGTCGAGGAGCGCCGCGAGTGCTGCACCGAGCCCGCATCCGCCCGACAATCGTGCGCGGGTCGCGCGCCAGAAGCGCCCACTGCGTCCGAGGTGCCTGAAACTTGGTCAGGCGCATCGAACGAAAAAAAGCGCGCTGCCGAAGCCACGCGCTCTCATCGTGGTCCTCGAGCAGGAGAGGATCAGCAGTGCCGGCCGCGACCGCCAGGATCGTACGGGTCGCTGTCGCTGCACGAGCGATAGCAACCACGCCCGCCGCCTGCCGGGTCATACGGATCTGCATCGCTGCAGCCGCTGTACCCTCCACCACAGTGCCGACCGCGACCACCGGGGTCGTACGGGTCGCTGTCGCTGCAGCCGCCGTAGCTTCCGCAGTGTCGACCACGCCCGCCCGGATCGTACGGGTCGCTGTCGCTGCAGAGAGGCTCGGCTTCCTGGGCCGAGGCACCGCTCGCCAGCCCGACGCTCGCCAACGCAGCCCCTGCAACGCCGAGACCGACGGATCCGAGAGTGGCGCGCCGGCCGACTCGGGTCTCCGTGACGATCTCTTCCATGGTGAGTGTCTTCTTCGTATCGCTCATCCGCTCAACCCTCCCAACGCGATGGAGAAACGAACGATGACACCAGCCTGCTCTCGCTCGACTGGTGTCACGCTCTCACCGACCGCTCCGGCTCAGCAGTGCCGGCCGTGACCGCCGGGATCGTACGGATCGCTGTCGCTGCAGGTGCGACCGCAGTGCCGCCCGTTCCCGCCCGGATCGTACGGATCGCTGTCGCTGCAGCCGCTGTAGCCACCGCCACAGTGACGGCCACGGCCGCCCGGATCGTACGGGTCGCTGTCGCTGCACTGCGGAACGGCCTCTTGCGCCGAGCCGGAGCTCGCGAAGCCAACCGTCGCGAGCGCGGCACCGGCCACGCCGAGCCCGACGGAGCTGAGCGTATCGCGGCGGCTCATGCGGCGCTCGGTGACCATTTCCTCCATCGTCAGCGTCTTCTTCTCGGTCATCTCTCACCCCTCCTTCAGGGGCCGCCCTGGAATAGCTTTGGGTCGGCGGCGTTTGGGATTAAACGGCGATCTCGCAGTCGTATTCAACACGATTTTGCGACCGCTTCGTCGTGCGTCCCGAACCTACGGCGAGAGCCCTTCCGCCCTCCCCCCGGGTCCGCGCGGCACCGCTACCACGCCATTTCCCCGGCCATTTCGAGCTCGATCGGCTCGGCGGCCACGTTCGCGGTGCTCGGCGCAGGGGCGATGTCGACGCGGCTGGTCGGGGTGACCAGCCGCGGTGCGACGGGACCGTTCCCGTTGTCTCCGGAGGTCGAGCCGTGCGCGAGCGTGATCGGCGTGGCTGCCCGCGCCGAGGACGCAGTCGGGGCGCAGGCCGTGAGCGAGCCGGCCAGCGCGATCGGACCCGCCAGCCGTGCGAGCCAGGGCGGGTCGCTCCGGAAGAGAGGTGTGCCGTCGGCCTTCGCGCGCACGCGGGCGCAGACCCGGCCGCCCCCGGCACGTAGCCCGTCCAGCACCGCGAGCGCGCGCCTTCGAGTGGCCCGGCGCAGGTCGACGACCTCGAGCTCGCATCTCGTACAGGCGAAGCCGCCGCTCGGCGTGCGCTCCATCGCGTCCAGGTTCTCGGTGCAGGGTCGGGCGATCCGCATGTTGTGTCCTCGGGTGCTCGCTTTCGACGTACGGTCGGCCTCGTCGATCTTCGCCGCGCGGTCCGCGCGACATGGAGCTCCCGCATGACGACCCTCCCCACCGTCCGTCGCATCGTGATGTTCAAGCACGGGGTCGCGTACCTCGAGCGGAGCGGGCCGGCCGACGGCCCCTTCGAGCTCTCGTTCGACAAGAACGAGATGAACGACGTGCTGAAGTCGCTCGCCGCGTGGGTCGAGAAGGGCGATGCGCGCGTCACCTCGATCGCGTTCGAGAAGCCTGAGGATCCCGAGGAGGTCCTCGAACGAAGGCGCCTGACCCTCGAGCCGACGTCTGCGCTCCTCGGGCTCTTCGCGGCGTTCCGTGGCCGCCGGGTCCGAGCCGAGCTCCCGAGCGGTGACGTCGAGGGCGAGGTCATCGGCTTCGAGGACGTCCCGGTCGACCGCGGCTCGACGGACCGGCGCGTCGTGCTTCGGTCGACGGGCGAGAAGATCGTGCTCTTTCCGCTTCGCGACGTTCGAAGCGTGACGCTGCTCGAGGCGCCGTCGCGGGTGGACCTCGAGCTCTTGGTCGACCGGACGCGCGCGGCGACCGCGGGCGAGAACCGGATCGTGAAGGTCGGTCTCGTCGGAAAGGCCGAGGACCTGCGCGTCGCGTACGTCGTGCCCGCGCCCGCCTGGCGGGTGACCTACCGACTGGCGAGGACGGGTGACGCGACCGTGCTCCTCGCCTGGGGCATCGTTCACAACCCGGCGGACGAGGACCTCGACGACGTGGAGCTCACGCTCACCACCGGGCAGCCCGTGTCGTTCGTCATCGACCTCTACCACCCGAAGAAGGTCCACCGTGTCGAGGTCGAGGAGAGCTCGAGAGCGCTATCGGCGCCTCCCATGGCCTACGCGGCCGCGATGTCGGCGCCAGCGACCCAGGGGATGGCGGGCTTCGGCCCGCCCGGCGGCGCGCCGATGGCGGCGCCTGCTCCGGCAGCGCGGGCGAAGGCGAAGATGGGCGATGCGTTCGGCGGCGCGGTGAGGGGCGAAGCGCCGGCGGCTCACGTCGAGCGAGGCGAGCTCTTCGAGTACCGCGTGGCTCAGAAGGTGTCGATCAAGCGGGGCGGCTCGGCGATGGTGCCGCTCCTCGTCGCGAACGTCGCGGCGAAGAAGGAACGCATCTGGCGACAGGGAAGCTCGCCTGCGCCGGACCTGGTGCTGAGCTTTCCGAACGACACCGGCGCTGTCCTGGAAGAAGGCGCGGCGACCGTCTACGACGAGAACGTCTACGCGGGCGAAGCGATGGTCCCCTATCGCGTGCGCGGCGCGGAGGTGAAGTTCGCGTTCGCGAAGGACCTCGCCGTTCGCTGCAAGCGCGACGCCGCCCAGACGCGGATCGCCTCGCACATCGCGCTCGGAAAGCAGGCGCTGATCGAGGAAGTTCGCTGGGAAGAGAAGGTCTCGCTCTCCGCAGAGAACGATCATCAGGAGGCGATCGACGTGGTCTTCGAGATCCCGAAGGTGTACGGGCGGACCTTCGCCGATGGATCGCCGACGCCGTTCGAGTCCACGAGCGCGCATCATCGACTGCGGCTCGCGGTCGTGGGTCCGGGCCAGGCGACGCTGGTCATCACCGAGACCTGGCTCGAACATCGGCGCATCGAGTACGACAGCATCCAGCCTGGCAACCTCGAGTGGTGGCTGAACGAGCGCCTCGTCGACGCCGCGACCCATGCGGCGCTGGCGCCGATCACGGCGCTCTGGGATCGCGCTCGCGGCGTCGAGCAACGCATCGCCGAGCTCGTTCGCGCGCGCACGGCGCTCTACGAGCGTCAGCGCCAGCTCAGCCAGCAGCTCGGGGTGCTCAAGGAGGGCGGGGCCGAGGGGGAATTGCGCCTTCGCTACGCGCGCGAGCTCGCCGCTTCGCAGGACGAGGTCAACCGAGTCGAAGGCGAGATGGCCAAGCTCACCCTCGAGGGTGAGGAAGCGCGGTCGATGGCGACGAAGACGCTCGCGGCGCTGGTGGCGACCGTCGCGTCGTGAGCACGCGAGCTCAGTCGAAGCGCTCGTAGCCGCCCCCAGGGGGAGGCGTGATGGTGGGCGCGATGGCCGGCTCGTGAGGGACCGACGGCTCGTGCTCACGCGTGTGGCCATGCGTGCGATCGGGATCGCGGCCAACGCGGCGCTGCGTCGGGAGGGTCACGGTGGTCTCGGGGCTCGCCCCCATCAGATCGACGCCCGCGGGGTCGTGGCCGTCGAGCCTGAGCTCGAGCGGGCTCGCGGGCGACGCTCCGTCGATCACGAACGTGTGCGGCGTCGTACCGATCTGCATCCCGGCCTGCCAGATCTCGGCCCCGCTGGGCTCGCTCGACACGCGGACGGTACGCGCGACCGTCGGCGTCGACGGAACCACCGGGAGCGCGACCGGCGGCTGCCCCACGACGGACACGAGCGGGGTGCTCATCACCGGCCTCGGCCCGCCGTCGTTTCCGCTCGTCACGACGGCCACGCCGCCCACCACGATCGCGAGAGAGATGACCGCGAGGGAGATCGCGAGGGCGCGCCGCGGCAGCTCGCGGCCGCCGACCACCAAGTGGTCCGAGCTCCGCCGTCCCTCGGAGAAGAGCAGGCGCTCTCTCTCGACGTCGGCGAGGCTGGTGGTCAGCTGTTGATCGAGCTCGTCTGCGGTCGCGTAGCGCTGGCTCGGGTCCTTCTCGAGCGCGCGCATCACGATCCGCTCGAGGCTCGCGGGGATTGGGCGCTCCGGCGCGGCCTTGCGGGGCGGCTCGGGCTGATCGCGGATGTGCTTGGCCATCACGACGACGGCGTCGTCATCGATGAAGGGCGGATGGCCCACGAGCAGCTGGTAGAGGAGCACACCGACCGAGTAGAGATCGCTCGGCGGTCCCAGCGGCTTTCCCTGCGCTTGTTCAGGCGACATGTAGCGGGGGGTGCCGAACACCGTCCCGGCCTGTGTCTCGAGCTGGTCGATGGGCTTGCCGTCGTCGCGGAAGACCTTCGCGATGCCGAAGTCGAGCACCTTCACGACCGGCTCCGCGTGCCCCTCGATCTGCGCGAGGTAGATGTTGTCGGGCTTGAGGTCGCGGTGGATCAGGCCCTTGATGTGGGCTTCCGAGAGGGATCGCAGGATCTGCTGCACGATCTGGATCGCTTGCCTCGGGTCGAGCGTGCCCTCGCGCTCGGATCGTGACGTCAGCAGCTCGCCTTCGAGCAGCTCCATCGCGAGATAGAGGTGGCCCGAGGGATCTTCGCCGAAGTCGAACACGCGGACCGTGTTCGTGTGGAGCAGCATGCTCATGGCCTTCGCCTCGCGCTGGAAGCGCGCGACCGTCTCGCGGTCGTAGCTGGCCTCGGCCTTCAGGACCTTGAGCGCGACGTTCCGGGCGAGCCCGACCTGCTCCGCGCGGTAGACGGTGCCCATGCCGCCGGTCCCGACGCGCCCGGTGATGTGGTACCGGCCCGCGAGCGTTGCGCCCATCAACGGGTCCGAGCGCAACGCGGCGTACTCGGCCGCCGTGACGAGCACAGTGCCGTCCGCCGGGCAGGTGCCGGACAGTCGGTTCGGATAGACCGTTCCGCAGGTCGGACAGGTACGCATGCGCGGGGGACGATGATAACCGATCCGCCGCGCCCTGACCCGCTCTAGGGCGCCGAATCAAATGAATCGGTGCTCTAGGTCGTGGGGGGCCGTTCCAGCGCGGATCCGGTCAGGTGACGGGGCCGGCGACCCTCGGAAGGCAGCGCATCTCCCAGCCGGAATTGTCGTACGGCGTGCATGCCGCGCTCGACGGGCAGTCGGCGTCGTTGCAGCAGACGTCCGCGCAGTGACCGGAGAAGCACAGCCCGTCGATGCAGCCGAGGTCAGGGAAGCCGCCGCAGGCGTCGCCCTGACGACCGTAGCCGCTCGGGTTGCCACACCCCGTGACGAGCCGAGTGCCGATCAAGTAGTAGACGCAGGCTTCCTGCGAGGTGAAGTCGAACGGGCACTCCCCCAGCGAGCGGCCGCAGGGCCGTACGCAGGAATCGGACGTGCAAGCGCCGGTGGAGCAGGTTCCCGTGGCGCACATGCGCGTCGACGCCGGGCCGCAGGTCCAGCCGGTTCCGCCGCCGGGCATCGAGGGCACGTCGAAGGTGTGCGCGCCGCAGACCTCGCCCGGGCAGTCGGCCTGCTGCTCGCACGCAGCCGGGACCATCGCCGGCAGCCGGGAGGTCGGGACGCAGGAGCGGACGCCGGTGCCCGGTGCCCAGCAGGCTTCACCCGCGCCGCAGTCGGCGTTCGAGCAGCACGCGACCCCGCAGAGCCCCGTCTCCGGACCGTCCAGCACGAGCGAAGCGCGCGTGTAGCAGCGCCCGCTCCGGCAGTCGGAGTTGCGCATACAGGCATCGCCGACGCGGCCGAAGTCGATGCAGCTGAAGGTCCCCCCGGTCGCGTCGGGCAGACAGCGGGAGCCCGGTGCGCAGCCCAGCGTCGTGCAGTCGCTGGTGGTGCCGCAGCCCGCCTCGCCGATCGTGCAGCAGACGTGGCTCGCGGCGCAGATCTCGCCCGCAAGGCAGGCGAATTGCGTGCAGTCACGCGGGTCGACGCAGCTGGGGATGCTCTCGTCCGGTGGGAGGGCGCACGTCAGGCCCGCCGCGCAGTCGTTCATCACCGACTCGATCGTGCTCGGATCGCAGTCGTCGTCGACGCCGTTGCAGATCTCTCGAGCCATGGGGTGGATGAGCTCGTTGCGATCGTTGCAGTCGGCGATCGTCCCGTCCTGCGGGCAGGACGAGTAGCCGTCCATGTCCTCGTCGCGCGCCAGGCCCTCGTCGATGTTGCCGTCGCAGTCGTCGTCGAGGCGGTCGCAGAGGACTTCTTCCGGCGTGCAGTCGGTGCGGCACTCGTGGTCGACGCAGCGACCATCGGCGCACGTCGCCATCTCGTCGACGGTCCCGTCGCAGTCGTTATCCAGGCCGTCGCAGGTCTCGTCCGACATCCCGGTGCACGTCCCCGCGATGCACAGGCCCTCGACGCAGCGCAGCGGAGCGGGGCACGGGTCGATGCCGTCGGTGATGATGCAGTACGCCGCGCCGGGGTCCCGCGTGCTGAGCGCGCTGCAGCCGGGCTGCGAGATCAGCAGCAGCAGGACGAGAGCAGGCCCGAGCGCGCGCGCGTTCACAGGATGCCCTCGAAGCGGAACGCGAGCTCGAGCCGTCCGCCGCGGGTGGCGACGTCCCAGGACTCGTAGGTTCGTTCGCGGAGGATGAACAGGAGGAAGGCGGTCACGAGCGTCGCCGCACCGATGCCGCCGAGCACGTCGGTCGCGATGCCGGTCGCCTGCGCGTCGGTGAAGTAGGACTGACGCGTGAGATCGTCGCCGGGATAGAGGAGCGTGTAGCCCGCGCCCTGATCGAAGAGGAGCAGCGATGCGATGCCGCACGCCACGGCGGCCGCCGTCACCACGCCGCCCGCGATCACGGTGCCCCAGAACGCGTCGTCGGCGATGCCGCGCTCGCGGACGAAGGTGGGGCCCCGGACTTCCTCGCCGGCGGTCGGCGGCGGAGGCGTGACCTGGTGCTCGCGCGCGCCCTCGAGCCGATCGATCGTGCCCTGGGTTCGGGCTCGATCTTCGGCCTGTTCCGCCGGCGTGACCGCGAGGAGGCGACGGTAGACGGAGATGGAGCGATCGAACTCGCCCATGAGCTCGTAGACGCGGGCGAGGTTGAACAGGAGCGTCGGCGCCGACGGATCGAGGACGAGCGCGCGCTCGAGGTTCTCGGAGGCCGGCCCGTACTGTCCGAGCCGGTACTGCTCTCGCGCTTCTTCGAAGAGCTGCATGGCTTCGGGTGGCGGCTCGTGCGCTTGTGCCGCGGCCCTCCCCGGGAGACCCAGGAGGACGACGAAAGCAAAGAGCGCAGGAGCGAAAAGCCGGAACATCGAGGCAGCCGAGAAGGTACCGCGTCCTTCCGCGCCCTGGAAAGGGTGATGCACGACCGACCGCCTCGAGCGTGCTCCTGGTACGGTACGGGCCATGTTTCGCCCGTCTTCTGTCCGCGCGATGGTCTCGCTGCTGGTCGTTCTCGCCTGGACCGCGGCGCCCGCGACCGCGCAATTCCGGCGGGAGACGTCCGGCGTGTGGCTACCGCCCGCCTCGTACTCGGCGACCGACGATGCCCTCGCGCTCTCGCTCGATCCTGCAGCGCTGGCGTTCGTGGACGACTGGTCCATCCACTACGTCCACGCCGACAGCGGGGAGGGCCAGTCGTTCGCCGAGCGCGGGGACGGGCTCTACGCCGCTGCGCCCATCCTCTTCGGTGTCTCGCTGGGGGCTTCCGTCGAGAGCGTACGGCCCAGCGCGGCCTCGGTGCTCGGAGGGACGGCGATCGAGCACACGATGCTGACGCTCGGCGCCGCGTACGCGATCAGTCGCTCGCTGGGCATCGGGGCTACCACGCGCTTCCTCTTTTCCGGGGATCCTCGCCTGTCGGGCCTCTTCTCGCTCGACCTGGCGGCGTCGTGGCGCCCGATCTCGCAGGTGGCGATCTCGTTCATCGCGCGCGATCTCACCGAACCCGACTACCAGGGCGGCGGCGGCTCCGTCCCGCGCTCCTTCGTGCTGGCGCTCGGCCTCCGGCCGGAAGGCTCACGCGCGTTCTCGATCGACATCGCCGGCGCGCTCGACGAGCGCGGTCACGTCGGCGCGCGCGTGATGGGAGAGCTCGAGATCCCGTTCCTCGGCCGCCTGCTCGCGGCTGCCGAGGTCGAGCGAGTCGGAGATCCGAGCCCGGACGTGCGCGTCACCGCGGGCCTCGCCGTCGACTGGGCGCAGGTCGGCGCGGGCGGAGGCGTCGTGCTCGGCCGCGGGTTCGAGAGCTCGCCGGGCTGGTACGTGCACGCCCGCGTCGAAGGGGCGCGGCGTCGTGGACTGCCAACGGGGGACGTGATCTCCGAGATCGTCATGCAGGGTCAGGGCGCGCGCGGGATCCTGTCGACGATCGGGCGTCTCGATCGCGCGCTGCACGACCCGCGCGTGCGCGGCGTGCTCCTTCGTCCTCTCGGGTCGGACATCGGGCTGGCCTATGCGCAGGAGGTGCGCTTGATGATCAGCCAGCTGGAGGAGGCCGGCCGCCCCGTGGTCTGCATGCTGGAGGACGCGAGCGGCGCGGAGATCTACATGTGCGCGGGCGCGAGCGCGATCGTCGGCGATCCCGCGGGGGGCGTGCGGCTCTACGGGCCCTCGCTCGAGGTCCAGCACTATGGCGAGCTCTTCCGGAACCTCGGCGTGCGCGCCGACTTCGTCCGCATCGGTCGCTACAAGAGCGCCATCGAGCAGTACCAGGACGACGTCATGAGCGATGGCGCGCGCGAGTCGAGGGAGGCCGTGATCGACGATCTCCATGGCCGCCTCGTCTACGACCTCTCGCAGGACCTCGACGTGGACGCGGCGCACGTGCGTGCGCTCATCGACGGCGGGCCGTACGTCACCTCGCGCGCGATCACCGCTGGGCTCGTTCACCAGACAGGCGACTCGCACGAGCTCGACGACATCCTCCGAGAGACGATGGGCGGCAGCTTCGCGCGCGAGCGCGTACGACCGAGCGAGGTGGACCGACGCTGGGGCGAGGACGCGCACGTCGGGGTCGTCGTCGTCGACGGCGAGATGGTGGACGGTGACAACCTCGACGTCCCGATCCTCGAGATCCACGCGACCGGAGGGCGGACGGCGGTCGAGGCGATCGACCGGATGGCCGCAGATCCGAACGTGGCGACGATCATCCTCCGCATCGATAGCCCCGGTGGCTCGGTGCTCGCGGCCGATCAGATCGTCCGCGCGATCCTGCGGGCGCGGCACCACAAGTCGGTGATCGCGTCCATGGGCGCGATGGCGGCGAGCGGCGGGTACTACATCGCGAGCGCCTGCGACGAGATCTGGGCCGATCCTGCGACGCTGACGGGCTCGATCGGGGTCTGGTTCGGAAAGGTGGACTTCGAGCCGATCGCGACTCGTTACGGCGTCACGACGGAGCAGATCTCGAGGAGCGCGCACGCGGGAGCCGAGTCGCTCTGGCGGCCGTTCACGCCCGAAGAGCGCGCCATCCTCGCCGAGTCCGTGCGCGACTGGTACCGCGCGTTCCTGACGCGCGTCGCCGAGGGTCGCGGCATGCGCGAGACGGAGGTCCATGCGATCGCGCAGGGCCGCATCTGGACCGGCGATCACGCGCAGGAGATCGGTCTCGTCGATCGGCTCGGTGGGTTCGGCTCCGCGCTCGCGCGGGCGAGAGAGCTCGGCGGCCTCTCTGACGGCGCGGGCTACACGACCGCTCCGACCAGGCCGAGCGGGCTCCTCGACTACGTCCTGGCGGGGACGCCCCTCGGCACCGACACGACGGAAGCCGGAGGCGCGTCCGGCTCCGTGAGCGTGGACGGCGGCGCCGGCGAAGTGCTCTCGACGCTGGCACCCGAGGTGATCGAGGTCGTGCGGATCGCCTACCTGATGCGCGCTCTCGAGAGCAGCGAGCCGATGGCGCTCATGCCGATGCGGATGCAGATCGGGATGTAGCCGAGCCCGGACTCCTTCAGTCGCGACGCACGAACGCGAGCCACACGTGGGGCGATGTTCCGCTCTCGATCGGGAAGAGGAACGCCCCGCTCCCGGCCGTCGGCTGGCACTCGACGTGCTCCTGGTCTGGTCGTCTGCGACGGAAGGAAGCGAAGGCGGAATCGAGACGGGCAAGGTGAGCGATCGATCGCGATGGACTCACGGCATCCCGGCATGGTCCGGGAGCCGCGCAAAGCCGATATTCTGACGACCGGTTCATTCTCGTCGTGAGAAGAGTGATCCCCACACACCGAGACGACTCGAGACCCCTCGCTTCCGACCGCCGCAGACGTTCGTCTCGGCGAGGCGCTCCGCGAACTTCGCGGATGGGCCGGCTGCGAGGACGACGAGTCACTCCACACGCGCTCTGTTCGCAGGCGCCACACGTGGGGCGCGGTTGCCGCGAGGTCGACGGAGGGAAGCGAGGAAACCTCGTCACTCGCGGTCTGTGCTCGTGGATCGTGCCTTGCTCGATGGGCGTCGTGGACGTCGCCATCGATCGGCTGCAACGCGCCTCCGCTCGTCGCGCCGGCCTCATCTGCCTCGCCGGGGGGTTGCCCGACGCTTCGCTGTTTCCTCGCACGGCGCTCCACGCCGCGTTCGCGCGAGCGCTGAACGGCGGAGAGGACGGTGCTTCGTCGTGCCTGCAGTACGACTGGCCGGAAGGGAGCCCGCCCCTGCGCCGCTGGATCGCCGCTCATCTCAGCGCACGGGGCGCGGACGTTCGCGAGAGCGATGTCATCGTGACGAGCGGTGCGCAGCAAGCGCTCGCGATCGCGATGGG
>JBBSAT010000238.1:0-12650 GCA_038252025.1 Polyangiales bacterium | reverse complement strand
GTCCGCGTGGCGCAGCTGCTCGAGCGCATCGAGGCGCCGCTTGTGCGCCGTGGCCACGCGCTCGTCCGCCTCCGCGAGGCGATCGCTCATGGCGACCATCTCTCTGGCCAGCTCGCCGATCTCGTCGTCCTGGCTGAGCCGCACGTGCGGGCGCTTGGGGCTGCGTGTCCCGATTCGTCTCGCCTCCAAGATGAGCTCCTGGACCAGCACACCGACGAACGTCCAGCCGAGGCCCACGACGAGGAGGGTGCACGCGGCGACCACGCCGATGGCCTCGACGACGCCGTGCCAGAGCGAGCGCGCGAGGATGGCGCGCTGCGCGTCGAGCGGCTGCGAGATGCGCAGCGCGAGCTGGGGCGCGTCGGCGATGCCGAGCGGCTCGAGGATGACGATGCGATCGTCGTACACCCAGACGGTCTCCCGGCCGCGACGGCTGCCGATGCCGCTCGAGCCGATCTGCTCGACGCTCTCCTCGAGAGAGGCGCGGTCCACGAGATCGAGGCCGAGGTGGGTGTCCTCGATGTCTGCGTGTCGGACCAGCGCGCGCGCTCGCTCTTCGCCCTCGTGCGCCCAGGTGGCGACGACGATCGCTCGGAGCGCCCGGGCGAACATCACGTGGTCGTCCCGCACGTCCAGAAGGAGCGCCTCGCGCTCCTCTTCGACCCGGAAATACGTCGCGACGACCATCACCGCCAGCACGGCGAACACCAGGGCGAAGATGAGCTTCCGAGCGAGCTTCACGAGAGGTCCGGTCGATCCTAGCGCATCGTGGGTCGGTGAGAGCCCGGCAACCTGGCTGGGCTCGCCGCGCAGAGAACTGGCAGCGTCCAGCGCGCCGTGCGATCGACTCGGGGAGACCGATGACCGACGTGCTCCTCTCGCAGCGTCCCGAACGCTACCTCCGCGAAGCGCGCTTGTCGCGGGGGGAGGGCGAGGCCCACCTCCACGTGCTCGCGTGGGAGGGCGACGTCGAGCGGCACCTGGCCATCCCGATCGAGCTCGCGCCGCTGTCCGCCGGCGATCCCGTGGAGATGGCGCGCGGGCCGGCGCTCGCCGCGCTCTCCTGGGGAGAGAGCGATCCTCGCGTGGTCGGTCCAGGCGAGGAGTACGTGGCCCATGCGCCGGGAGAACGGGTCTCCGTCCAGCGCGAAGCAGGCGTCTCGCGCGTGATCCTCGAGCGTGCTGCGGGATCGGTCCTCGCGTGGGAAGCGCGCGCGACCGCAGCGGCTCCGTCTATCGCCAGAGGGAAGGGCGGAACCTGGGTCGCGTTCCACCACAACCTTCGCGAGGACACGGGCGAGGCGGACCTCGCGAAGTGGATCGCCGTCCGCTTCGTCACCGACGAAGGAGACGTGCTCGAGCCGGACGCCGTCATGGGCGATCGCGATCGAGATCGACGCGGCGAGGAACAGGGGTTCGAGTTCCCGTCGCTCGTCGCTCACGAGGACGGCGCCGTCTCGCTCTTCGGCCGCGGCTCGCACGCGACCTATCGCCAGGACCTCTCGAGCGCCGGCTTCGGCCCGCGCGTGCCGCTGGGGGACGGCGCCTGGGGCTGCCGCGGGCGTCGCGTCGCTGCGCTCTCGCTCGGCGCCGGCCGCATCCTCACGGCCCGACGCGAGCGAGCGGGCATCGTCCTCGCGATCGTCCTTCACGACGCTCGGGGCGCGCCCAACCTCGTGCCCGCCGCCGTCCACCCGCGCGCTCTCCCGCACCGAGACGTGCCTCTGCGGCCGTCCGGCGTCGATCCGGCAGCGCGATGGGGCCTCCGCACGCTCTTCGGCGACATCCATCAGCACAGCGCCCACTCGGACGGCTGCGGGAGCGCCGACGAGCCCTACCTCCGTGCGCGTTACACGTACGCGGACGACTTCTGCGCGCTCAGCGACCACGAGTCGTTCCTCGGCAAGCGCATCTCCGCCGGCGAGTGGAAGGTGCTCACCGCCGCCGCCGAGCGTCACGACGAGCCTGGTCGCTTCGCCACGCTCCTCGCGTACGAGTGGACGGGGAAGGCCTATCCCGGGCCGGGCCACAAGGTCGTCTACGTGCCGAACGCGGGGACACCGATCGTGTCCCGCGACGACGAGCCCACGGGCGAGGGGCTCGCGGCGCGTCTTCGCGGCACGGGCGCCATCGCCGTCCCGCACCACGTCGGCTGGACGGGCGCAGACGAGGCCGCGCACGATCCGGAGATCCAGCCCATCTGGGAGATCTGCTCCTGCCACGGCTGCTACCTCAGCGCGGGGCACCCGCTGGGACAGCGCGGCGATCTCCGCGAGCAGATGATCGAGTCCGTGCTCGCGCGGGGCCGCCGCTTCGGCTTCATCGCCTGCTCCGACGGGCACGGCCTGCTCCATCACCACGGCGTCGGTCGCAAGCGTGATCCGTTCCGCACCGGGCTCACGGCCGTGCTCGCCGAGACCTGCACGCGCGAGGCGATCCTCGACGCGCTTCGCGCCCGGCGTTGCTACGCGACCAGCGGCGTGCCGATCCTTCTCTCCGTCGACGCGGGCGGGCGCCCGATGGGCAGCGAGATCGCGATCGCTCGCGGCGAGCGAGTGCCCGTGCGCGTCGTGGCCGAAGCCGCCGAGCCGATCCGAGAGCTCGCGCTGGTCGGGGCCTCCGGGGATCTCGTCAGCGAGGCGTGCGCGGCGCCGCGAGCGGAGCTCGTCGCGGACGTGGGCGCTGGTTGGTTCTACGCGCGCGTGGTGACCTCGAGCGGCGAGATGGCGTGGTCGAGCCCCGTCTTCATCGACGAGGCCTGAAGCCGGCGCCGCTCAGCCCAGCGGCGGAGGCCGCGATCCGCGCTCCCGCGGGACGTAGAGCGTGACCGTCGTCCCGTGACCATGGCGGCTCTCGATCTCCACGCGACCCCGATGCACGCGCGCCACCCGGTCGACGATCGCGAGCCCGAGACCCGTCCCGGTCGACCGCGTGGTGAAGAACACGTCGCGCGCACGCTGCCGGACGAGCGTGTCCATGCCTTCGCCCTCGTCGGTGAACGCGATCGAGACGAAGGGCCGGCCGCGCTCGACGACGTCCGACAGGGTCACCGTGACCACGCCGCCGGCGGGCATCGCCAGGATCGCGTTGTCGACGATGTTGATGAGCGCGTGGCGGAGGAGCGAGGGGTCGCCCCAGGCGAGGCTGGGGTTGTCGGCCCGCACGACGACGCGGATCCCCTCCTTCGCGCGCGGATGGCTCTCCATCGCGAGCCGCGCGGCGAGCTCGACGAGCCCGACGACGTCGACGGGCCGCGCGTCCGGTACCAGCGGGCTCGCGTACGCGAGGAGATCGTTGACGAGCTGGTTGAGGCGGTCGGCCTCCTGATCGAGGATCGTCAGCAAGGTCTCGCGGTCCTCGTCCGCGATGCGCTCGCGCGAGAGCCCGGACGCGGCGTTCTTGAGGATCGCGAGCGGGTTGCGGATCTCGTGGGCGATGACCGCCGAGAGCTCGCCGACCGCCGCGAGCTGCTCTTTCTTCACCAGGTCTTCCTGCGCCTTCTGGAGCGTGGCGTGCGCCGTCTCGAGCTCGCGCGTCTTGCGCTCGAGCGAGACGTCGACCGCGACGAGGCGCTGGAGGAGCACGTAGCTCAGCGAGACGATGAGCAGCGACGTGCCCGTCATGGCGGCGTGCACGCTCGGTCCGCCGAAGACGCGCGACACGAGGTCGAAGACGCCAGCGAGCATCGGAAGCCCGGCGGCCACGACGGCGATGCGCATCGTGCGATCGGCTCGCGCGGAGCGGGCGAGCATCCAAGTCGACGCGAGGCCCGCCAGCGCGCTCCAGGCGATCGCCACGATGCCGAGCGGCGTCACGAGCGCAGCGGCTGGGTCGCCCCGCGATCCGTCGTAGCCCGCGCCAGCGAACGAGGGATCGCAGAAGGCGCCCGCCATCGCGAGGCAGCCGAAGACCGCGCAAGGCGCAGCGAGCCACCGGCCCCACGGTCTTCTGTCTCCGATCAGCGTCCCGACGAAGAGCGGGAACGCAGCGCAGGCGAAGCACAGCCCAGCGTAGAGGAGCCGCTCTCCGCCAGCCGCTTGGTGGACGGACCGGGCGTCGACCAGGATCGCCGTTCCCAGCGTCGCCACGCCGATGAAGAACGCGAGCGCGGCGAAGAGCCGGTACTCGGGCGCGTCCGGCCGCCGGCGCGAGAGCAGCCCGAACCACGCCGCGACGTAGGCGTGAAGCCCTGTCTGCGCGAGGTGGAACGCAACGATGGGCGCCACGCCCCGAGCGTACGCCGGAACGTCGGTGGCCGTGCGTCGCGGCGCGCTCAGGGCGTGACCAACAATGGTCGCGCCTTGTCCTTTCCCAGCGTGAAGCGCTGGAAATTTCTCTCAGTCGAAGGGATCTGACCAACGTATTTGGTCAGACCTTCAGGGCGCGAGGAACGTCAGGGTCGCCGTCGTCCCGATGCCCACCTCGCTGGCCAGTTCGAACGTGCCGTCGTGCCCGCGAGCCATGCGCTCGACGATCGCGAGCCCGAGGCCGGTGCCCGAGGGCCGCGTCGTGAAGAAGGGATCACGCGCCTTCGCGACCACCTGCGGGTCCATGCCTCCGGCTTCGTCGCGCACCTCGATCGCAACGGCGCGCCTCTCGTCGAGCGCGGTCTCGAAGGCCCGAACGTAGAGCGTGCCCTTGCCGTTCATCGCGGCGAACGCGTTGTCGATGAGGTTGAGGATGCCGTGGTGCGCGTGATCTCGATCGACCATGACCTCCAGGCTCTCGTCGACGTCGAGCTCGATGTGTGACTCGCCGCGGACCCGCGCGAGCCTCGTGTCCTCGCAGGCGCGGAGCGTGAGGTCGAGGACCTGGACGGGGGCTCGCGTCGGCGAGAGCGGCCGTGCGTAGGCGAGCAGGTCGCGCACCAGACGCGTCAGCCGATCGGTCTCCTCGTTCACGATCGCGAGCAGCACGCGCCGATCCTCGGCCGACAGGTCGCGCCGCCTCAGGCCGGAGACGGCGTTCTTCAGGATCGCGAGCGGGTTACGCACCTCGTGCGCGATCACGGCGGAGAGCTCGCCCACCGCGGCCAGCTGCTCCTTGCCGACGAGCTCCTCCTGGGTTCGCCGCAGCTGATCGTAGCTGACGGTGAGCGCCTCGGTGCGCCGCTCGAGCTCCACGGCCGAGCGCGCGAACCGGCGGATCAGCACCAGCCCGGCCGCCAGCGCGACGAGGACTCCGATGTTCTCAGCGAGCCATCCGGGCCCTTCCGTCGCGCTCTGGGAGAACGCGTCGTACGAGGCGAGCAGGAGGGCCGGGACGGTCCCGGCGGCCATGATGCGCGCTTCCGTCGGATCTCGTGCGCCGCGGAAGATGCTCACCAGCGCGAGCACCGACCAGAGGATCGCGAGCGCAGCGAAGAAGATTCCGACGGGCGTCGCGACCGACTCGATGCGCGGGGCGTCGATCCCGAACCCGGCGCGGCGGGTCACCTCGTCGAGGGACGGCGTGATGGACATCCCGAGCAGCGACGCGACCGCGCCCACGCTCATCGACACCCAGGCCGCGGGGACGAACGCCGACAGTCGGGTCCGGGTCAGCGCGACCGCGAAGTGGAAGAACGCGGCGCCCATGAGGAGGCCCGACGCCATCTCGACGGAGCTCGCGCGGGCGGCCTGGACCGCGGTCGTCGCATCGAGCGTCAGCGCTCCGCCGGCCGCGAAGCCGACGTGGCTCACGCAGAGGAGCGCGAACGCCAGGTACTCCGGCGACGTTCTCCCACGCAGGACGTGGAGCGCACCGTAGAAGAGAGCCGCGTAGACGTTGATGGCAGACCACGCGAGCAGGAGCGTGGCAACGGGCGACATGCCGAGGATCATACCCAAAGTCGGCGATCGCTTTGTTTGATCCGCGTCCGGGGGTCGCCGTACGATCCGAACGTGGACCTCCGCCGCCGTCTCTTCGTGGTTCTGACCCTGCTCGGCCTGGGGCTCGTGCCGACGCCCGCGCGCGTCGCCGCGCAAGAGGTACGAACCTCACCTCGAGAGAGCACCGGCGTGCCTCACGCCGTCTCCGAGTACGGCGGCGTGACGCCCGGCACCGGGCATCCGCCGCCGCGCGCCAGGCGGCTCGCGGCTCGCCGCGGCGCTCGCGCGCGGAGCGAGATCATCACCTGGCCCGGCTTCCAGGCGCAGAGCGGCGGCGCGTCGCGCTTCTTCGTCCAGACGACGGGGCCCGTCACGACCCAGATCCATGCCTCCCCGGGTCGCGTCGAGATCATCTTTCCCGACACGGTCGTCAACCTCTCGAACTCGCGGCGGTGGCTCGAGACGCAGTTCTTCGAGACGCCCGTCCTGCGCGCGCGGCTCGAGCGGCGCCGCCGCGACATGGTGCTGGTGATGTACCTGCGCGCGGGCGTGACGCCGAGCGTCTCGCAGTCCACCGACACGAACGGCTTCAACTTCACGTACATCGACTTCCCGGCCGGGCACTACCTTCCGGACGCGCCGATCCCGGTACCGCCGCCTCCTTCGCGTCGCGACGAGTCCGGGCGCGCGATCGTGCGGCCCGCGAGCCCCGAGAGCGAGACGAGCTATCCCACGAGCGACGACTCGATGGACGACGAGCGGCCGCCGCCCGTCCAGACGCACTGAGCGGTCGAGACGCAGGGGCGCGAGGGTCGAGCTACTGGAGCGAGATGCTCGCGGGGAACGCGGCGGTGCTCGGCGTCGTCTCGGCCGCGGGCTGGATCGGGTGCCCGAAGTCGATCGGCAGATAGAAGAGCCAGAGCCGGTCGTGATCGATGCGGTGCTCGAACCCGATGAGGCCGTAGAGCACCCGCCACCAGTGCTCGCCGTCGCTACGCGTGCCGTAGTCGAAGAGGCCGGCCACGTGGACCTCCCACTCCCAGCGCCCCTCGTTCACCCACTGCCGACGCCGGAAGTACGTGAAGGCCGGGAGCGTCACCTGGCTCTCCGTCACGCCCTCCACGACCCGGTAGTAGAACGGGAACGCGACCGTGTAGCGCGTGTGATCCACGAACTGCTCGAAGTCACCCCAGAGCGGGAGCAGCAGCGCGTGTCGGTGCGTGGGGACGCTCTCGTAGTACCAGACGGGGTGGATGTTGACCGCGTCTCCGTCGTGCCAGTGCGAGACCTGGATCGTCGGGAGCACCCACGTCGTCTCGTCGTGCGTCTCGTGGTTGATGAAGTTGCCGAAGAGCGGCGTCAGCCAGAGGCGCGAGCGCCCGAAGTCGTCGAGGTGGAGAAAGAGCGGGACGATCGCCCAGTTGTTCGACCCCGGGCTCGACCAGTTCCACACGAGCGGCGAGGCCATCGTCGTCTGACTGGCGTCGCGCGGATCGTGCAGGTGCATGAAGAGAGGGAAGACCGCGTCGAGCTCGGTGACGCCCCGATAGCGCTGGTAGAGCCAGGTCACGACCGTCTCGGTCCCGCGCTCGTTCATGTAGAGGAAGAGCGGCGTCGCGAGGCGGAAGGTCGCCCCATGCTCGGCCGTCGCGGCCTCTTCGGAGTAGTGGAAGAGCAGCGGCGGGACCGTCGTCGAGTGGAACCCCGGCCCCTCGTCGTGGTGCAGGAGCCCTGCGATGCCCCAGAAGCTCTCGTTCGGATCCTGCTGGTGATAGACGGGCCCGACGACGTGGAGCGTCCGGCCGATCTCCGGGTTTCCCCAGCGGAAGAACACGGGCGGAACGAACGTGTACTCCTCGCGCGGCGAGCTGTGGACCCAGAGGAACGGGAACACGCCCCAGTGCTCCGACTCGCGCAGCCGCCAGCGATAGAAGAGCGCGCCCGCGGAGAGCACGTCCTCGTTCTCGTCGCCCCAGGCGAACGCCAGGAGCGGCGGGATGATGTGGTAGTAGCTCTGCTCGTGGCGCCCCGTGAAGACGAGCGGCGGGATCCCGAAGTCGTGGCTGTGCTCGTCCTCGAGGTGATAGACGGGGCCGATCACGAGGGTGTGATGCGTCGCGCCGCGCCACCACCAGAAGAACGGGAAGACGACGTCCGCCGCCTCGCCGCCCGCCGCGAGATCCGCCTCGCGGTGATAGACCGGCGGAATGACGAGCTCGGAGCCGCTGGGCTGCTCGCGTAGGTAGAAGAGCGGGAACACGGCGGTCGTCGTGATGCCGCCCTCGCGCGAGTAGAGAAAGATCGGCGGCAAGGGGATCGTGAAGTCGCCCTCTTGCGGGGCCGGGTGCTCCTCGAGGAAGCCAGCCGTGACGCCAGGCGGGCCCATCCCCGGACGGCCCTCGTCGTCGGCGTCTTCTTCCGCTTCGCCTTCGCCTTCCTCGCCTTCCTCGTCGCCTTCTTCGTCGTCGTCCTCGTCGCCTTCTTCCTCTTCGCCCTCTTCGCCCTCTTCGCCCTCGTCGTAGGTCTCGTCCTCGTCCTCGTAGGCGTCGTCCTCGTCCTCGTCCTCGCCCTCGTCCTCCGAGGACGGCGCGTCGACGCCCGCGTCCGACTGCGCGAGCGCGCGCAACGGAAGGCCCCATCCGAGCGACAGGGCGCACGCGAGGACGAGACCGATGCGGACGATCCGGCGCTCGCTCACTTCGTCTCCCGGACCACGTCGAGCACGCGCGCCACCACCTCGGAGCGCGGCACCTCGCCCGACTGGTGCGAGCCCATGTTCTTGAGCTGGACGACGCCCTTCTCGTGCTCGGCTGGGCCCATCACGAGGACGGCCTTCGCGCTGAGCCGATCGGCGCGGCGCAGCTGGCTCTTGAGCGACTGCCCGCGAAGGTCGGCGTCGGCCGCGAGGCCTGCCCGGCGGAGCTCTCGAAGCAGCACGCACGCCTCGGTGCGGAGCTCCTCGCTCGCGACCGCCACCGCGACGTCGAGGCTCGCGGGCTTCGCCTCGGCGGGCAGGGCGAGCAGGATCCGCTCGATCCCCATCGCGAACCCGATCGACGGCACGTCCGGTCCGCCGAGGGTCTTCACGAGCCCGTCGTAGCGCCCGCCGCCGCAGAGCGCGTTCTGCGCGCCGAGCTCGCCGCCGCGTCCCTGGATCTCGAAGAGCGTGCGCGAGTAGTAGTCGAGCCCGCGGACGAGCTTTGGCTCGACGCGGTAGGGCGTGCCCAGCGCGTCGAGCGTCTTCTGGAGCTCGGCGAAGTGCGCGCGATCACCGTCGCCGAGGTAGTCCAGGATGCTCGGCGCGGCCTTGCAGATCTCCTGATCCGCCGGGCTCTTGCTGTCGAGCACGCGCAGCGGGTTCGTGCCGAGTCGCTTCTGGGACTCCTCGCTGAGCCCCTCGCGGTGCGGCGTCAGGAACGCGAGCAGCGCCTCCCGGTACCGCTCGCGCGTCTCGGTGGTGCCGAGGGAGTTCACCAGCACCTCGACGTCCACGACGCCGAGCGCCTCGAGCAGGCCGACGACCATGTCGATCATCTCCGCGTCGATGTGCGGGCCCGGATCGCCGAAGCACTCGAGACCGACCTGAGAGAACTGGCGCAGCCGACCGCGGGCCGGGCGCTCCCGCCGGAACATCTGCCCGAGGTAGTACCACTTGGCGATCGGCTCCTTCGCGTGGATGCCGTGCTCGATGTAGGCGCGTACGGCGGACGCCGTGCCCTCGGGCCGGAGCGTCAGCATGTCGTCGCCCTTGTCGACGAACGTGTACATCTCCTTGCTGACGATGTCGGTCGCCTCGCCGATCGACCGCACGAAGAGCGGCGTGGGCTCGACGAGGGGCGTCCGCACCTCGCCGTAGCCGTAGCGACGCGCCGTCTCACGGAAGAGAGACTCGACGCGATGCCAACGCGCGATCTCGTCCGGGAGGACGTCGTTCATTCCTTTGACGGCGCGGAGCTCGATCATGCTGAAAGATCGCGGAATTACCCGTGAAGCGCGGCTACTTAGCCGGTCGTTTCGGCAGGGGCAAGGCCGGGAGCAGGTTCTCTACGCTTCAGTGGTGGCCGAGCATCGCAACCATCGAGCCGACGCACGTGATGAAGAGCCAGAACACCACGACGATGACCCCGATGAGCGCCTGCGAGCCGGCCTGCCTCGTGCCTCGCTGAGCCAGCGCCATCGGCTGCCCCGGCGCACCGAGGCCCTGCACGCTGGCCTCCTGCTGCGCGCCGGACTTGGTCGTGATGACGGCCTGCGGGATGAGCTGGGGCGTCTCCGGCTTCATGTTCTCGACGCGCTTGACGGCGGTGCCGATCGCGACGACCTCGACGAGCCCGGAGCCGATCTCCTTGATCTGCAGCCGGTTCCCGATCACCCGCTCGGCGCCCAGCGCTTCGGCGTCGCGGCGGATGAGGCCGAGGCAGTTCTCCCGCGCCTCGTAGATGAGCTTGGTGACCTCGGGCAGCTCGCCTCGCTGCATGCTCTGGAAGAGCGATCCGATGCCGGCGGCCACCCCGAGCGAGTAGACGCTGGTCGCCATGACGAGCTGGTGGGGCACGAGGCCCATCTGGGCGAGGTTCCAGAGCTCCTCGCCGGAGAGCTCGCTCGTGGCCACCTGCTGCTCGTTCACGGGCCCCGTCGAGAGCCGCTCGTGGTGCGACGCGGTGCCCGTCATCAGGAGCTCCACGGTGCCGGGACCGTACGGGAGCATGCGGATGTTCACGTCGACGACCGCGTTGGCGCCCTGCTGTGCGGCCTCCTGCCTCAGCCGCCGGAGGCAGGTGTGGCGGATCTCGTTGTACATCGACGAGAACTCGCGGACCTCGCCGCGCGCGAGCGTGCGGATCGAGCCGATGAGGCCGCGCCCCACGCCGAGCGCGTAGGCGATGTTGCCCATCGCGAACTTCAGCGGGATGTAGCCCGCGTCGAGGTGGCAGTACGCCTCGACGCCCGACGCCGCCGTCGAGAAGAAGCGCATGCCGGGCCGGCTGCTGAACACGGCGGTGCCTTGCGAGAGGAACTCCGTGTAGCCGGCCATCGTGCCGAGCTCCGTGACGACGCCGGTGACGCCCGTCGCGCCGTGCCGCTGCGCCTCCTGCTCCATGCGCGAGATGGCCGCGTGCCGTCCGTTCGAGATCTGCTCGGTGATCGCGGTGATCTCACCGCCGGTGATCGAGCGGCCGAAGGAGCTGAGCGCGCCGCTGAGGCCGAGCGAGACCACGCTGTTGCCCACCGCGATCTCGCCGGGCGTGAAGCCCTTCAGCGCGAGGCAGTAGATCTCGTTCCCGCTCATTCCGGAGATGTGCATGTCGGTCCCTTCGCTCCCAGTTGGCGCGCAGGGTACCCCAACTCCTGGATGCGCTAGGCTGCTCTACGTGAGCTTCGGCCGCGCACGAGGTGCTGCACGCCGTCTCCGAGGCCAGCGACGGTCAGCGGGAACATGTCGAAGACGCGCCGCACGTACTCGATCGTGTTGCCGCTCCAGTACTTCTCGGGCTCGGGGTTGAGCCAGACGCTCTTCTCGAAGTGGCGCTGCATCATCATGAGCCACTGGATGCCCTCGATCCTCCGGTCCTCGCCGAGGTCGAGCGAGCCGCCGGCGCTCATGAGCTCGTAGGGCGCCATGAGCGCGTCGCCGACCATCACGAGCTTGTGGTGCGGGCCGCACTCCGCGATCAGATCCCGGACCTTGATCGCGTCCTGGAAGCGCTCGTCCTTGTAGAGGTGGCCGTAGACGCAGTTGTGGAAGTAGTAGGTGCGGAGCTCCTTGAAGTGCGTGGCCTTGCTCGCCGCGGAGAAGAGGCGCGAGACGAGGTGCGCGTAGGGCTCCATCGATCCGCCGACGTCCATGCAGAGGACGACGCGCGTGTTGGGGCGGCGGGGAGGGCGGACGACGACCTCGAGCTCGCCGGCGTTCTTCGCCGTGGCGTCGATCGTGCCGTCGAGGTCGAGCTCCATGTCGGCGCCTTCACGCGCGAAGGCGCGGAGCTTGCGGAGGGCGACCTGCATCTGCCTGATGTCGAGCGCGAGGTCGTCGCGGTAGCCCTGCCACGCGCGCTTCTGCGCGACCTCGACGGCGCTCTTGCCGCCTCCCTTGCCGCCAACGCGGATGCCGGCGCGCGCGGCCTTGCCGGAGTGGCCGAAGGGCGAGGTGCCGCCGGTGCCGATGAAGCGGTTGCCGCCGTCGTGTCGTTCGTCTTGCTCGCGGAGGAGCTCTTCGAAGCGGCGGCGGAGCTCTTCGGCGTCGATGTCGGTGAGGAGCTTGCGCTCTTCGTCGGTGAGCTCGCCGGGGTTCTCGATCGCTTCCTTGAGCCAGTCGAGGATCTCCTCGCGCATCGCGAGGCCCTTCGCTTCGGCGCCCTGGAAGTGGACGGCGAACGCGTCGTCGAACGCGTCGAGGTGCGCCTCGGAGTGGATCAGGATGGCGCGGGCGACGTGATAGAAGCCGATGAGCGAGCTGTCGTGGATGCCCGCCTTCAGCGCGGCGGCGAGGTTGATCGCCTCCTGCGCCCCGACGGGGACCTTGCGCTTGCGGAGCTCGTAGAAGAACGGAATGAACACCGATTCATTTTCGGACGGACGGGGCGAGCTGGCAACCCGAGCCCGGTGGACCTGCGCGCCGGCTCCTCTTCGCGCTGGCTCCTCTCCTCACCCCCCGGGAGTGAGGGCCGCTCGGCGGCGCTTCGCGGGCGTCAGTCGGCGAGCACGGCTTCGAGGCTGGGCGCCGACAGGACGCGCTCGAGCCAGCGGTCGAGCGTCGCGTCGTCGGCCGCACGAATCCGCGCGTGAACGTCGTCCGGCAGCGCGGCGAAGCGAACGCCGAGCAGCTTCGCGAGCGTCGTG
>JBBSAT010000237.1:0-12670 GCA_038252025.1 Polyangiales bacterium | reverse complement strand
TGACGTGGACTCGGGAGGCGGAGGCGAGGTGGACTCCGGAGGCGGGGGTGACGTGGACTCCGGCGGCGGAGGCGGCACCGACGGCGGCACCGTTCTCTCGGGCGACGAGTACACGGTGACGTTCGGCCCGGTCACGGTCCCGCCCGGCGTCGAGAACACGCAGTGCGTGGTCGTCCGGCTCGGCAACCCGGCAGGGTTCCACGTGGGGCAGATCGTGAACTCGCTCAGCGCCGCGTCGCACCACTTCATCGTCTACCGGACCAACGAGACGACGGAGCGCGCCACGCCCTTCGACTGCCAGCCCTTCGTCGACACGCTGAACCCGGCGGCCGGCTCTCCGCTGATGATCACGCAGCGCACGGACGAGACGCTCACGTTCCCGCCGGGAGTGGGCTTCACACTCGAGCCCAACCAGATGATCCGGCTCGAGCTGCACTTCATCAACCCGACGGGCGGCCCGCTCGAGGCGCTCGCGAGCTCGACGATGCGCGGGATCCCGGATGCGGCGTTCACCGATGAGGCCGACTTCCTCTTCATCGGCTCGCCCGACATCGATCTGCCGCCGCACGTCTCGACGACGGTCGGTCCGGCGTTCTTCCCGCTGCCCGCGATCTACTCGGACGCGCACTTCTTCGCGATCACGGGGCACACGCACCAGTGGGGAACCAACGTCCAGGTCTGGACCGGCGCGAACGCCGCGACCGCGACCTCGCCGGTCTACGACACCGCTCCGTTCGATTGGGCCGAGCCCCAGACGGTGCGCGCCGATCCGCCGTTCATGGTTCCGCCGGGCGGCGGCTTCCGCTTCCAGTGCGACTACAACAACGGCAGCGACACGAACGTCGCCTTCGGAGAGTCGGCCAATTCGGAGATGTGCTTCTTCTGGGCCTACTACTACCCGAGCCACGGCGCGCACGTCTGCGCGCACACGGATCGGTTCGGCGGGTTCGACATCTGCTGCCCGGAGTCGGCGCTCTGCAGCATGCTCTTCCCGTAGCAGGAGTGCCGATCAGCGGGCCGAGCAGCGAGCCGGCTCAGGGAATCTCGGCGTCGCAGCTCGTGCGACGGAACGTGTACGGGGCGTCGACGTCTCGACCGCCGTCGTTGTTGACGGTGTCGAGCCGATCGGCGCTCGCGTCGAACGTCCCGCGGAAGTGATCGGGGTTGTATCCGAACATCGTGGACGGGCAGTCGATGTGCGCGACGCGGTGCGAGCGCGCGGCGAAGTCGAAGTGATCGCCGACGACGCTGCCTGACGCCGTCATCTCGACCGTGTAGTCCCACCCCTCGGCGCTGCAGGGCGGAGGCCGGCGCTGTGAGGGCAGGCCTCGCCACATGCGCGTCGCGATCGTTCCGTGCAGGGCGCTGCCGTCGCGCACGATGCGCATCGTGAAGCGCGCCCAGTCGCGAAACTCCGGGCTGTACCGGTAGGAGGTCCATGTTCCCTCCACGGGATCCGGACAGCGCGCCGCCTCGGCGAGGAGCGCGATCGTTCCGGCGCTCGAGCCACCGATCGTTCCACCGACGCTGGTCTCGAGCAGCGCGCGGAGGTGAGGGTCGTCCAGGCCGCTCGTGCGCCCTTCGTCCGTGACGACGGCGCCCGTGCCGGAGCCGTCGACGGAGGGATCGGTCGCGCCGGTGGCGGCGGCAGCCTCGGGCGTCGGTTCCACCACATGCTCGGCCCGCTCGGCTCGCTCGGCTCGCTCGTCCGCGCGTCGTTCGCGCACCAGCGGTCCGACGATCGGCACGTCGACGCGCGGCTCGACCGACTCGTCCCCGTCACTGGCCGCGCTGTCGACGTCGCCCGGGAGGGGCGGTCGATCGGGCGAGACGTCGCCCGCGATCTCGACGACGAAGGTGGCGCCGCCTCCTCCTTCGGTGCCGTCCTCGCCTCGGCTCGCGACGCCGCCGGCCATGAACGAGAGCCGCCACACGAGCGCCATGTGCACGAAGATCGACGCGGCGAGCCAGGCCGGCAATCGCGGACCTTTTCTCTCGCGGAACCGATTCAACTCATCGCCTCGCTCAGACAGCTTCGGCCGTCGGCGGGAGCTGAGCCTTGGGTGCTTTCGCCCGCGTCCGGATCACGTAGAGCGCGACCGCGAGCCCGACCGCGCATGCGAGCACGAGGAGCAAAGGCAGCACGATCGCGAGGGCGAACATCGCGATCGCGAGGCCGTCCTCGGCGAAGGACAGCAGCGGGTTCGCGAGGCCCATCGTGAAGGTGCTCGACGCGGCGCGTGCAGCGGCCTTCGTTGCGTGTGGGACGAGCGCCGTCGGCGCGCCGACCACGAGCCCGAGCACACACGCATGGAGCGGGCTCTCGATCTGGTACATCGCAGCCGCCGCCAGTAGCGCGCCCGCCGCGGGCCGGACGAACGTGCCCACTGCGTCGAGCGTGTGATCGACGGCCGGGATCTTGTCGCCCGCGATCTCGATCACCGTCGCGACGCCGAAGAGCACGAGCGCGGGCGTCGACGCGACGAACTCGAAGGACTCTCCGACGTGCACGAGTCCGAAGCGCGCGAGCAGGCCGGTGAGGAGGAGCGGAAGCCAGGCGCGGATGCCGGCCACCGCCGCGAGACCGAAGGCGAGGGCGAGGGTCCCTACCCAGCTACCCAGCTCCATCCAGTCGACGCCCATCGCCCAACTAAGCCACGTGCGCGGCGCGATTCAAGCGCGCTTGCTGAAGTGGCGGATCGTCTCGGGACGGAACAGGACGTAGAGCCACGCGCCCTCGGCGGCGAGCGTGACCGCTGCGACGGCGACCGCCGCGCGAGGCAGGTGAGCCCGCAGCACCGTGAGCACGACGATGCCCCCGGCGATGAAGATGAAGGACCCGAAGATGGAGAGGTTCCGAGCCCAGGGCCGGCCCGTCCACAGCGCGCCGAGCGTCCCCCACCGCAGGACGGCCGAGAGCCAGGAGCCGCCCGTCAGCGCGCCCGCGAGCGACATGAAGAACATCAGCCCGATGCCGGCGAAGAGGTACGTCGGCGGCCCGCTCGCATCCACCGGCGCGACCGGCCGCACGCGCTCGGTCGCTCCGGCGGGCACCCATTCCTTCGGCGGGGGAGGCGCGAAGGAGACTCGTTCGTCCGGCGGGAGCTCGGCGGGCGGGGCCGCGATGTCGAGCAGCTTGCCGTCTGCGTCGATGCGCCCGCACGCAGGGCATTGGTAGATGCCGAAGGTCTCGAGCGTGACCTGGTTCTTCTGGCAGCGGGGGCAGCGGGTCGCCATCGGGCCGAGGCTACGTGCGGTCGGGACCTCGCTGCAACGCTTTGCGCGGGCCCCCCAGGCGACTACCTTCGCGCCGCCATGATCCCCCGCTACACCCCCAAAGACTTCGAAGACCTCTGGAGCTCGCGCGCCAAGTACCGGACCTGGCTCGAGGTCGAGCTCGCCGCGTGCGAGGCCATGGAGCGCGCCGGGCTGGTCCCGCCTGGCACGGCCGCGATCGTGGCCCCCGTGATGGATCGCCTCGACCCCGCCCGGATCGACCACCACGAGCTGACGACGAAGCACGACGTCATCGCGTTCCTGACGCACGTCGAGGAGCTCGCCGGGCCTCCGGCGCGCTGGCTCCACCTGGGCATGACCTCGTCCGACGTCCTCGATACTGCGCTCGCGCTCCTGCTCGTCCGGGCGTGCGACGCGATCCTCTCGCGAACCGACGAGATGCTCGCAGCGTTGAAGGCACGCGCGATCGAGCACCGCCTGACGCCGATGATCGGCCGGTCGCACGGCATCCACGCGGAGCCCACCACGTTCGGCGTCGTGCTCGCTGGCCACTACGCGGAGCTCGTCCGCTGCCGTGACCGCATGAAGGTCGCGCGCACCGAGATCGCGTTCGGCAAGATCGCCGGCGCCGTCGGGACGTACGCGCACCTCACGCCGGCGATCGAAGCGGACGCGCTCGGCCGTCTGGGGCTCGCGCCGGAGACCGTCGCCACCCAGGTCGTGCCGCGGGATCGTCACGCCGCGCTGCACGCTGCGATGGGCGTCTACGCCGCGGGCATCGAGCGCTTCGCGACGAACGTGCGCCACTGGCAGAGGAACGAGGTGCTCGAGGCGGAGGAGCCCTTCACGAAGGGCCAGAAGGGATCGAGCGCGATGCCGCACAAGCGGAATCCGATCCTGAGCGAGAACCTCTGCGGGCTCGCGCGCGTCGTCCGGGCCGCAGTGACGCCCGCGCTGGAGAACGTCGCGCTCTGGCACGAGCGGGACATCAGCCACTCGTCCGTCGAGCGGATGCTCATGCCCGATGCGACCGCGACCCTCGCGTTCATGATCGAGCGGATGACGAAGCTCGCGCACGGCCTCGTCGTCTACCCCGAGAACATGCGCACCAACCTCGAGCGCACGGGCGGTCTCTGGGCGAGCGAGGGCGTGCTGCTCGCGCTCGTGCACGCCGGCAAGCCGCGCCAGGAGGCCTACGTCTGGGTGCAGCGCAACGCGATGAAGGCGTTCGGAGGCGAGGGCGACTTCCAGACGCTCCTCGAGGCCGACCTGGAGATCCGCACGCTGCTCGGCGCCGAGGAGATCCGTGCGCAGTTCGATCTGCAGCGCGCGCTCGCGCACTGCGGAGCCATCGTGGATCGCGCGACGGCGTGAGCGAGCGGCCGTCAGGAAATTGAAAGCGTGAGACGACCCGGCGTAGGCTCGGGCGCCATGCAGCGACTGCTCGCCATCGTCACGTTTCTGGCCGGCGCCAGCGTCGCCCCTGGCTGCGGCGGCCCGGAGATCTCCCACGACGATCTCATGCGCGACGACTCTGCGTTGATGGCGCGCCGCTACCACGAGGATGTCGTCCGGCTGGCCGGCGACATCGACGCGAGCCCCGATCCCGCCACGCCCGGCGCGTGCGACACGCCTTGCCAGGCCCACCCACGCATCGTCGATCTCGCGGATCGGATCTGCCTCGTCTCGGAGCGCGACTCGATCGACGAGGCGACGCGCTTCCTCTGCGAAGATGCGCGCGAGCGCGAGAGAAGCTCTCAGCGCCGCTTCGAAGCGTGCCAGTGCGACGTCGCGGCCGCGCCCACCGCGGGTTGAGAGGCGCGCCCGTCCGCGAGCGCACCTGCTCTAGCCGAACACTCGATCGAGCTGCGCGCGCAGTCACCAGCCGACCTGGCGCCGTCGCTGGAAGCCGGGGATCTGCCCCCAGGTCGAGAGCGCTTCCTTCAGATCCTTCTGCTGCGCGTCCTTCTCGCCGGCCTTGCCGTGCGCGCGCGCCTTCTTCACGAAGCCCTCGATCGAAGAGGAGCTGGTGCTCAAGAAGCGGTCGTACGCATCGATCGCTTCCTCGGTCCGACCGAGCGCCATCAGCGCGTCGCCAGCGAGGAGATAGGGCTCACCGAAGCGAAGGCGGGGATCGAGCTCGACCGACTTCACGAGCGGGCCGAGCGCCGCCTCGTAGTCCCCCTTCCGACAGGACGCGAGACCGCTCAGGAAGAGAAGCTCCGGGTCTTCCGGAAAGCGCTTCCGCGCGTCCGCCAGCAACACGGACGCCGTGCCGGGCCGCATCCGATCGAGATAGATGAGCGCGAGATCGCGGCGCGCCGTCGCGTTGGCCGGGTTCGCTTCGATCTGGCGCTTCAACGTCGAGATGCGGCCGAACGTGCGGAAGTACGCCATCGGGTTCGGGATCCAGCGCCGCAGCACGAAGATCACGGCGGCGCCGATCAGCAGGGCCGGATACTGCGTGAACGCGCCGAGCGCGAGCATCGCGACCATGTAGTAGATCCAATAAGACCCGTAGCCCATAGCTCCCACTGTGTGCCCCGCTCTCGCCGAGAGGAGGGGTCCTACGACGGTACCGGGGCTTCGCTTCCCTCGGCGCCGAGCCGGCCTGGAGGGTATCATCAGTCGTATGGCCGCTCCTCCGTCAGCCCGCCGTCTCGGCTCTTCGCGGGTCGAGCTGGCCGTGGCGGGCGCCGTCTGCATCGCATCGGTCGGACTCGTCTACGCGATGTTGATGGCCGAGAGCACCAGCATCCACCACGAGATCCAGCTCGCTGCCCCGGAGGCCGCGCGCCCGGGTGAGGTGATCGCCCTCCGCGCGTACGTCTACGCGACGCCCGACGCGCCCGAGGGCCCGACGCCGATCGCGCCTCCGGTCGAGGTCGAGCTGCGACGGGGAGCCGAGATCGTCGGTTCGGCGACGCTCACACCGGGCGCGTTCTCGTCGCTCGAAGGCGAGCTCACCGTCCGGGAAGACGTCGCCGGCACGCTGACCCTCGAGGCGCGCGCCCGTGAGGACGGCGAGGTGATCGCGACCGTCGCTCGCACGCTCGAGGTCTCGAGCGATGCTCCGGCCGCGCCCGAGCTGGATCGCCGGGCCCCGACGCTCGCGCACTTCTTCCTCGGGCCGATCGGCGTGCCCGAGGCGGCGCCCGCCCCGCTCGATGCTCCCACCGACGCGCCCGTGACCGCGGCGGCGCCGGAAGAGCCTTTCTCCCTCGATGCGATCGTTCCGGGCGGCGTGTGCGTCCCGGAGGTCGAGTGCTTGCTCGTGGTGGACGTCGGGTCGCCGAGCGTCACGCCGATGCTCACCGACTGCTTGGGCGTCGAGCCACGGCCGATGCTCCCCGTGACGGGCGTCGCGACCCCCTACCACGCGCTCCCGTTCATCGTGCACGGGCCGGAGGGCACCTGCGAGCTCGTGGCGATGCGCGGAGACGTCCAGATCGCGCATCGCACCGTTCGCATGCCGGTGGCGCTCGCCACGCCGCACATGGCGCTTCCGGTCGCCGTCAGCCCGGGGCGCGTCGCCGAGGTGCAGCTCGTCGCTCCGCCGGGGCGTGACGTGGTCATCGTCGACATCTTCCGGAACGGTCGCTGGATGCGCACCTCGACGTTCGATGCGCCCTCCGACGTGTCCGCGCCGAGGACGGTGTCGCTCCCCGGGCTCGAGGCGGGCACGTACATGCTCGAAGCTCGCGCGGACGCGCTCCCCACCGACTACGTGTTTCCCCGGCTCTTCATCGCCGTCGCGCCCGAGGTCCTGACGGGACCCGACGCCGAGCTCACGCGGGTAGGCGTGCCGCGCGCCGAGGTGCTCTTTCGCCTCGCCCCGCGGGAACAGCACGGGCTCACCCTCCCGGCTCCGGCGAGCGGGCTCGTCGCCGATCAGAGCCACCTCGAGCTCCAGAAGCGCACGGCTCGCACGATCGCGTTCGGAGGGATGGCCCTGGCCATCGTCCTCCTCGTGCTGGCAGTCCTTCGCCGCGGCCTGATGGCCGACGCCGAGGCACGCGCCGTCATGCTCGAGGCCGGCGTGCCTGGCGCGGACGATACGTCGGCGCGTCGGCGAGGGACGCTGAACGTGGTCCTGATGGTGCTCGGGCTGGGCCTCGGCTGCGCGGTCGGTGCCGCGTTCATCGCGGCTCATCAGATCATCATCGACGCTCCGAACATCCCCGCATCCCCCCCGATCGTCCCGGAAGCGAATGACCCGCCGGGGCCGAATGCGTGGGAGGGGTCCGGCGTTGCGCCCTCACCCACCCCGCCTTAGTCTCCGCCCTCTTTGTAGGGACAATCGCGGCCTTTTCGTCGCCAGCCCGGGACCCGCATGCTCCAGAACGTCCTCAAGTTCTTCTTCGGTACGAGCCACGAGCGGCAGATCAAGAAGATCCAGCCGCGCGTCGTCGCCATCAACGAGCTCGAGCCGCAGATCAAGAAGCTGTCGGACGACGACCTCCGGGCCAAGACCGCCGCGTTCAGGCAGCGGCTCGACAATGGTGAGCCGCTCGACGGCGTCTTGAACGAGGCCTTCGCCGTCGCACGCGAGGGCGGCAAGCGCGTGCTCGGGATGCGGCACTACGACGTGCAGCTGGTCGGCGGCATCGTCCTCCACGACGGGAAGATCGCCGAGATGAAGACCGGCGAGGGCAAGACCCTCGTCGCGACCCTGCCTTGCTACGTCAACGCCCTCGAGGGCAAGGGCGTCCACGTCGTCACGGTCAACGACTACCTCGCGCGTCGTGACGCCGAGTGGATGGGCAAGCTCTACAATTTCCTCGGGCTCACCGTCGGCGTCATCGCGCCGCAGCAGAACGACGCGGCCAAGAAGGCCGCCTATCGCGCGGACATCACGTACGGCCAGAACAACGAGTACGGCTTCGACTACCTGCGCGACAACATGAAGTTCAGCATCTACGACTACGCGCAGCGCGAGCTGAACTTCGCGATCGTGGATGAGGTGGACTCGATCCTGATCGACGAGGCGCGGACGCCGCTCATCATCTCCGGCGACAACCAGGTCCCGAGCGACAAGTACCTGCGCATCACGCAGATCATCCCGCGCCTCCGGAAGGACGATCACTACTCGCTCGACGAGAAGCAGCACTCGGTCTCGCTGACCGAAGAGGGCATCGAGCTCGCCCAGCAGATGCTCCACGAGCGCGGGATCATCGAGAACGAGAACCTCTTCGATCCATCGAACCTCGAGCCGCTCCACATCTTCAACCAGTCGCTCCGCGCGCACACGCTCTACAAGCGCGATCAGCAGTACCTGGTGAGCCCGGACGGCAAGGTCGTCATCATCGACGAGCACACGGGCCGGACGCTCTCGGGACGGCGCTGGTCGGACGGCCTGCACCAGGCGGTCGAGGCGAAGGAAGGCGTGCCGATCCAGCCGGAGAATCGGACGCTCGCGACCATCTCGTTCCAGAACCTCTTCAGGCTCTACAAGAAGCTCTCTGGCATGACCGGCACGGCCGACACCGAGGCCGAGGAGTTCCACAAGATCTACACGCTCTCGGTCGTCTCGGTCCCGACGAACAAGCCGATCAACCGGAAGGACGCGGACGACCTCGTCTACAAGACCGAGCGCGAGAAGTTCAAGGCGGTCTACGAGGACATCGTCGTCTGTCAGGAGCGCGGGCAGCCCGTCCTCGTCGGCACCACGAGCGTCGAGAAGAGCGAGGCGCTCGCGCGCATGCTCGACAAGGCCGGCGTCGCCTTCAACCTCCTGAACGCGAAGCAGCACGAGCGCGAGGCCTACGTCGTCGCGCAGGCGGGCCGGAAGGGCGCCGTCACGATCGCGACGAACATGGCCGGTCGAGGAACCGACATCTTGCTCGGCGGAAACCCGGAGATGCTCGGCCGCCACGAGGTGATGACGACGGCGGACGAGGCGCTGCTCGCCGACAAGGACTTGCTCGAGGCGGCCGTCAAGGAAACGCAGGCCAAGTACGAGGGCATCTGCTCCGCCGAGAAGAAGGAGGTCATCGCCGCGGGCGGTCTCCAGATCATCGGCACCGAGCGCCACGAGAGCCGCCGGATCGACAACCAGCTCCGGGGTCGCGCGGGTCGTCAGGGAGATCCGGGCGCGTCGCGCTTCTATCTCTCGCTCGAAGACGACCTGATGCGGATCTTCGCGGGCGATCGCATCCAGGGGATGATGGAGACCCTCGGGATGGAGGAGGGCATCCCGATCGAGCACCCGTGGGTGACGCGATCGGTGGAGAACGCGCAGAAGAAGGTGGAGGAGCGGAACTTCGACACCCGCAAGAACCTCCTCGAGTACGACGATGTGATGAACCAGCAGCGAAAGAGCCTGTACACGCTCCGCCGCCAGGTCCTCGAAGGTCAGTACCGAACCGTTCCGACGGATGACGAGAAGAAGGCCGGCGTCACGCCGAAGGCGATGGTGGAGAAGGTCCACGAGCCGTACGTGAAGGCCGTTCGCGCCGTCATCGAGCGGATGATCAAGCTACACGGCGCGCAGTCGCTGGCAGCGCAGATCGTCGGAGGCAAGGCGCTCATCACGGCACCGCCGTTGGCCGATGCGCCGCAGACGGAGCGCGACTCGTGGCTGCGCAGCGTCTTCGATCAGAAGCTCGATCACGTGAAGGAAGTCCGTGTCCAGGCGCTCGAGCGTGGCGTCTACGACGCGTTCGGCTGTCGCGTGGACATCGAGGATCTCAGGACCGATCCCAAGGCGCTGGCGGATCACCTCACCGAAGAGGTGAGCATGTCGCTCACCGAGCAGCGTGAGCGGCTCCTCGACCTCACGGACGACATCGTCGCCTCGCTGGTCCATCGCTTCTGCCCGAAGAACAAGCACTTCGAGGACTGGGATCTCCCGGGCCTCGAGAAGACGTTTCACGAGCAGTTCAACCTCCAGGCGAGCGGCCTCGGCCAGGTCATCGATCCGGACGGCATGGAGATGCGTCTCTTCGAGGACGCCGAGGCCGTCATCCTGAAGAAGGACAAGGAGATCCCGCCGGAGATCTTCTATCGGCTCTTCCGGAACTTCTATCTGCGTGAGATCGACAAGCAGTGGCTCGAGCACCTCTCGTCGATGGAGCAGCTTCGCGACGGCATCGGGCTGCGCGGCTACGGCCAGCGTGATCCGAAGAAGGAGTACAAGAAGGAGGGCTACGACATCTTCGTCGGGATGACCGAGTCCATCCGCGCGACCGTCGCGTCGAACATGTTCCGGCTCGAGCTCGTCCGGGAAGAGGACGCGCGCCGGCTCGAGGAGCAGCGGCGTCGCGAGGTCGAGGCGCAGCAGGCGAAGATGCGCGGCGCAGGCGTCGGCGACCCGGCGGCGGTGGTCACGGCAGGTGGCGGGCAGCTCTCACCTGCGCAGATGGCGGCGCTCCAGGCGAACGCGCGAAACCGAGGCGCCGCGCAGGCCATGATGGCCGGGACGGCGTCTCCGGTTCAGCGAACGAGCGTTCCGTCGCAGCCGCCGCGTCCCGGAGCTCAGTCCGCGCAGCAGCGCATGAGCGCGCCAGCGAAGGTCGAGACCGTCAAGCGCGACAAGCCGAAGGTCGGACGCAACGATCCGTGCTGGTGCGGCTCCGGCAAGAAGTACAAGAATTGCCACCAGCGCGAAGACGAGAAGGGCGCTCCGGCGCCCGCGGCCTCGGTCGTGGCACCCGAAGAGAAGACCGCCGAGAACGGCTGATCAAGACAGGAGTGCTTCCGTCCACGCTCGGGGGCGAGCACTTCCGTCCACGGTCGGCTCCGCGAGCACTCTGGCTGGGGTGTCAGCTCACCGACTCGGTCGTGACGGCTCCGTTGGTCTCGTCCGGCTCGGGGGTCGCGCTCGCCGGGCGCGGCGGCAACGGAGGTGCCCAGCGCAGCAGGTCGGCCGGGACCTTGCCGCGGTAGTACTCGGCCTCCGGGTCGCGCCAGGTGCCCATGAGCTTGTCCCAGAACGTGAAGAACTGGCCGTAGTTGCACTTGAAGTACCAGTGGTGCAGCGAGTGATGCCCACAGGTGTTCACGATGCTCCCGCGCAAGAAGGTGACGCGGTCGTGGATGATGACGGTCCACGTCATGATGAACGCGAGCACCAGCAGGTAGACGTACGCGTTCAGCGGGACGAGGAAGAGGAAGATGTGCGTGGGGATCGCCTGCGCGAAGCTGTCGAGCGGGTGGAAGGCCATCGACACGAAGCTCGTGCTCGAGCGCCACTTGTGGTGCGGCTTGTGGATGAACCGGTAGAGATACTTCCAGTGCAGCGCGCGGTGGATCCAGTAGACGCACGTCTCGGTGAACGCGATGTAGAGCACGAAGCTCAGCGCCAGGTAGGGCAGCCCGAGCTCCATCGGATCCCAGTACACGCGAGAGTAGCCGCTCGCGATCGCCGCGTGGATCGGTACGGTGAGGACCGCGTTGCCGAGCGTTCCGAAGACGCCCCACTTCATCTGGTCCTCGAGCACCGCCGGCTCGGGCCGATAGGTCGGGTGGAAGTACTTCCGACCCCAGACGAAGAAGATCGCGTAGCTGAGCCCGCTGACCGCGAAGTAGGCGAAGAGCCCCCCGAGCGCGAGCGTCAGGAACTGGTTGAGCCACGTCTCCGGTAGCCCGAGGAGGGTGAGCAGCATCGCGGGCCGAGGGTAGCCGGCCGTCCCGCTACGGCCAAGCCCGAGCCGCACGATGCTCCGGGCCGGCGCACCTGCTCCGGGGGGGCGCAGCGACCGGCGGCGGAACCCTGGGAATGCGGCGCTTTTCGAGCGGCACGGTGGTCGCAATGGAGCTGACGTGCGCCGCAAGCCCGCGTCGCCACAGGAGGCTCACGATGACGCTCGCCGTTCGTTTCTGGGGAGTTCGCGGTTCCATCGCATCGCCCGGCCCGCTCACCGCGGAGGTCGGCGGCAACACCAGCTGCGTCGAGGTTCGGTGCGGGGACGAGGTCGTGATCTTCGACGCGGGCACCGGCATCCGCGCGCTCGGTGACGATCTGGTCCGGAGGAAGATCGGGCACGCGTTTCTCTGCCTGTCCCACCTGCACTGGGACCACATCCAGGGTCTGCCGTTCTTTCTCCCGGCCTGGCTTCCGTCGTCACGGCTCGACATCGTCGGCGCCGCGTCGACGAGCACGCCGGACCTCGGTCTGAAGGCGTCGCTCGAGCTGCAGATGCAGCCCCCGCACTTTCCCGTGCGGCTCTCCGACATGTCGTCCTTGCTCGCGTTCCGGCAGGTCGAGTCGGGGCAGCAGCTCTCGCTCGGCGGAGCGAGCCTCCGCGTGAAGCGGCTCAACCACCCGGGCGGCGTGATGGGCTATCGCATCGACTTCGAGGGTCGGTCGGTCGTCTACGCGACCGACACCGAGCACTACAGCTGCCCCGACCCGCACCTCGTCGAGCTCGCGCGCGGCGCCGACGTGCTCATCTACGACGCGATGTACACCGAGGACGAGTACGCCGGCCGG
>JBBSAT010000236.1:0-12675 GCA_038252025.1 Polyangiales bacterium | reverse complement strand
GTGCGGGCCGACCTCGCGGCGGGCACGACCAGGGCGATCGCGGAGCTCGGCTCGCGCGTCTACGGGACGACGACGTTCGATGCGACGTCGCTGCTCGTCGCGGTCGCCGATGGACGCGTGCTCCGCGTCGGGACCGACGGGATGAGCATGGGAGACTTCGCGACGCTGGCGGGCCCGGTCACGAGCCTCGTGCGCGATCCCTTCCTCGGCGTCGTGTACGTCTCGTTCGCGGACGGCACGGTGAGCGCGCTCGGGCTGGACGGGACGGTGACTGGAACGCTCGCGCCCGCGGGTCGTCCGGGCCGCGTCGCGTACTCGCCCGATGGCGCGCTCTACTACCTGCGGACGGGGTTCGCGGCCGGGGTGACGGTGGAGCGGATCGAGCTGCCAGCGAGCCTCTAGGCGCCTCCGAGCGTGCTACCTAGGGTTCATGGCGCGAAAGCTCTTCGGGACCGACGGAATCCGTGGTGTCGCCAACCAGGGGACCATGACGCCGGAGGTGGCCTTCCGCATCGGCGCCGCCATCGTCTACCAGCTCAAGAAGCGCGTGAAGCACCCGCCGCGCGTCGTCATCGGCAAGGACACCCGCCTCAGCGGCTACCTGTTCGAGACGGCCCTCGCGGCGGGCGTCTGCACCTGGGGCGGCAAGGTGATGCTGAGCGGGCCGCTGCCCACGCCGGCCATCGCGCACCTCACCACGAGCATGCGCGCCGACGCGGGCGTCGTGATCAGCGCGTCGCACAACGCGTACCCGGACAACGGCATCAAGATCTTCGCGAGCGACGGCTTCAAGCTGCCCGACGAGGCCGAGGAGGAGCTCGAGCGCCTCATCGAGAGCGACGCGCTCGACAAGGACCGGCCCACGGGCAGCGACGTTGGGTCCGCTGAACGGCTCGACGACGCCGGAGGCCGCTACGTCGCGTTCGTGAAGCAGACCTTCCCGAGCAGCCTCACGCTCGAGGGCCTGTCCATCGTGCTCGACGCGGCGCACGGCGCTGCATATCGCGTCGCCCCCGCCGTGCTCCGCGAGCTCGGCGCGAACGTGACCGTGATCGGCGTCTCGCCGGACGGGCGCAACATCAACGCCGCGTGCGGCGCGATGGATCCAGCGGCCTGCGCGAACGAGGTCATCCGAACGGGCGCGCACCTCGGCATCGCGCTCGACGGCGACGCGGACCGCGTGATCGTGATCGACGAGACGGGCCGCGAGGTCGATGGCGACGTCGTCATGGCGCTCTGCGCGACGCGGATGATGCGCGGCGGCACGCTGCGCGGCGGAGCGCTCGTCGCGACCGTGATGAGCAACCTCGGCCTCGAGCGCGCGCTGGAGGACGCTGGCGGGAGGCTCGTTCGCACGGCCGTGGGCGACCGCTACGTCGTCGAGGAGATGCGGCGGAACGGCTTCAACTTCGGCGGTGAGCAGTCGGGCCACATGATCTTCCTCGATCACGCCTCGACGGGCGACGGGCTCGTCGCTGCGCTGCAGCTCCTGGCGGTGATGCTGCGCGAGGGGCGCCCGATGTCCGAGCTGGCCCAGGCGGCGATGACGCGCGTGCCGCAGGTGCTGGTGAACGCTTCGCTGCCGCGGCGGAGGCCGCTCGAAGAGCTCGTGAAGACGACGCTCGCCATCCAGAGCGCGGAGCTCGAGCTCGGCCGTCACGGCCGCGTCGTCGTCCGCTGGAGCGGCACCGAGCCGAAGCTCCGCGTGATGATCGAGGGCGAGGACGAGACGCGGATCCGGATCCTCGCCGACGGCATCGCCGACGAGGCGCGGGCCGAGCTGGCCTGAAGATCGCGCGCGAGCTCGCGCGCTCGAGGCGTGACCAACAATGGTCGCGCCTTGTCCTTCCCAGCGTGAAGCGCTGGGAATTTCTCTCAGTCGAAGGGATCTGACCAAAGTACTTGGTCAGATCTTCAGTGGTGCGGGGCGGCGGGCGCTGCGGGCGTCGCGAGGACCTCTTCGGGATCGACCCCCGCGAGCTCGACGCCGTCCGGAATCCCGCGAACGCGCACGAGGATCGACTGGGCGCCGCCCTCCGCGTCGAGCGCGCTTCCGTCGACGTACGGGACGATCGACTGCGGATCGATCGCGTCGAGCAACACCGGCGGCCCGCGGAGGAGCACGCGCACGCGCACCGGACGCAGCTCGCGCACCGGCCCGCCCACCGTCGCCACGTCGAGCCGCGGGATGGCGCGCTCCGCGATCTCGGGCGCGATCTCGAACTGCACCGTGACGCTCGCGTCGCCGACGAACTGCACGTGCGTCGGCAGCCGCGGGATGGCGACGCGGCGCTCGTAGCGACCCGCGGCGAGGCCCGCGAGCTGGATGGGCTCGGTCACGATCCGATCCATCCCAGCGAGATCCGGCGTGGGCCCGCGCAGCACCACGGTCGCGGGGCGCACCGTCGGCTCGCCGATGACCATCATGCCGGGATCCGGCCTTCCTTCGAGCCGAGCGAACACGGGGAACGCCCGCTGCGTGCGGTCGACCCAGGTCAGCGGCAGCGCGTCGGGCGAGACCTGCGCGATCTCGACTCCCGCGGGCACCTCGAAGCGCTCGGGCTCGAAGTAGTAGACGCTCGCCTGCGTCTCCGAGAGGTCGATCTCGATCGGCGGCAGGTCGTCGGCGCGGATCGAGTTGAGGAGCGAGCGGCTTCCGCGCAGCGTGAGGCGGACCTTCGCAGGCAGATCGCTGGTCAGGATGCGCGCGTCGGACTCGGGCGGCAGCTCGGCGACGACGTCCACCAGCACGGAGCGCTGCGCGTCCTCGGCGCCGCGAAAGACCGAGAAGAGCAGCACCGAGACGAGGATCGACGTGATCTTCAGGCCGAGGTTCTCGGTGAAGAGCAGGCGCACGCTCGAGGGCGCGGGGGCGTCGGGCTTCACGGGCACGGGCTTCGCAAGCACGACGTCGTCAGGATCACGGACTGGTCTCCTCGGGCTTGCGGCCACCGAGCGGCAGCGGCTCGGCGGTGATGGACTCCTCGCTCGCGCGCTCGGCAGCAGACGCGGTGACCGGCGCGGGCGGCGGAACGCTCAGCGTGCCCGTCGTGCTCGGCGTGCCGTCGCGGCGGCGGAGCGTCGTGTCGCCGGCCTTCTTCTTGCGCTTCGGCGCCTGGAAGAGTCCGAGGAGAGCCTGCCGGAGGGAGCCCGCGTCGAGATCGCGCGCCATGTTCCCGTTGAAGCAGAGGCTGATGGTGCCGCGCTCTTCGGAGACCACCACGACCACGGCGTCCGTCTCCTCGGAGATGCCGAGCGCGGCGCGGTGCCTCGTCCCGAGCGCGCGATCGAGCTTGGGGCTGCCGGCCAGCGGAAGGAAAGCGCCCGCCTGCCAGATGCGGCCCTCGCGGATGACGACCGCGCCGTCGTGGTTGGGGTTGTCGGCGCTCGCGACGAAGAGGCTGAGGAGGAGCTCCTTGCTCACGACGGCGTCGAGGACCGTGCCCTCCTGCTGCATGAACTCCGCGATCGACGCGTCGCGCTCGAACACGATGAGCGCTCCCGTGTGGTGCACGGACATGGTCTGTGCCGCCTTCACGACCTCCTCGACCGCGTGGATCTCGCGCTGCTGGAAGGCGCCGCGCATGAACGGACGCGTGCCGACGCGCGCGAGGACGCGGCGTATGTCGTTCTGGAAGAGCACGACGACGAGCAGCACGATGTAGCCGAGCAGCGAGTCGAGGATCGTGTAGAGCGTGACCAGGCCGATGCCGCGCGCGAGCTGGTAGGCGACGAACACGAGCCCGAGGCCGATGGCCATCTGCATCGCGCGGGTGCCGCGCACGAGCAGCAGCACGCGGTAGAGCAGGTACGCGACGATGAGGACGTCGGCGACGTCCGCGAGCCAGCGCAGTGGGCCCTGCGCGAACATGCTGTGCAGCATCGGGAGGAGCTCAGCCACGGTCGCCTCCCGAGACGGAGCGTGCCCCGACGGCAGCGATGACGCGGAGCGCCTGGTAGGACGCGGCGACGTCGTGCACGCGCACGGCCGACGCGCCGCCCAGCGCCGCGAGGGTCAGCACCGCGAGGCTCCCGCCGAGACGGTCCCCGGTCGGTGGCGACGTGCCGTCAGGCCTCGGGGCGAGCGCGGCGATGAACGCCTTGCGCGACGCGCCGACGAGCACGCGATGACCGAGCGAGACGAGCTCGGGGAGGCGAGCGAGCAGCGCGGCCGACTGCTCTGCGGTCTTGGCGAAGCCGATCCCCGGGTCGATCCAGATCCGCTCCGGCGCGACCCCGTTCGCGATGGCCCGATCCACGGCGCGCGCGAGCTCGGCGCGCACCTCTAGGGCGACGTCGGCGTACTGAGTGTGCCCGGCGCCGTGCGAGCCATCCCCGCGCGTGTGCATGAGCACGAGCTCGGCGCCGTGATCCGCGACCGCGCGAAGGAGCGCCTCGCTCGCGCCCATCGAGACGTCGTTCACGATGCTGGCGCCCGCGCCTAGCGCCGCGCGAGCGACGTCCGGCTGCGTCGTGTCGACGCTGACCCGCGCGCCCAGCTCCCGCGCCAGGACGGAGATGACGGGCTCGATCCGCGCGCGCTCTTCGGCGGCCGGAACCGGCTCGGCGCCTGCGCCGTAGGTCAGGCCGCGTGGACGCGACGAAGCGCCGCCCACATCGAGCACGTCGGCGCCCTCGAGGAGCATCGCTTTCGCGCGCGCTACCGCGTCGGCGGGAGAGAGAAACTGCCCGCCGTCACTGAAGGAGTCCGGCGTGACGTTCAGCACGCCCCAGAGCGAGACGACCCCGGGCGAGACGACCCCGGGCGAGACGACCCCGGGCGAGACGACCCCGGGCGAGACGACCCCGGGCGAGACGACCCCGGGCGAGACGAGCGGCAGGACTTCGGACGGACGCGCGGCGGGGGGCTCGAAGCTCCTCACGCCGTCTGCGCGTCCCCCCACCATCCTGCTGCATCTCCCGTCTCGTCGATTCGCTCTCCACCTGGAGGCCCCCGAAAGACTCCGAACGAACGCTTCAGCCGCCCTGAGGGATCTCCCGCGGACGCGGCTGGAAGATGCTCGTCTTGCGCTTCTCCTTCGCCTTCGCGGCCTTGTCCGAGTAACGCGGAAGGATGATGCGCACGCGCGGCGGGAGCTCGCGGCCCTCGATCAGCGCGGCCAGCTCGGTGCGGTCCAGCGTCTCCCGATCGAGCGCCGCCTCGGCGATGCGATCGAGCGCCGCACGATTGTCCTCGAGGAGCTTCTTCGCGTAGTCGTACTGCGTTCGAACGATCTTCCGCACCTCGGAGTCGATCTCGCGCGACGTCCGCTCGGAGTAGTTCTTCCGCCGCCCGCCGCTGCCCATGAACCCGCCGCGCTCGCGCTCGCCGAACGCCATCGGTCCGAGCTTCTCGCTCATGCCCCACTCGGTGACCATCATGCGAGCGAGCTTGGTGACCCGACTCAGGTCGCTCGACGCGCCGTTCGTCATCGTGCTGAACTTGAGCTCTTCCGCGAGGCGGCCGCCGAGGAGCGACGCGATCTGCGCGAGCACTTCTTCCTTCGACTGCGTGAAGCGATCCTCGATGGGGAGGTACTGCGTGAGCCCGAGAGCGGCGCCGCGCGGGATGATCGTGATCTTGTTCACGGGGTTGTGCCCCGGCGTCAGCCAGCCGACGAGCGCGTGACCCGCCTCGTGCCATGCGGTGACGTTCTTCTCGTGCTCGCTGATGACGGCCGAGCGCCGCTCCGCGCCCATCGAGACCTTGTCCTTGGCCATCTCGAAGTCCGCCATGGAGACGGAGTCCTTGTCCTGGCGCGCCGCGAGGAGAGCGGCCTCGTTCACGAGGTTCTCGAGGTCGGCGCCGGAGAAGCCGGGCGTGCCGCGACCGATGACCTCGAGGTCGACGTCGTCGGCCAGCGGGACCTTGCGGGTGTGGACGCCGAGGATGCCGGTGCGGCCGCGGAGATCCGGGTTCGCGACCATGATCCGGCGGTCGAAGCGACCGGGACGCAGGATGGCGGGGTCGAGCACGTCGGGGCGGTTCGTCGCGGCGACGATGATGACGCCCTCGCTCGCCTCGAAGCCGTCCATCTCCACGAGGAGCTGGTTCAGCGTCTGCTCACGCTCGTCGTGACCGCCGCCGAGGCCCGAGCCGCGATGACGACCGACCGCGTCGATCTCGTCGATGAAGATGATGCAGGGCGCGTGCTTCTTGCCCTGCTCGAAGAGGTCACGGACACGGCTCGCGCCGACACCGACGAACATCTCGACGAAGTCCGAGCCAGAGATCGAGAAGAACGGAACGCCCGCCTCGCCGGCGATGGCGCGCGCGAGGAGCGTCTTGCCGGTGCCGGGCTGGCCCATCAGCAGCACACCCTTCGGGATGCGTCCGCCGAGGCGCTGGAACTTCTTCGGGTCCTTGAGGAACGCGATGATCTCTTCGCAGTCGTCCTTGGCCTCGTCGATACCGGCGACGTCCGCGAACGTGACCTTGTTCTGCGACTCGTTGAGCAGCTTCGCGCGGGACTTGCCGAAGCTCATCGCTCGACCGCCGGAGTTCTGCATCTGCCGCATGAAGAAGAAGAACAGGCCGAGCACGAAGATCGTGGGGAGCCACGACCAGAGCGCCATCGTCCAGATGCTGTTCCCGTCTGCGGGGACGTAGTTGACCCGGACGTTGTGCTCGAGGAGCTCCTGGTTGAGCTCTTCACCGATGATGCCGGTGCTCGTCCGCATCTCGCGGCGCTCGCCATCGGCGTGGAAGTAGGTGAACTCTGCGGCCCCAGTCCCGCGTGAGGTGACCTCGACCTGATCGACGTGTCCGCTGCGGACGTCTGCGACGAAGTCGCTGAAGGGCATCTCCCGGGGCGTCGGCTCTGCCGCGATGAGCTGGTAGATCGCCAGCATCATCACGATGAGGAGCAGCCAGAGGAGGAGCGTCTTGTGGCTCTGCTTCACGTTCACCTCAGGCGAACCTATGCGTGATCACGCATGGCTCGCATCGCTCATGGAACTAACGGGGCTGTTACGGATTCAAGCACACGGACACGCGGCAAACAATCTTCGTGCCTGTGGAAACGACTGTTTCACTCTTCTTCATCGGAGAGCCGTTCTTCAGGGGAGGCTCGGCCCTCCGAGGACGCTGACACCGGGATGCGGACGCCGTTCTCCGGGCCGCGCAACGAGAGCCGTTCCGCCCCACGTCGAGCGATCCATCCGCCAGGAAGCAACACTTCTCCCTCTAGGTGTAGCCGCGCCAGCAGCGCTACAAGATGCGCCCGCCCGATCGCGCGGGCGCTCTTCGTCTCGGCCCAGCGCCGCAGCGCGCGGAGGGCGACGGGCTCTGGCGCGTCGCGGAGAGGCGCGATCAGCAGCCCTTCCGGGTCGCTCGCGCGGGCGAGCAGGCCCGTCGCGGCGGCGTCGAGCGCACGATCGGCCGCGCGCGCTTCGTCGGCGATGGCGGCGATCCGCTCGATCGCCAAGGGCTGCTCGGCGAGCAGCGAGGGGAGGATCTGCTCCCGCAGGCGCGAGCGCTCGAACCGCAGATCGCTGTTCGTCGGATCCGTCGCGAACGACACGCCCGAGCGGGTCAGGTAGTCGCGGAGGGCGGCGCGGCGACAGTCGATCAGCGGGCGGACCACGCCGTCCCCGCGGGCCGGATCGATGCCGCCGAGGCCGCGGAGGCCCCCGCCTCGGAGCAGGCGGGCGAGCACGGTCTCCGCCTGATCGTCGGCGGTGTGCCCCGTGGCGATGAGGCGAGCGCCGACGCGCGACGCCGCCAGGTGAAGCGCGCGGTAGCGCACCCCGCGGGCCCAGGCCTGGAGGGACGCGCCAGGCGGTTCGCGGATGATCACTCGCTCGAAGGGCACCCGGAGCGACCCAGCGAGGGCCTCGACACCGTCGAGCTCACGCGCGGCGCCGGGGCGGAGACCGTGATCGACGCCCACGGCGGTGAGCCCGAGGCGGAGCTCGGCCGAGAGCCCGGCCAGCACGTGCAGCAACGCGGAGGAGTCGGGCCCGCCGGAGACCGCGACGACGAGCGGGTCGCCGGGCCGGACGAGACATCTCTCGGCGAGGGTGCGGCGAACGCGGCGGGGGATCATGCGGGCAGGTCGATGGTAGTCGCCTGGCCCCACCCCTGTCCCGCTTTCGCGCTATCGTCTCGGCTCGATGCGCTTGCTTCGCCTCGTCCTCCTGGCCGCGATGGCCTCTCTCACCGTGGCGTTCACCGGCGACGGGTTCGCGGGCTGCGGTGGGGCTTCGCCCCCGACGGGAGGGCCGCTGCCGGTCGCCGAACACCCGGCGTGCTTCTCCGACGAGGAGTGCCCGGTGATGGGCTGCGAGGACTGGCGCTGCCGCTCCGGCCAGTGCACGAGGGTCTCCGAGATCCGGGACATGGACCTGGACGGCGAAGCGCCGCCTCCGTGCGGGATGGACTGCGACGACAGCGACTCCCGTGTCTTTCCGGGCGCCACCGAGACGTGCAACGCGCGCGACGACGACTGCGACTCGCGCATCGACGAGGACGCACCGCCGGGGGCGATCGCGACGCTGCTCGGGACCGCGGACGACGAGATCGCCGCGTCGGCGATCGGGGACCGCATCGTCCTCACCGACAGCGGCTTCGCGCCGGGGCTCCGGCTCCGGACGGCAGACTTCGGCGGAACGATCAGCCTGGCGACCTCGGTGACCGACGTGACCCCGAACGCTAGCGACCTCTGTGCCGTCGGCGAAGGAGGCGTCCTCGCGCTCGTTCGGGACGATGGAGCCGGCGCTTTCGTGATCGAGACCTACCCGCTCTCGCTGACGGCGGATCGAGCGCTGTTCGTCGGGGCCGTCGCGCTCTCGGTGACCCGGGTCGACGAGCCCGTCGCCATCACGGTCGAGCCGTTCCGGACGTCCTTCGCGCTCGCCTGGGACGAGTCGACCGGCGCGCGCTTCTTGTTGGTCCCCACGTGGGCTGCGCCTCTGCAGGTCAGCGATGGGTTCGGCACCCTCGCGCCGCTGGATCTCGCCACCGACGGCACGAGCCTCGCCGTGCCGAACGGAGCGGACTCCGTCGCGTTCTTCGCAGCTGACGGGACTGCCGACGGGATGGTCATCCTCCCGGGTCGGCTGGCGGAGGAGCCGCTGGCGTCATCGTCGTCGGACGTTCTGGTCGGCTACCGCGACACGTTCGATCACGTGCTCGCGCGCATGACGTCTGCGGGCGTGGGCGCCGGGCACACCGCACCCGCGGTCGGCGCGGGCTTTCCGCTCCGGCTCGACGACACGCCGCTCGGGGTCCTCGTGAGCCGCTTCGACACCATCCTGCCCGACGTGGGCGTCAGCGCGCAGCTGCTCCGGCCCTCGCTCGACGTGACGCTGGCGACCTTCCCGGCGGCCGAGGTGAGCGCAGGCGCGGCGGGCACGCCGACCTCTTTCGACGTCATCGCGTCGAGCTCCGGGACTGCCATCATCACCAGCTTCGGCGCGGCGGGGTCCGTCCTCACCGTCCTGGGCTGTCAGCCCCTCTGACGAACGCGAGACCACATGGCGGATGAGCAGCGAGCCGATCGGCTGATCTGGGTCGACCTCGAGATGACGGGGCTGCGCGTCGACCGCGAGCGGATCCTCGAGATCGCGACGATCATCACGGACGCGGAGCTGAACATCGTCGCCGAGGGGCCGGAGCTGGTCATCCGCCAGTCCGACGAGGCGCTCGCCGCGATGGACGAGTGGAACACCTCGCACCACGGAGCGTCGGGGCTCGTCGATCGCGTGCGTGCCTCGACCATCGACGACCTGAGGGCCGAGACGCTCACGCTCGAGTTCGTGCGCGCGCACGTCGGTGAAGGGAAGGCGCCGCTGGCCGGCAACTCGGTCCATCAGGACCGACTCTTCCTCGCCCGCTACATGCCGAGCCTCGAGTCCTACATCCACTATCGAAACGTGGACGTCTCGACGGTGAAGGAGCTCGTGAAGCGCTGGTATCCGGCGGCCTACGACGCGCGCCCGCACAAGAAGGGCTCGCACCGCGCGCTCGACGACATCCGCGAGTCGATCGAGGAGCTGCGCTACTACCGAGACGCGGTGTTCATCGCGCGCTAGCTATCGGCTCGCTGCCCCGGACCGCTCCCGTCCGCGCTCGCGGCGAGCGCTACCGTCCGCGCTCCGCGTAGCGAGCACTCGTGCTGGGATCAAAACGTCGCGGTGACCACGGGGATGTGGACGTCGTACGTCTGCTGAAGATGCAGGTGCGCGACCTCTTCGGCCGTGTAGGTCGGCGTGGCGCCCACCATCGGAACGCCGACCATCACGCGATGCGTGTCGGCGTCGAAGCGGAGCAGGCCGGTGCCGCCCGCGAGCAGGTCGCTCGCGCGGATCTCGCGGCGCGACTGCGGCGCCGGGGCAGCGGAGCCTCCGGTAGCGTCGGACGCGCCTCCGGAAGGGTCGGACGGCTCGGCCGTCGCGTCGCTGGTGTCCTGGACGGCTTCGACGCTGTCTCCGCGGTCGTCCTCGACGATCATGTCCTCGTCGGCGCTGATCGACTCACCAGGCGGGCTGTACGCGGCGAAGGCGAGCGTGCCCAGCACCGTGGGAACGATGAGCACCATGCCCGCGACCATGAAGGCGACATCGATCTCGGGGGAGCCCTGCGTCTCTTGCTCCATGAAGTAGCCGCCGACGGCGCCTGCTGCGCCGCCGATGAGCGGGAAGACGAGGTAGGGCCACCACTCGTTCGTGCGCATCGCGTTCTGGACGATGGCCGGGATGAAGAGGCCCAGCTCTGCGCCGATGAGGCCGAGACCGATGATGCCCTTCCCATCCGGGTGCACGCGCGTGATCTGCGCTTCGGCGCGACCGGGGGCGATGCTCGCGCTGCTGACGGTCAGCGCGGCTCCGAGGAGCACGACGCCGAAGAAGCGACCGAGCGAGCCGTGACCAAATCCGATCGAGCGCAAAGCATGCCTCCTACGAAGAATTGCCAGCTGGAAGACCGTCGAGCGACGAAGCGCGGGCGAAACGAAACCCGATTCTCGAGAACGGAGCCCCCTGGCGCGGGCGAGACTGACACGAAGGGAGAGGGCCCCGCAACACGGCCAGCACCGAACGAGGTCGGGGTCGGCTTGACGGGACCCATCGCAAGAGAATATTCAGCACACGAAACATTCTGCCCCGGTTCGCGGGGCTTTCGGGGCTCGAGCCGACCGCGAAGGGACGAGCGGCCCTCCTGGAGGAGATTCGTGGCGCACGGCGGGGGCAGCGTTCAGCAGCGAGGAGACATCGACCGCATCGTCGAGACGATCCTCTATCTCTACACGGAGAGCCGTCGCGTCACGAAGACCCAGGCGCGTGAGCACGGACTGACGGGCCCGCAGATCTCCGCGCTCAAGATCCTCGAGGCCATGGGCGACCTCTCGCTCACCGAGCTCTCGGGGAAGATGAGCGCGCGAAACTCCACCATCACGGGCATCGTCGACCGGATGGAGCGCGACGGGCTCGTCCAGCGCGAGCGCAGCCTGTCCGATCGACGCGTCGTGCTCATCCGCCCGACCGACAAGGGGCGCGCGGTCGCGAAGGCGGTGCCCGTCTCCGCGATGGAGATCTTCGCGACGGCGCTCGGCGGCCTGCCGACCGGCGACCGACGCGAGCTCCGGCGCATCCTGGGATCGCTCGCCGATCGCGTTCGCGACGAGATCGCCGCGCGCGGCGACGAGGACACCAAGCTCTGATCTGCTCGTTTCCTTCCTGAGGAGGCTCCATGCCGTCGTTCGAAGACAAGGTCGTCATCACCTGCGCACTGACCGGCGTGCTCGCGACCCGCCGCCAGTGCGCGGGCATCCCGTACACGCCCGAAGAGATCGCCGACGAGGCCAAGCGTGCCTACGACGCCGGCGCTTCCGTCGTGCACATCCACGCGCGAAACGCCGACGGCTCGCCGACGTTCGAGCCCGCCGTGTTCGCGGAGATCAAGAAGGAGATCCGGCAGCGCTGCCCGATCATCTTGAACTTCTCGACGGGGACGATCCTCGAGGATGTGTCGCAGCAGATCCAGTACATCCGCGAGTCGCGCCCCGAGATCGCTGCCCTGAACATGGGGTCGATGAACTACGCGAAGTACTCGAAGAAGAAGAAGCAGTTCGAGTTCGACATGATCTTCCCGAACCCCTACGGGAAGATCCTCAAGGTGCTCGAGGTGATGAACGAGGTCGGCGTCAAGCCCGAGCTCGAGTGCTTCGACACCGGGCACACGGCGGGCTGCGCGCCGCTCTTCGACATGGGCGCGCTGAAGGCGCCCTATCAGTACTCGTTCATCGTGAACGTGCTCGGAGGCGTGCCGCCGATGATCGAGTCGCTTCAGCTGCAGACGAAGATCATGCCGGCCGGCTCGGACTGGGAGGTCATCGGGATCTCGCACGGGCACTGGCGAATGCTCGCGTCGGCGCTCGTCCTCGGCGGCAACATCCGCACGGGCCTCGAGGACCATCTCTACCTGCCGAGCGGCGAGATGGCGGCGAACAACGGGGCGATGGTCGAGGTCGCTGCGCGGATGACGCGCGACGTCGGGCGCGAGCCTGCGACGGTGGAAGAAGCGCGAGAGATGCTTCACCTCTACGACGTGTCGGCGGGGCGCGACGCGGCGGCCGAGGTGGGCCACGCGCGCAAGAAGCCCGAGGCCGCCAGCACGGTCTCCGCGTGACGCGCGCGTTCCGTACGTTGCTCGTCGTCCACGAGGGCGCCGTCGCG
>JBBSAT010000235.1:0-12708 GCA_038252025.1 Polyangiales bacterium | reverse complement strand
GTGGAGGCGCTCGCGGCTCGGCTCGGTGAGCCGGCAGGACTCGATGAGGCGCACGCACGTGTTCCGGCGCAGCGTCGTGTCGTCGTTGCTCGACGCGTGCTGTGCAGCGTGCGCCTTGTCGTAGAGGTCCATCGCCTCGACGAGAAACTCCCAGGCCGCCTCGTTGCTGCCGAAGGACGTGCTCGTCGCGTACGCGTGGCCGCGCCGCTCGGCGACCAGCCCCGAGTAGTAGAGCCGGTCGTACTCGCTCGGCAGCTTCGCGATCGCTTCCTTGGCGCGCGCCGCGTTCGCGTGCCCGCCGGTCGCGAACTGATCCGTCAGCGAGAGGATGTAGATCACGAGGACCTCGGTGTTCTCGGGCTCGATCTCGAGCACGTCGAGACAGATGCTCTCGGCGAGGAAGGGCTCGTTGAGCAGCCGATAGCGCTCGGCCTTCTCGATCGCGCGCGGGATCGACTCCTTCGCGATGGACTTGAGCTCGAACCCCATCGGACCCCCTGATCTGGTGTTTGGAACCGACTACTTGCTGAAGACTCGGAACATCCTCTTGATCGGATCGTAGAAGCGATCGGCGACCCGCTCCTTGAGCGGGATGATCGCATTGTCGGTGATCGTGATGTGCTCGGGACAAACCACCGTGCAGCACTTCGTGATGTTGCAGTAGCCGATGCCGTGCGCGTCCTTCAGGTCCTGCTCGCGATCCTCGACGTCGAGCGGATGCATCTCGAGCGCGGCGGCGTAGACGAAGTAGCGCGGGCCGATGAAGCCGACTCCGACCCCTGGCGAAGCCGGATCAGAAGACACAGGGCCTTCGGTGTGCTTGTCGTGATCACGGATGACGTGACAGACGTCCTGGCAGAGGAAGCACTCGATGCACTTCCGGAATTCCTGCACGCGGTCGACGTCGGCCTGATCCATCCGCCAGGTGCCGTCCTCGGCGTCGGGCTTGCGCGGCTTGAAGGGCTTGATCCGCTTCTTCGCCTCGTAGTTCCAGGAGACGTCGGTGACGAGGTCGCGGATGAGCGGGAAGGACGCGATCGGCTCGATCGTGATCGGCTCGACGTTGCCCGCCGAGTCGTGCGGCAGCGTGTCGAGCCGCGTCATGCACATCAGCTTCGGCATGCCGTTGATCTCGGCCGAGCAGCTGCCGCACTTGCCTGCCTTGCAGTTCCACCGAACGGCGAGGTCGTTCGCCTGCTCGGCCTGCGCGATGTGCACCGCGTCGAGCACGACCATGCCGTCGTCGACGCCGACGGTGTACTCCTTGAAGCCTCCGTCCGTCCCGCCGCGCCAGATCTTGAGCGTGACCTTTCGGCCGGACTTCCCCGAGCTCGCCACAGGTGCAGCCGACATCACTTGTTCTCCTCGATGACCGCCGCGAGATCCTCGCGCATCGGGGTGAGGTCCTGGCGCGACACGACCATCTCGCCGTCCGGGCCCTTCTTCAGGACGATGTTGAACTTGGAGAACTCCGCAGCCTTCTCGGGATAGTCGTCCCTGAAGTGGCCGCCGCGCGACTCCTTGCGCTCGATCGCCGAGCGCGTGATCGCCTCCGAGACCGTCAGCAGGTTGTCGAGGTCGAGCGCGGTGTGCCAGCCCGGGTTGTACTCACGGTGTCCGTGGACCGAGACCTTCGTCGCGCGCTCCTTGAGAGCGGAGAGGCCCTGGAGCGCCTTCGTCATCTCGTCCTCGACGCGGACGATGCCGACGAGGTCCTGCATCATGTCCTGCAGATCGTGCTGCACGTCGTAGGGGCCCTCGCCGCCCTCGCGATCGAAGGGCGCGAGCGCGAACTTCGTGAGCGACTCGATCTGGTCGTCGTCGACCGTGACGTCCTTGCTCTCCTTCGCGTACTTCGCGGCGTACTCACCCGCGCGCTTGCCGAAGACGATGAGATCCGAGAGCGAGTTGCCGCCGAGACGGTTCGCGCCGTGGAGCCCCGCGGCGACCTCACCGGCCGCGAAGAGCCCGGGCACCGACGACATCTGCGTGTCCGAGTCGACCTGCACGCCGCCCATGACGTAGTGCGTGGTCGGGCCGACCTCCATCGGCTCCTTCGTGATGTCGACGCCCGCGAGCTGCATGAACTGGTGATACATGCTCGGAAGCTTCCGCTTGATGTGCTCGGGCGCGTTCGGGAGCTTCTCCTTGATCCACGCGATGTCGAGGAAGACGCCGCCGTGCGGCGAGCCGCGACCGGCCTTCACCTCGCGGCGAATGCAACGCGCGACGTGATCGCGCGTGAGCAGCTCGGGCGGGCGTCGCGCGGACTTGTCGCCCGTGACGTAGCGCCAGCCCTCTTCCTCGTTGTCCGAGGTGCTCGACTTGTAGTTCTCCGGGATGTCGTCGAACATGAAGCGCTTGCCCTCCTTGTTCCGGAGGACGCCGCCCTCGCCGCGCACGCCCTCCGTCACGAGGATGCCGCGCACGCTCGGCGGCCAGACCATGCCCGTCGGGTGGAACTGGACGAACTCCATGTCCATCAGGCTCGCGCCGGCGTGATAGGCGAGCGACTGCCCGTCGCCCGTGTACTCCCAGCTGTTGCTGGTGATCTTGTAGGCGCGCCCGATGCCGCCCGTGCAGATCACGACGGCCTTGGCCCTGTAGACGCGGAAGCGGCCGCGCTCGCGGTCGTAGCAGAGCGCGCCCGCGACGCGGTCGCCGTCCTTGAAGAGGCGGACGACGGTGACCTCCATGTGGAAGTCGATGCCCTTGTGGATGCCGTGATCCTGGAGCGTTCGGATCAGCTCGAGCCCGGTGCGGTCGCCGACGTGCGCGAGCCGCGGGTACTTGTGGCCTCCGAAGTTGCGCTGGAGGATCTTGCCGTCCTGGGTGCGATCGAAGACCGCGCCCCAGGCCTCGAGCTCGCGGACGCGCTCGGGCGCTTCCTTCGCGTGCAGCTCCGCCATGCGCCACTGGTTCAGGTACTGCCCGCCGCGCATCGTGTCCGCGAAGTGGACCTTCCAGGAGTCGCGATCGTCGACGTTCCCGAGCGCAGCGGCCATGCCGCCTTCGGCCATGACCGTGTGCGCCTTGCCGAGCAGCGACTTGGTGACGACGGCGACCTTCACACCTGCCGCGGAGGCCTCGATCGCCGCGCGGAGGCCTGCGCCGCCGGCGCCGATGACGAGGACGTCGTAGTCATAGGTCTGGTACTTCGGATCTTCGCTCATCTGAAAACAGCCCTATCTCAAAACAGTCGGATGTCGGTGATGACGTCCATCGCGCAGAGGCGGATGTAGAGGTCGGTGAGCGCGACGGAGAAGAGGCTCGCCCACGCGAAGAGCTGGTGCTTCGTGTTGAGCTTCGAGCAGCCGTCGTAGCAAGCCTTGCCGACGGCTCCCTTCGGCAGGGTGTCCTTGCTGCCGCCGACGAGGTGACGCAGCGAGTGACAGCCGAACGTGTAGCTCGCGAGGAGGCACACGTTGACGAACATGATGATCGTGCCGACGCCCATGCCGAACTGCGTGCCGCCGCCAGGCGTCTCCCACCAGAGCGCGAGCCAGACGTCGTAGCTGAGCAGCCCGATGAACACGACGGCCGCGTACATGAAGTAGCGGTGGACGTTCTGAAAGATCAGCGGCAGCGAGTTCTCGCCGAGGTAGCTCTTGCGCGGCTCTCCGACCGTGCAGCCCGGCGGGTCCTGCCAGAACGCCTTGTAGTAGGCGCCGCGGTAGTAATAGCAGGTGAAGCGGAAGCCTCCGGGGAACGGGAGGATCAGGAGCGCGGGCGTGAACGGGATCCAGGAGGGGATCCAGTCGGGCGGCGGCCCGAACCAAGCGTGGTGCGACGTCCCCCAGAGCTCCGGCGCGTAGAACGGCGAGAGATAAGGCCCGTGCGCATAGAACTCGCCCTGGAAGGCCGCCCAGGTCGCGTAGACGATGAACGACGAGAACACGACGAAGGTGAGCAGCTGGGGCGCCCACCAGGCGTCCTTGCGTTCGGTCTGCATGAAGACGCGCAGCCGGCGGCGCGGCAGGGCAGCTTGGGACATCCGTGAGACTCCTGGGATGGCGCGAGGCGCGGGGGTCGAGGGGAAGGGGACGCTACGCGACCCGCGACCAGGGTGGCAATGAGGATCCGCTCGATCAAAGGGCTGGCTCCGCGGGCGCTCTCGCATCGATCCCGAGCGCCGCCGCGCGGAGCGACGGGCGTACCCTTCGGCGCGTGATGCCCTCCCCTCGTCCCGGCACGTGGAACCTCGCTGCTCGTCTGGTGTCCGGCCGGGGCGTGCCCAGACTTCCCACCCACATCGCGCTGGCGCGGATCCTCGCCGCGCTGGCCTTCGCCACGCTGGCGTTCACACCTCGGGCCGACGCGCAGCGCGCCCCGCCCGAGACCGGCTACGAGCTGGCGCTGAACGGACCGACCACGGTCCGGGGAGATCGCGAGGTCCGCCTCCGCGGGATCGCGTACCGCGTGCGCGGGCTCTCGACGCTCGAGGCCTACGCCGGGCGCGTGCGCGCGCGCTTCCGGACCGAGACCCGCGAAGGAAGGTGGCTGGAGATCGCCTCCGCCGCCGACGGTCGGTTCGAGCTGCGCGTGCCGATCGGATCGCGCTCGCCGTCGAGCGACCAGGACGAGCCGCGCATCGAGGTCGAGGTCGGCCCCGAGGAGAGCGCGCGCACGTTCTCCTTCCCCGTGACGGTGGTGGCGCCGTGGGAGCTCACGCTGCACACCGATCGCAACCTCTACGAGCCCGGCGAGCCGGTGCACCTGTGGATGCTCGTTCGCGACACGGCGTCGGGTCGACCTGCCGTGGACCGCTCCGTCAGCTTCGAGCTCGACGGGCCGGCGACGGGCCACCGCACCGAGCGCGTGACGACGACGGCCGCGGGCGTCGCGCACGTGACCTTCACGCTCGGCGAGAGCGCGCCCGCGGGCTCGGTGTCGGTGACGGCGCGCGTCGACGGCGGCACGCAGTCGGCCTCGTTTCGCATCGGGCGGAGGACCTGGGAGCGTCTCTTCGCGCACGTCGACATCGAGCCGGAGCAGGTCGCGCCGGGCGCCGCGGCCACAGTCGTCGTTCACGTCACCAGCGCGGACGCGACGCCGATCCGCGACGCGACGGTCGACGTCACGGTCTCCGGCAGCAGCGTCCGCGGCGTGACGAGCGCCACGGGCGAAGCTCGGATCGAGGTGCACGCGCCGGCCTTCCTCGACGGAGAGACCGGCTTCGCGAGCGTCGAGGTCCACGTCCAGCACGCGGCCTACGGCTCGGTCGACGTCGCGCGCTCGATGCGGCTCGCGGTGCCGCTGACGCTCTCGCTCGACATCGTTCCGGCGCACGCCGCGCTCGTCCCGGAGGTCGACGACGTGGTGTTCGTCCGCCTCGAGGACGTGCTCCACGCGCCCCCCCCGGCGGGCACGACGGTCGAGCTGACGGGCCCCGCGATCCCCTCCGGCCACGCGACAGAGACCACGGACGAGAACGGGATCGCCGCGTTCCGCGTCCGCCTCCCGCGCGGTGCGAGCGCCGGCGCCGAGGACGAACAGCACACGACGATCCGTGCGCACGTGAGCGGAACGGCCCTCGAGCTCACGTCGCGCGTGACCGTGCCGGTGCAGCTGACGCCCGAGGTCGTGCCGACGCTCGCGCATCCGCTGGCCGAGCCCGCCGGGCGCATCGAGGTGCGCCTCGCGCGTCGTCCCTCCGCGCAGCGCGCGACCGTCGTCGTGGAGCTCCTCGCGCTCGGAAGCGAGGAGCTGCTCGACCTCGTGTTCGCACCGCCTTCGAGCACGAGCGTGACGCTGACCGTGCCGCCCGATCGCCTCGGGCGCCTCCACGTCCGGGCGCGAGCCGTGCTCGCGAGCGAGAGCCTCGAGAGCGTCGGCGCGTCCGACACGCTTCTCGTGCGGCCCGGTACGCCCGACTTCGTGTCGCTGACGCCGGTGCGCCAGCGCTGGCGCGTCGGCGAGACTGCGCAGGTCGACCTCCACTCGCTGCCCGGCGGCCCCCGCGCGTGGGGCGCGCTCCTCGTGCGCGATCTCGCAGCGCACGGCGGCGAGTCCGACTTCGACATGTACTTCCTGCGTCGTGCGTTCGAGCGCGCGCTCCTCGAGCCGCGCGGAGAGGCTGGCGAGCGCTTCCTGCGGGCCGCGCTCGCGGCCGCAGCGCCGATCGACGTCGCCCAGCCGACCGCCGCGCCCGTCGTCGACGCGCTCGGGCTGCCCGACCTGAGCCGCACGGGCGAGGCCGAGAGCAACGAGCGGTTCGTTCTGCGCGATCCGTGGCCGCTCGCGCGCGAGCTCGAGCGACGTGGGCTCGTCGACGCGATGAGCCAGATCGAGAGCGCGCTGACCGAGGCGCTCGATCAGGGATCGCTCGACGAGATCACGGTGGGCCGCGGGAGCGCACGGCGCTTCCGAGACGATCTACTGGCCGACGGAGGTGAGTACGTGACGCTCGGCGAGGGCGCGCTGACCCCCGCGATGCTCGAAGCCGTCGACCCGAGCTTCTCGTACGAGAACGTCGCGCGGAGGATAGCGCGCGTACGGCTCATCCGGCTGCTCTCCAGCCTCGCGAGCTATCTCGATCCCGGGGACGACGCGTCGGTCGCAGCGCGCACCGCCTCGCGTGAGCCCTTCGCACGATGGCTGCCGCGGATGGTCGAGCGCGGGCTCATGACGGACGAGGCGCTCGACGATCCGTGGGGAGGTCGCTTCGCGCTGCACGCTTCCGCGCACCCGTCGATCGTGCTCTCCGTGCACGCGACGACGCTCGAGCTGGTCTCGCCCGGACCGGACTCCCGCCTCGGGACGGTGGACGACGTCCACGATCCCTTCGCGCGCGTGGTCCCCGCCGGCACCCCGTACGCCGTGGGCTCGGGCGAGGACGCGCTGATGCGGCAGCTCGCGATCCTCTCGCCCGTCGAGCGCACGCTCGATGCGCTGCGCGAGGCCTACGGCCGCATCAGCGCGGAGATGACGGAGGACGAGATCGGCGACGCGGTGCACGCCTCCGTCAGCGAGGGAACGATCGGCCTCGGGAACATCGGGACGATCGGTCACGGCGCCGGCGGCGGCGGCACGGGCTCGGGCTACGGAAGCGGCCGGGGCGGCTTCAGCGGACGATCGAGCGCGGTGCCGACGGTGCGCGCGGGCGGCGGGAACCTGGCGCGCGTCGTGCGCGAGCGCTTCCCTCCGACGATCGTCTTCCGGCCCGCGTTCGAGGTGCCGCTCGCCGACGCGGTGACGAGCTATCGCATCGAGGTCATCGTCTGGCGCGAGGACGGCTGGGTCTGGTCGGCGCGAACCGAGATCTCGTCGGACCGAGACATCGTGATCGACGCGCCCATCCCCACCGTCGCGCACCTCGGTGATCGGCTCGCGATCCCGCTTCGCGTGCAGAACCACGGCGACGCCGACCGCGACGTGCTCGTCTCGCTGCTCGGCGACGCCGCGATCGGGATCGACGACGTCGAGCCTCAGCGGGTGAGCGTTCCGGCGGGCGGTGCGAGCGCGGTGGTCGTGAGCCTCGCGCCGGGCGCGCGCGGCGACGGAAGCCTGCGGGTGGTCGTCACGGATCTGGCGGGGGCTCCGCTCGATGCGGTGCGAAGGCCGCTTCGTGTCGTCTTGCCGGAGAGGCGCGTGCGGGTGACGAGCGAGGTGCTCGTCGACGGGCGGGGCGAGCTCGCGCTCGAGATCGACGATGCGGGCGATCCGATCTCGGGGTCCGCCAGCGTGGTCGCGGGCTCGGGTCTCTTCGACGCGCAGGCCGAGTCCACGTGGTCGGCCTGGTCGAGCCCGGGCGATGCGCGCATCGAAGCGGTGCAGCGACAGCTCGGTGAGGGGGCGGCGGCGGCGCTCGGCTTCGCGCTCGGCGCCGCGTACGTGCGCGCCGGCATCCCCGACGAGCGGCTCCGTCACGCCGAGGAGCAGCTGTCCTCGGCGCTCGATGCGCGCGGCAGCGGGACCGCATCGCTCGAGACGAACGCATGGACGCTCCTCGGGCTCGCGCCGGCCGCGCGCGCGCTCGGCGTACGGCCCGACCTGAGCGAGGACACCGGGCTCCTGATCGCGCGGCTCGTGCGCGACGTGGGCGACGGCGCCGCGGGCCTGGACGACGACACTGCGCTTGGAGCGCTCTCCGCCGCGGCCCTCGGCTGGTCCGGAGACGAGCGGAGCCGCCCGCGCGTCGCGGAGCTCGTGCGACGTCTCGCACCGTCCGTCGTCGAGGTGGGAGAGAACGTGTGGCTCGCGACCGTGGAGCGGCCGATCCGCTCGACGTTGCTGCTCGCGATGGCGGAGCTCGCGCTCGGACACCGGCCTCGCGCGTTCACGCTGCTCGCCACCGTCGCGCGCTTCCGCGCGCTCGGTCACGGGCTCTCCGCCGAAGAGACAGGGCTCGCGCGAGCGATCGCCGACCGCCTCGCCGAGGGCGTCGCGCCCACCACCGTGCGCCTCGTGCTCGACGGCAGCGCGACCACGGTCGACCTCGAGACCGGCATGGGCTTGGCCGACCTCGTCGCGCTGGCGACGCCCGGCTCGCATCGACTGCTCGTCGAGACCGATGGGACGGCCCCGGTGCGCGTCACCTCGATCGCGCTCTTCGGCGTCCCCTGGGAGCAGGCCCCCGAGCGCGCGGGCCCGTTCACGATGACGCTCTCGGGCGAGCCGGGCGCGCGAGACGACGTCTCGCAGCTCGAGCTGCGAGTCGTGAACCGATCGCCGCGCTGGATCACGGCGCCGATCGTCGAGCTCGAGCTGCCGACGGGGGCCGAGCTGGCCGAGGATCAGCACGCGCTCATTCGACGCGTGGTGCGCAGGAGCGACCTCGAGGGCGCGAGGCTGACGATGGCCCTCCGCGCGCTCGCACCGGGAGCCGAGGTGCGCATCCCGCTCCCCGTCCGCTGGTCGGTGGCCGGCACGCTCGCCGGCATCGGCGCCGCCGCGCACGCGGCCGACGCGCCCGACGCGATCAGCCTGCTCCGCCCCGAGCCACTCGTGATCGAAGGAGACGCGCCATGAGGGCCTCGTTCACGTTGAGGCTCGGCACGACCCTCCTGACCGCGCTCCTGTTCGCGCTCTCACCGCTACCGGGCAGCGCGCAGGGCTTCGCGCATCGCGACGTCCCTCGGGGCGAGGTGACGGGGCTCGAGATGACCATCGAAGGAACGCTGCACGCCGTGCGCGGCGGCCAGCTCTCCTGGTTCGTGACGGTCTACGAGGTCCTCCAGCGACGAGACCTCCGACCGGCGCCTGGCACCGTGCTGCGCGTCACCGCCTCGTTCTCGCAGGGCCCTGCGCTCTTCGAGACGCGGACCGACGCCGACGGTCGAGCGGAGCTCACGCTCACGATGCCCGACGATCTCGATGCGAGCCCGACGTTGATGGTCGAGGCGGTCTCGCCGCGTGACATCCGGCGCGTGTTCGACGCGACGATCGAGCTGGAGCCGGACCGGCGCGTCGAGCTCTTCGTCGACCGCGACGTCGTTCCGCCCGGCGGCTCGGTGCTGGCTTTCGGGCGCGTGTTCGACGGCCGCGACGGTCGGGTCGTGCCCGGCGCAGAGGTCGCGCTCGGCGTGCGCACGCGCAGCGGTGCGGCGCTGTCGGGGCTGCGAAACGTCGTCACGGACGCGCGCGGCGTGTTCTCCGCGGAGCTCCGGCTCCCGGACCATGCGATGGACGCGCAGGTCGCGGCCTCGAGCGAGGACGGCAGCGCCATCCGTCTGCTCACGCTCACCAGCACCCGGCCGGCGCCGCTCTGGGTGCGCGCCACGCCAGCGCGCAACGTCGCTGCGGGCGGCGAGAGCGTCGACGTCGACGTCGAGGTTCGCGATGATCTGGGCGTGCTCGTCCCCGACGCGCGGGTCGACTGGGCCGACGCGCCGACCCCGGAGGACGAGGATCCACGCCGCACCGACGCGAGCGGACACGTGCACCTCTCGTGGGAGATCGGGCGCCTCGCGGTGCCGAGCGGGGCGTGGGGAGACCTCAGCCGCGAGATCCGCGTGGTGCATCCCGCGCACGGGACTGCGAGCGGCGCCGCCCGTCTTCGCGTCGGCGGATCCGGGCCGTACGTGAGCTCCGCCGTCGAGGGTGGCGCGCTCGGCACCGGGCTCCCCGGAAGAGTGTTCGTTCGCCTCGCGAACGCCGACGGAAGCCCGGTCGCCGACCAGGCCGTGCGCCTCTCCGGAAGCCGGCTCACGTCGGCGAGCGCGCCGCGCACGGACGCCGAGGGCGTGGCCGTCTTCGACGTGACACCCGCCGGAGCAAGCTCGGGGCGTCAGGGCGACGAGGCCACTTCGGACTGCGCGGGCCCAACGGCGATCGCCGCGCGGCTCGAGATCGCGGGCGTGGAGCGCGCGCTCTGTCTCCCGGTCGACCCCGACGCAGCGCTCAGCGTCCATGGGCGCGCGGGCGCGCACGGCGAGCTCGAGGTGTCCATCGACCGCCGCGGCGACGTCGCCGGCCGACCCGTCGTCGTCACGGCGCTCGTCTCGCGAGACGGCGCGTGGACGCCCCTCGCGCGCACCGTGATCACCGGCAGCGCCCGCACTGCGTCGCTCACCGTCTCGACCGCGCGCGGCGAGGCCGTCTGGCTGCGCGCTCGGCCGGTGCTCGCGCAGGGCCAGGAAGTGCTCGGAGGCGGCACGCTCGTCTGGTCCGGCCCCGAGGCCGTGGCGCCCGCCTGGGCCGCGCGCTTCACGGCGAGCGAGAGCGGCGCGACGCACGGCGCCCTCGAAGGCGCGTCGACGGAAGGTTTCGTGGCCCTCGATCCCGAGAACGGCGCGCGTCTCCTCTCGAGCCTCGCGAGCGCGCTGGGACCGCTCGGCGACGCGATCGCGCGCGGGCGCGGCCCTCTCTTCGTCGAGGCCGTGGCTGCGTCGCAGGTGCCGACCGATGCGAGCGCCCCTTCGGTGCTCCGCGAAGGCGTCATCGAGCCGCTGCCGCTACCGGACGCCGCGGTCGCGCTCGGCCTACTGCGTGACCCGTGGCGCACGCGCGCGCGCTTCGTGCGCGGTCGCCTCGGGAGCCTGATGCGAGCCGTGGAGAGCTACGTCGACGGGCACGTCTCGAGCTCGCTCGAAGAGGTCGCCGTGCTCGAGCGGGGCTCGTACCGCTTCAACCACGAGGTGCTCGAGGCCGCGCTCGAAGAGTCAGGCCTCGGCGACGAGCGCGCGGCGGCCCTCGACGGCGAGCCGCTCGACATCGACGCGCTCACGCACCTCGATCCGGCGTTCACCTTCGACCACGTCGCGCAGCGCATCACCCGCGCGCGTCTGTTCCGCCTCCTCGGCTTCCTCCGCGACCTCGTGCGCGACCACGAGCTCGATCTGGCGTGGGCGCGCCGCGGCGATCCGACGGCGTACCCGCTCAGCCTGCTCGAGTCGGCCGACATCTATTGGCACGGCGACCGCGAGCCCCAGCGAGGCGATCTCTTCGACGCGTGGGGGCACCCCTTCGCGCTCGTCGCCGTCCGCGGCACGCCGCGCTTCACCTTCCTCCAGCCGGTCTCGGGCTACGAGCTCACGAGCGCGGGCCCCGACGGACGCGTGGGTACGCGCGACGACGTGCTCGACCCGTTCGCGCGCGTCTTGCCGAGCGGCGGTGTCTATGCGGAGGCGGTCGGCGAGGACGAGCTCGTCGCGCGGCTCACGTCGGTCGAGCTCGGGCGCGCGACGCTCGAGACCCTCGCGGGTCTCTTCGAGATCTACCCCGAGAGCGGCGACTACGGAGGTGGCGGAGCCCTGGGCGCCTCCTGGGACACGGGCCCGACCGAGCTCGCTGCGCTCCGCATGGCGCCCGCGCCCGTGCCGCTGCTCCGGGACGTGCTCGGCGGGATCTCCGACGCCCCCGGCGGCGACACCAGCGCGCGCTCCTGGACCTTGCCGCGCGAGCGCCGCCCGTACCTCGCGGTCGGCTTCGTGTTCGGAGAGTCCGGCGGGGTCGCGTGGCGTACGGCCCGCTTCGAGGCGGGCGCCCCCGTCGCCGCGCGCTTCGATCCGCCCGACTTCATGCGGCCCGGCGAGGTCCTGCGCCTGCCGATCGGCATCACGCGGCTCGCCGAAGGCCCGACGCCCGAGATGCTCGCGAGCGCGTCGACCTCGGCGCTCACGGTCCGCGTCGAGGCCGGCGCGATCGTGCTGACGGCCGCGCGAGAGGGCATGGCCGACCTCTCTCTGCGCCTCGAGAGCGCCGGCGCTCCGACGTGGAGCGCGACGCGTCGAGTGCGCGTCGTCCCGGACGGTGCGCTCTACGCGGCGCACGACGGTGCGATCGCGTCGCCGGAGGCCCGCCTCACGCTGCCCCTTCGAGACGGCGCGCGCGCATGGCGTGGCCGGGTGGTCGTCGGCGCGCCGCGCTCGCTTCGGCACGATCCGCTCTTCGCGGAAGCGGGGACGAGCGATGGCGAGCCCGCCCACGACGCGATCGACGGCTGGGCCGACGTGCTCGCTGGTGAGGAGCCCGAGGCGGACGACGTCGCCGCGCTCCAGCGCGCCGCGGTCGAGCACACGAGCAGCCTCGAGACCGCGTGCGCGATCGTGGTCTTCGCCGCGCGGACGGATCTCGCCGACCGCCTCGGGGTGCGCGCGGCGCGCGAGCTCGAGGCGCGCCTGCCCGAAGAGCTCGGGGCGCGCGCCGCCATCCTCGTCGCGCTCGCGCCTGCGGCGGGCGTGCCGATCGCGACGTCCGGCTCGGCCGACGCGGTCGCGAGCACGATCGCCATGCTGCGCGAGGACGGCTGGCGCGCGCTCGCGACCG
>JBBSAT010000234.1:0-12741 GCA_038252025.1 Polyangiales bacterium | reverse complement strand
GGCAAGTGGGAGCGCACACCGTTCCGCGCGACGCGCGACGAGCTGCTCGACATGCTCGTCAACCAGTTCGGCTGGACGCTGACCGACATCGCCGGCGGTGGTCATCCGAATGCGGCTCGAACTTCTGATCCGCGGTACTAGCTCGACGGCGTCTCGATGTTCGAGCTGACGATCGCCATCGAGCCATCCGCCGTGCGTGATCGCCGTCTCACTCGAACGTGCGCGCGACCTGCGCCGCGTTCATCGGACGGGTCAGACGCTCGTGGAAGGCAGCCTCGAGCCCGGCGTCGAGCACGAACAAGAGCAGCGCCACGCCGTAGAAGCCGAGCACGAGCACGAGCGTCACGATCGCGACGATCGGATTCGGCCGACCCTCGCTGCCGATCGCGGTGAGGAGCCATGGCGCCACGCAGACCGAGTACGACCCGATCCACGTTGCGAGAACCACGAGGCGGAAGCGCAGGAACTGCCAGCGTCGTCCACGCAGAAGCGCGGTGCTCCCGCCGAACGCCGCGAGCGCGGTGCCGCCCTGCACGATCATCGGGAACGCCAGCCCGAGGAACACGCGGAAGCCGAAGCCGACGACGATCACCGCCACGTACGCGATCCCGATGACGATCCATGCGAGCGGCCCGAGGCTGCTCAGGTGGTCGAGGCTCGGCGTGTCTTCGGCAGTGAGCCAGACCACGGCGAGCGCCGACAGGTAGATGCCGACGATCGCCGTCCCTTCGACGAAGAAGCGCAGCAGCATGTGGCCGACCAGCGCCGGCGTGCGCCTCAGGCCCCAAGTGACCGCGTCACGCAGCGAGACCGGCGTTCCGCGCGCTCGGCCGTGCACGAGAGTCATCGTCACGGTCTGGTGCAGGGCGTAGAGGCCCAGCATCGCCGGAATGAGCACCGCATAGACGACGGCGATCATGGCGCCCATGCTCGTGAGGCGCTCGGGGCCGCCTCCACCGCTCGTGATGCCGAGGACCGCCGAGATCACACCGAGCACGATCGTGAAGCCGCAGCAGCTCACCATCGCGACCGCGACCCAGATCGCGTTCCATGCGAGGTGCAGAGTCCAATCGGCGCGGAGCGCGGCGAGGCCTTCCTGGAAGACGTCGCGCAACGTGACCGACTCGACCCTTCCACTCTCGACCGTCATGCGAGCAGAGACTCGCACGGATCTCGCGCTCCGCGGACGGGCTAGCGATCCCAGCAATCGCGAGGGTTCACGCAGAAACGCGTGGACCTGGCCCGGAGGCAGTTCGCCCAGCCGCGACGAGCCGAAGAGCTCCTCGCGGGTCGTGGAGGCGTTGTTCATGGCCCCGTGCACAGCAGCACGCGCGCCGTCCCGTCGGACGCTGTCCTTCGGCGTCCTGCGGACTCGCGTGCGCACTCGGCGCGGCGGATCGAGAGCGGATCGCCCGCGCCCGCGAGGCGCGGCGTCCAGCTCGTGGACGATCGCGCGCTCTGACGAGGGGTCGGATGCAGTCCGCCCATGGCTCGCGAGAACGGGAGAGCTCCGCACTACTTGCGGTTCGCGCGGGCGCTCGCGCTCGCGTCGGCCGCGACCGGCGTCGTCGGCTGCCATGCCACGACGCCCGCGAGCTTCCCGTGCGACCACAGCGGTGAAGGGGGCACTCGACTTCTTGGGGTGAGGCGCGCCTTTGCTCAGCGCGACGCGGCACCGCTCGTGGGCTCGAAGAGGCCGAGGCCGAAGTGCGCCGCGTAGCCGAGCGCGATGGGCCCTCCGACCGGCTCCGCGAACTTGAGGCGGAGGTGATAGCCGGCTCGCTGTGGCGGCTTGCGGTCCGCGTCGTCGCGCTCCTTCCGGAAGTGGCGATAGCGACGCGACACGGGCGGAACGCCGCTCGCGGCGACGAACTGACCGTCGGCGGCCTCGACCTCGACCGTGCGCGGCTCGGGCCAGCTGCGAGACGCGAGCTCCGCGCGCACCTGCCCCTCCAGATCGTTCTTGCCCCGAGCCTTGAGGTGGCGCGGAGGCACGAAGGGCGTGGAGCTGGTCCATTCGTTGGCCGCGGTGAACACCGTGGTCAGCGAGGCGAAGTCCGCGATCTGGCCGAGCCCGACGAGCGTGACGAAGAGCGTGAGGTCCTTCGCCCAGGTGCGCTGAGCCGCGCGTAGCGCCGCCACCGCGCGGTCATCGAAGCCCATCGGGCAGTACACGAGCACGTGATCGATCCGTCGCTGGTCGTGCGCATCGGCCGAGTGCTCACGGACGCGATCGATGTTCAACGGAAGGATGTGCGCGTGATGATGCCCACCGAGTAGCTCGCCGGCGTCGGTGCGTCCGGTGAAGCATGGCGAGGGCGCGCGGCCGTCGCGGAGATCGCTCCGGCTCACCAGCGCCTTGTGCAAGCGATCGAGACGCCGGACCGCGTCCTCGAAGCGCGGGAGCCGCTCCCCGTTCTGCGTGTCCGAGGCGAGCGCCAGCAGCGCGGTGGTCGGCCTCGGGGCGCTGCGCGAGGTCGCCGACGTGCGGGTCGGTGCGCGCAGCGCGTCCTCACGACGGTAGTAGGAGAGCCACGCGCTTCCCGGCGGTTGGCTCCAGCCCTGTGCGCGAAGCGTCCCCGTCTCCGCGAGGAGCGCGTCGACCATGGTCTCTGGATACAGCGCCGCGAGCTTCTCGAGGTCCTTCGCGGTGAGCTTGGTCTTCGCCTTCTTTCCTTTTCGCTCGGCCTCGCGCGCCGCGCTCTCGAGGAGATCTCGCTGCGCGGCCTCGAAGCTCGCCGCGCGCCAGGCGCGATAGTCGTCCGCAGGCATCGGGCCGAGGAGCGGGATGCGCTCATACCCCGGCTCGGGCGCCGTTCGGGCGGGCGCACACTGCTTGAGGTGCTCCGGACGTACGTCGATGCGCCGGAGGGCTGCCCACGACTCGGCGCGACCGAGATAGGCGATGCCCGCGAGCATCGCGTCGAGCGCAGCCGTCGCCTCCTGATCGAGCGCGACTGGCCAGTCGATGACGACGACGTCTCCCGCGCCGCGCCCGACGTAGGCGAACGCGTCGAGCACCTTGTCGCTCCGCACCTTCTTTCCTTCGTTCGCAGGCATGTAGTGCCGCGTGTGCGCTGCGTTTGCGTCGGGGAGCCAGTACGTCGGCGGCTCCGCCGCCAGCGCTTCGACCAGCGCCCGGGCGGCTGGCGGGACCTCGGTCCAGCCGAGCTTCGTGAACCCGGTGGCGAGGAGCGCCCGCACGACTCGCCACGGGCTCGGCGGCCACTCCACGGCGCCTTCGTTCACGTGTCGCCCCCACGGCGTCGCGTGAAAACGACCCGCATCGAATCGGACTTCGATGAGCATGGGTCAGCTCTCGAAGCGAACCGTCGTGATGCCCGCCTCGCCGGCGAAGAGGGGCGCACACTCCGCAACGAGCTGGGGCAGCGTTGCCCGCAGATCGCCCAGCGCCGGGAGGCTGACCGAGGTCGGTCGCGTCACCCGAACCCCTCCAGCCGTCTCGTCGACCTCCAGGTCGCAGGCGGTGCGCAGCCGCAGGCCTCCGTCGAGTAGCGCGCGGATCTTGAACAGCCCCATCGCGACGAGGAGCCTCTCCGCCGCGGGACCGAGGCCGTACGCGCGGATCTGGGAGAGATCGAGACTGAAGAACGCGACGATACGGTCCGCTGTGTACTCGTCGCGCTGGAACGGGACGTTGCCGAACCCCTCTTTCGCGGTGCGCGCGGAGCCCTTGTCGGTGCTCGGCGTGAGCTGATCGTTCTTCACGCCACCGGATGCGGCGACGCGGACACCCGACGCCTCGATGAACCCGGAGAGCGCCCGCTCGATGCGCAGACGCCCGCCCGCCAGCTCGGTCTTCGCGAGGAAGAGGCCGTGGAGCAGCGCACTCATGTCGTAACGGGCGACGAGCTTCGCGAGCACGCGGCGGTCGATGGACCGGCTCTCGAACGCAGCATCGACCTCATGCTTGAGCTGCTTGAGGAACGGATCCTTCCCGGCGATCCCGTCGAGGATGTAGGGAGAGTTGAGACGGTGAGCCTCGAGGATCGAGCTGGTGCGGAAGCTCCCGTCCTTGTCGACCACTCGCACGTAGCTGAGCCCCTGCAGACTCGGGATGAGCGCGGCCGTGGCGCCATCCCAGCACACGGATTCGAGACGATTGGCCATGGACTGTGCGCTCTCCACGAGCAGCTGCGCACCGTCTTTCGTCTCGAACACCGCAGCGCCGAGATCGGGAAAGCCAGTCGGCTGAAAGCGAGATCCCTGGACGGGCTTGAGGTCGACCTCCACGAGCACGCGGTTGGGGAACGGCTCGCCGGGCGGGAGGAATGGCGTGAGATCGAGCGTCATGACGAGGAACCTCCGGTGATGTCGCGCGACTCCCCATTGGGTGAAGAGTCGGGTGAAGAGTCGCGTGATGGCTTGGTGATGGAGACGAGCGCGCGCTCCAGATCGAAACGAGAGATTGGGATGGCGAGCGACGCCGCGATCCGACGTGCGAAGTCCGCCGAGCCGGCCAAGTGTCGAACGCGCGGCCGGGCATCTCTCGCGCGGAGTCGAGCGAGCGCGCGGCCGGCCGCCTGAGGCAGCCGCCCCGCCGCCAGCAGTCGAAGTGGCGCCGCATCGAGGCTCGGGCTCGCGCCGTCCAGGGAGTCCGCGGCGTACAGCACCCGGAAGAGCGCCACGGCCGGTGTGAAGCGGCCGACCTGGCGCGGACGCCAGCTGCGCGCGAGTCGCTCGGTGCCTTCCCCAGTCCACGACACGGCCATGAAGGGGCGGGCGAGGCCGGCGATCAGGGCGTCGTCCACACGGCCGAAGACGAAGTCCTCGACGTCCGAGACGCTCGCCGAGAGCAAGCCGCTCAGGGGCAGCTGGCTCGTCGCGCTGCGCGCAGCCTCCATCAGGCGACGCTCCACGATGGCGATCAGGTCGGCCACCAGGCCTCGATCGGTCCAGACCACCCGCGGGTCGCGCAAGAGGCCATTGGCGCCCGTGGCGAGCCGTGGAAAGCGGCTTCCGGCCTCGAGTGGCATCAGGTGAGCACGAATGCCCCCGAGCTCGCTCGCCTTCCCCGACGCGCGCTGCGACGCGATCGCCGCGGCGAGCCGCACCTCGGTCCCCTCACCGGCCTGTGTGATCCAGCTCTCGTGAAGCTGGGGAAGCGGCCCGACGTCCGCGGCACCACGTGGACGTGAGATGACGAGCCGCTCCGCCGCGCCGAGCAAGAGGAGCAGCTGTCGCCACCGAGCTGAGCCGCCCTCGCGAAGCACGTCGAACATCGCAGCGTGGAGCGACCGCAAGGCACGCCCGAGCGAGGCAGGAGCACCCGGCTCGTCGGACTGCCGGCGCAGCCGCTCCACCCATGGGTCCACCTCATCGAGCAATCGCGCTTCCGGGCGCGGCGTGACGTTCCAGCGACCGAACGGGACCGCGAGGTTCGCCTGTCCGTTTCGCTCGACGTAGCCATAGCGCTCGAACGCGACGATCCCCCGCGACACCCCCAGCTGCGCGATCGCGCGCGCGACGTCGAGCCCGCGTCGCGCATCGCCGCCGCCGCTTCGCAAGCGCCCCTCGGCGAACAAGCGTCGTACCTCCCCGAGCCCCGCTGGCCGATCCCACAGAGGCATCCACTGTTCGCCGCGCGCGTTCACGTCCTGGAGCGATGCAGTCCCGTGCCCGGCTGCGGTGCTGTGCACCGCGAATGGCGCCGCTGCTTGGACGATATCGCCGGCCGTCATCACCCGGCTGGAGGAGACCGCAAGGACGACGGCGCCCTCGAGCATGAGGACGAAATCCCACGGGTTCATCAGCGACTCACCGCCGAAGCCCGAGGATGCGTTGGCACCACCGGCGGCGCCGGGCATGAACTGCCCGATCGCCTTGCTCACGAGCCCGGATGCGGTTGCACCGAAGAGCGCGAGGTCGAGCAGGGCAGCCGTCCCCGGACGCGCTCCGCCTTGCTCCACGTCGAGCAGCTCGACGAGCCGCTGCATGGCGTTGTTGGTGAAGTCGAGTCGGCCGTCGTTGCCGCCCGAGCCCAGAAGCGCCGGATAGTATGGCTTGCCGGTCTCGAGCGACGACGCGACGACGACTGCCGCGTTCATCCACCCGAGAGCGTCCTCGCCGAGATCGGCGCGACAGCGCGCCTGGAACGCAGCCTTTGCGCTCTCGGTCGGCCGCTCGGTCATGAGGCCGACGAGGCCGCGCGCCACGGTGATCGCCTTTCGATACGCCTCGAAGCGCGTGAGCGTGGAGCGCTCGATCGCACCGATGCCGTCCTGAGCATCCTTCGGATAGAAGCCGCTGCCCCCGTTCCACGGCGCGATGAACGGTGTCGGCGAGTATTCATCCAGGAAGAACGCAGCGAGCGCCGCTGGGTCGAGCGACGTGACGAGGTGAAACACGTCGTCACGAAAGAAGCCGCGTGCGTCGGGGTCCTTCTGCTCTGCCACGAGTCGCAGCACGCCGAGCGCCTTCAGGTAGTGCGCGAGCGGCGTCGGGGTGCAGCCCGCGAGGCGATGGAGATGCCGCGTCATACGAGCACTCCCTCGCGCTGCGAGGCGACGACGTCGGCGGCGCGGAGCAGCGCCTCCAGGTACGCAAGCACGAACACGCCATGACGCGATCGAAGCGCCTCGACGCGCTCCACCCATGACGCGCCGTAGCGCCGTCCCACGCCGAGCGTCGCCAGGTCGAGCGCGAGCTCTACCGCGGGAAGCATGTGGTCGGCGCCGTCGATGCCGGCGAGCGCGAGAGGAGCGATCGGGTCGCCGTCGCGCACGCCATGGATCCGGCCTTCCTCGGGCGCGTGCTTCTGGTCCTTGGGTGTGCCCGCGAGCGCGCAGCGCACCTTCCCGTGGTGCGTGCCGACGAGCCACGCCACCAGGTTGAGCTCGCCCGCGTCGAGGGCGACCAGCTCTGCTGCGATCGGTAGGCCAGCGTCGATGGCGTCGGTCGCCGGACTCTCGTCGAGCGGCTCTCCCAGGATCGCAAACGTCTCACGGTGCGGGCCCAGCAGTGCCTCGTGCAGCGGATGGGCGCGGCGCAGCAGCTCGAAGAGCGCGAGCAGGCTCGCCAGCTCGTGTCGAAAGCCAGGGCGCCCTGCGGTCTCGTAGGCCCCACGCACCCACGCGCCCGAGGGCGCCTTCGCGAGATCGTGTCCCGCTGCGATCTCCCCGGCCGCGCTCCGCGCCTTTTCGCTGATGGCGCTCTGGAAGACCTCGTGCGCTTTCCCTGCGTCGTGCCACCGCGCGGACAGCTCGAGGAGGCGGCCGAGATCTCTCGAGAGGCCGAGCGCGGCCGCGATGCGCCGCGCTTCCTCGGCAGTCTCGCGCCCGTGCGTCGCGATCGACTTCCACTGCGCCGCCGAGAGCGACTCGTCGTCGTCCACCTCGCTCGCGAGCTCCGCCGCGCCCGGTATCGCATGCGCCACCTCGGGAACAGCCTCCTTCGATTTCGCGTCGAATCCCGCCGTCACCGAGTATCCACCCGCGGTCGACGGCACGAGGACGAGCGAGCCCGGGTGCAGCCGCTGGAGATCACGGCTGCCCTTCAACAGCTTCCAAGCTCCTTCGAGGTAGTCGAAGGCGTAGGCGCGCTCCACGCCCCCCAGCCACTTCCGCGCGTCGCCGATCGGGAGCCGCAGCAGCTCGTCGCGCGCCGGCAGCGGACAGTCGACCCGCGAGAGCCTTCGAGCCTCGTTCGTCGCGCCGAGGTCGCGCCTGACGACAGCGCCGAGGTCGCGCCTGACGACAGCGCCGAGTTCGCGCCAGACGACCGTGACGTCACGGTCGTCTCCCGACCGGATGAAGCGACTCGGGTCGATGTCGCCGCCCGAGAGGTCGGGCGAGGTGTCGAAGAGCTCGTCGAGATCGACTCGACGCAGTACGTGCAGCGGCTCGTAGCGGTAGAGCGTCGCGCGTTGTTCCTCGCTGAGCTTCTCTTCGAAGTTCTCGAGGGATGCTGGGCCCGCGTCGCTCCCGAGCGCAGCGAGCGCCGTGGCCGAAGCCGCGAGGTCTGCTTCGTCGTAGGGTCCGACCAGCTTCGCGCCTGGCGTTCCGACCACAGTGACCGTGCCCGCCTCACCTGCATAGCGCGCGCAGCGGCCGATGCGCTGAACGATGCTCGGCCAGGGCGCGAGGTCGGTGAGCAGCTGGACGGACGAGATGTCGACGCCGGCCTCCACGACCTGGGTGGCGACGATGAGCCGGCCCTCGGCGGGCACCTTCGCGTCGCCGCGGAGAAAATCCCACGCCGCGCGCTCGTGTGGCCGAAAGCGCGAGTGCACCAGCCGCACGTCGGGAGCGTCCGGCCGGAGGCGCTTGGCCGCGCCCTTTCCCTCGGTCAGCGAGGCGAGGACGCCTTCGTGAATCTCGCGAGCGCGATCCACCGTGTTCGCGATGACCAGCGTGAGCGCGCCGGGTGTCACGCTCTCCACGGCAAGCGCCGCGACCTCCTTCGGTGTCGCGAGATCAGGTCGGAGGCGGACGGCCTTCCTCACGTCGAAGAGACCTCCGGCGCGCTCTGCCGCGGGGATGCTGAGCAGCCCGTGCTCGAGCGCCGGCAGCTGCGGTGCGTGATCGACGGTCGCGAGCCAGCGCGGCTGGAGCGTGGCGCTCATCCACCAGGAGTGCGTGGGCCTCAGCGATCGCTCGGCGTCACCGGTGCGGAACGCCGCCAGCTGGGCGCTGGTCGCGAGCCCCACGTCCATGAGCTGGACCTCGTCGAGCACCCACAGCGCGTCCTGGTGGAGAAGGCCGAAGTCGATCGGCCAGCGTCCGCGGGCAGCTGCGAAGCCGCGCATCAGCGCGCGAGAGAGCACCATGTCGAGGGTGCCCACCAGGATGGCGGGCTTCTCCGGCGCGAGGTGGAACGGACCCGCGTCGGCGCCGCCCATGAGCAAGTGCACGCCAACTTCGTGCGCGAGCCCCGCGCGCTCGAGCCACGAGCGGACCGATGCGAGCGTTTGCTCGACCAGGACGCGCATGGGGAGCACGAGCACCAGACGCGTCGGCCAGCTGGGGTCCTTTCGCGCGACGCGATGGTGCAGCCAGGCGAGCGTGACTCCCGCGGTCTTGCCGAACCCGGTGGGGATGCGGAGGAGCCGATCGCGACAGCGCTCGTCGTCGCCGAGCCGAGCCTGCCAGTCGCGAGGGGGGTGACCAAAGGTCCGCTGGAAGAACTCAGCGTAGGCGCCCGACATAGGACCTCCGATTCACGGCGGGGACGAGGGAGGGCGGGGCGACTGACGCACTGGAGCCAAAATCGATGTGAGGGCGTCGAAGATTCTCGTTCCGCCTTCCGGAAGCTCGTGCACCGGCGGCCCGGAGGGCGTTCCAGCGCAGGGCTCGTCGTGCCGCGGCACGGGCCCGCGCCTTGGCCCGACATGCCCTTCGTCGCGACTGACCCGGGCAGGTCCTGGCGTCTCCGCGAGCACGCGGACGCACGAGTCTCTCGCCGCAACCGGCTGGACGTGGTCGTCGCCCGTCCGCGCCCCAGGCTCGCCCGGGTCGACGAGCGGTTGGGGCTGTCCTGCTCGCGCTCGGTGCGTGGCCCACCACATCGCCGGCCCTCGATCCCCTCGAGGATTCCTCGCCAACGACGTCGTGGGCCCGCCTTCCCGCGCGATTTCGCCGGTGATCTACGACGTCGGCCCCGGCTCGGGCGGTCCGGCCGGTCCGCTGGGCTTCGGCTTCTTCGCCTTCGGGCGATCCGGGATCACCGAGTGGATGTCCGCCTCGGACTTCCCGTCGGCCTTCCAGCTCCGCTTCAGGTTCGCGAGCGCCACCTGCGTCGCCCGCGCGACCGCGGTCCGCATCTTCTCCGCCAGCTCGACCCTCGCGCGCAGCGGGCGCGCCGCGTCGACCAGGCCGCGCAGCGTCGCGCTCATCGTCGTCACCTCGGCGGCGAGCGCCGTTGCGCGATCGCCCGGAAGGCTCGGGTGGATGCCCGAGCCGAGCAGCTCCGCGAGGAGGTCCATCCGGTCGGGCTGCTCGCTGACGTCGCCCTCCGCGTAGTAGCCGAAGCCGCCCGGGAAGATGATGTCGAACGCCACGTCGTTGCCAGGGCGGCCGACGGCGTTCCACACGTCATCGGAGATGCGACCGATCAGGTCGTCCGCGCGGTCGTTCCCGGCGTCGAGCGCAGCCATCGCCGGCGCCGCGGCCACCGTGGCGGAGGCGATGCGCGCTTCGATGCTGGTGCAGAGGGCCATCGCTTGGCCGAGGCGCAGCTCTGCGGTGCTCGCCCAGTCGCCGCCGCGCGCGGTCGCCTTCGTAAGTGTGGTCCTGCCGTCAGCGATGATGTCGTTCGCCGCCGCGTCCTTGCGAATCACTTCTCCCATTGCTCAACCTCCCCTCGGGGTGCCCCCCCGAGCCGACAGGAGTGATCGAACCGGAGCCGCGACGACGTCAAGCAGGATCGACACAAAAGCGATGACCGGAGGGTGAATGAAAAAAAGCCACGTCCCCCCCAGGGGGTGACACTGCGACGCGAAGAACTCGTTGGAGCACGTAATTGTTGGTCCCAGCCCGCTCTCCGCCACCATTCGCTTCGGGGGTGGCCATGACCGACCGAGACGATCTTCCGAGCCCGGACCGAAGCCTCACGCTCGCTCCCGATGCCCGACCGCGCACGGCCCGCCAGCCCGCGCTCACCGACGCGCCCGAGGTCGTGCCCGCGCGGATGGTGAACGAGTATCTCTACTGCCAGCGCCTCCTCTACCTCGAGTGGGCCCAGGCCGAGTTCGAGGAGAACCTCTACACCGTCGACGGGCGCCTCGTTCACTCGCGGGTGGACGCCCGCCAGGGCGCGTTGCCTGAGCCGCGTGATCGAGACGACGACGAAGAGGCCGAAGATCCCCCGCCCTTCACGGTCCGTTCCGTCTGGCTCACCTCCGAGCGACTCGGGCTCACCGCGAAGATCGATCTCGTCGAGGGCGAGGGCGGCCTCGTGACGCCCGTCGAGTACAAGCGCGGCCATGTGCCGTCGGTCGCGGAGGGCGCCTATCTCCCCGAGCGCGCGCAGCTCTGCGCGCAGGTGCTCCTGCTGCGCGACCACGGCTACCGGTGCGAGCGCGCCGAGATCTGGTACGCGGCCGACCGCAGGCGCGTGCCGATCGCGATCGACGCTGCGCTGGAGGCCATCACCCTGCGTGCGGCGGCGCGGGCTCGCGAGATCACGGCGGATGCGCGCATCCCGGCGCCGCTCGAGGACAGCCCGAAGTGCAAGGGATGCTCGCTCGTGGGCATCTGCCTTCCAGACGAGGTCAATCTCCTCCGCCGGCTGGCCGACGAGAAGGGCGAAGACGAGGATGCCGCGCCCGAGCAGCTGGGCCTCGATCTCGCGCCCGAGGCCTACGTCTCGGACGCGTTCGGGCCCATGGAGAAGGACCCTTGGGGCCTCGCCGATCCGAAGGCGGGCGAGCACGACCTCCGGCGGCTCCATCCCGCGCGGCACGAGCGCTTGCCCGTCTACGTGCAGACCCAGGGCGCGCGCATCGGCGTCGAGGGCCACACGCTCCGGATCGAGGCCAAGGGCGGCACTGGCCCGACGCACGCGAAGCTGCCGATGACGTCGCAGGTGGTGGTGATGGGGCAGGTGCAGGTGTCCACGCAGGCCCTCGCCGCGCTCCTCGACCACGACGTGCCGGTCGCGTTCTTCTCGAGCGGCGGCTGGTATCGCGGGCGCACGATCGGGCACGGGAGCAAGAACATCGAGCTGCGGATCGCGCAGTTCCGCGTGGCGGACGACGAGCTTCGCTCGCTCGCGATCGCGCGCTCGTTCGTGGCGGCGAAGATACGCAACCAGCGCACGATGCTGCGGCGCAACGGCGCGGTGGGCGAGGTGCTCCTCGGCGAGCTCGAGATCCTGGCGAAGAAGGCCGAGCGTGCGTCGGTGGCGGGGGAGCTGCTCGGGCTCGAGGGCACGGCGGCGCGCGTCTACTTCGGCGGCTTCGGGACGATGTTGAAGGGGAGGGCGCTGGCCGAGGGCTTCTCGCTCGAGGGGCGGAACCGCCGCCCACCGAAGGACCCCGTCAACGCGGTGCTCTCGCTCGCGTATGCGCTGCTGGTGAAGGACGTGTCGCTGGCGTGCACGTCGGTGGGGTTCGAGCCGCTGCTGGGGTTCTTCCATCGGCCGCGCTACGGGCGGCCGGCGCTGGCGCTGGATCTCATGGAGGAGCTCCGGCCCTTGGTCGCCGACTCCGTGGTGATCGGGGCGTTGAACACGGGGGTCGTGGGGGAGGACGACTTCGTGCGCTCGGCCGGGGGCGTGGCGGTGAGCGCGCCCGCGCGGAAGCGGTTCCTCGCGGCGTACGAGCGCCGGATGGACCAGCTCGTGACGCATCCCTTGTTCGGCTATCGGATCTCGTATCGGCGGGTGATCGAGGTTCAGGCGCGGCTCTTGTCGCGGCACGTGCTGGGGGAGATCGAGAGCTATCCGGCCTTCAGGACGAGGTGAGGCGATGAGCCGAGACGGATCGACGCGGCAGACCTTCGTGGTGAGCTACGACATCTCGGACCCGAAGCGGCTGAGGAAGGTGTATCGGCTGATGAACGGCTACGGGGACTGGGTGCAGCTGAGCGTGTTCCGTTGCGAGCTGACGCCGCGGGAGGTGCTGGAGCTGCGTGCGAAGCTCGGTGCGATCATCCATCACGGTGTCGATCAGGTATTGTTCGTGGACGTCGGTCCGGCTGACGGGCGGAGCCGTGTGGCGTTCCGTTCCTTGGGCCGGCCGTACGCGGCGGGTGTCCGTCAGGCGATCGTGGTGTAGGGCGT
>JBBSAT010000233.1:0-12786 GCA_038252025.1 Polyangiales bacterium | reverse complement strand
TCGATGGCGGCGTCCGGATCCGGGACGAGCCCGGCATCGAGGCTGGCGTCTGCGGATCCGACATCCGGGAAGGCGACGAAGGTCGCTCGACGCGTGCAGCCGCTCGCGACCCAAGCGCAGAGCGCCAGCGCGAGGAACGAGACGTCTAGACACCTGGAGACCGCCGGACTGCGGGCGCTCATTCGGAGCATCGACACCTCGGCCCTGACAGTACCAGGGTCTCGAACGACGTGCGATGCCTCGCGCGCTAGAGTCGCCCGATGAGGCACGGACGGCACTTGCTCGTCACGGTGGCGAGCTTGGTCGGTCTCCTGGCAGCGCCCACCGGCGGGCGGGCGCAGGCCTCGGCAGGAACCCGGCCTGGCTACGGCGGTGTCCTCGATACCGCCGTCGGAGAGCGTGCGGCGGCGCGGCGGATTCAGATCGAAGCGAGGTCCCGCCTCCTCGAAGCCATCGATCCCGTTCGAGACGACACCCTGGGCCCAGCTGACGAGACGCTCATCGAGCAGGCGATCGCACGGTACGACGTAGTCCTCGCCGTCTTCCCGGACGACGTCGATGTCTGGCTCGAGCGTGGACTGGCGCTCAGCCACTTCAGGCGGACGTTGCCCGACGGCACGGTGGAACGCCGCATCGAGGAGGCCGTCGTGAGCCTTGGGCGCGCGCGCGAGCTCGACCCCGCCCGCGAAGCGGGGTGGTTGGCGTCCCAGCTCGCGCTGCTGCGAACGGAGCAGCACGACTATCGGACTGCAGGCGAGGAGTACGCGCGAGCTCTCGCCGCCGAGACGCCGTACCCGACGAGCCTCGAGTACGGCGTGAGCCACATGGAGATGATCGCCGTCTATCTGTTCGCGCCGCCGCCCGCGCCGACCGTACTTGGCAACTGGGCGGAAGTGATGATGCTCGACGGAGATGCCGCACACGCGATCGACCTGTATCGACGCGCCCTCGCCACAGCGAGCCGCGGAAGCGCCAGCGCAGCGCTGGCGCTCTGGGGCCTGGCGCTCGCGGAGGAGCGCGCGGGGAGCCATGCCGACGCGATGGCGGACGCACTGCGAGCGATCGACGCAGATCCGATCGCTCACGACACGACGGCTGGCGCGGCTCTGGCGGCCCGACACGGCGTCTTCGCTGCGCTGCACCTCAGCGGAGTGTTCTTCGAGCCGGCGTGCGAGATCCATGCGTACGAGGCGTTGGGCCACGAAGCGAGCGCCGTGCGCGCGCGCAACGACGAGGCCCGCGCAAGCGAGCTCGCAGCCGCGCTGCGCAGCACGCGCTACTTCCTGGCGGAAGGAGGGCGCGCCTCGATCTACGTCGGAACTGCGGAACGCGCGGAGGTCCGTCTCAGCCGCGCGCTGTCCGCGCTTCGCTCAGAAGGGAGCCGGCCGTAGCGCGAGCGCGCGGCGGAGCAGTGTGGAGACGGCGTTTCGAACCTCGTCGGAGATGCGCTGAACCGCCAGTGGGTCGTCCTCGGCGCCGGGGGGCTCACGCGAAAGATCGATCGGCTCGCCGACCCAGATCACCCAGCGGCTCGGCAGAGGGACGAGGCCGAGAGGACCCAGCCACGGGAACGTGGCGGTGACGGGCAAGAACGGAACGCCGACGAGCTTCGCGAGCCGGCTCGTCGGGAAGAGCATCGGGTGCGTTTCTTCCGCGCCCACGATCGCGGTCGGTATGATCGGCGTCCGCGTCCGGAGCGCGAGGCGGACGTAACCGCCGCGTCCGAAGCGCTGAAGCTCGTAGCGCTGCGCGAACGGCTTCGCGACTCCCTTGTCCCCCTCGGGGAAGACCGCGAGCAACGACTCCGAAGCGAGGAGCCGCTCGGCGTTCTCCGGGCACGCGCGCACGGCGCCCAGTCGGTTGGTGAACGCACCGAGGAACGGCGCATGGAACACGTAGTCTTCGACGAGCCAGCGCAGCTCGCGATGGGCGGGATGCTCGAGCGCCATCGCGGTCTTGAGCATCAGGCCGTCCCACGGCAGGGCGCCTGCTCGGTTGGCGACGATCATCGCGCGACCGTCGGCCGGCACGTTCGAGACATCGCGCGTAACGACGCGAAACCAGCGACGGTAGAGCCCCTCGAAGAGGGGACGCATGCGCGCCTCGTAGCTCCGGTCGAGCCCGAAGGGATCGACGTCTCCACCGCGATCGCGCATCGATCGCGGGCCCCACTGCCGCTCGTAGTAGTCACCTCGAAGCAGATCTCGGGCGTGGCCGAGGAGGCCTGGCGTCGCGCTCTTCGGAATGTCCCCGCCGAGCTTGCCCGCGATCTCGGCGAAGGCGTGCGCAACGCGGCGACGAGCGGCGGGATCTTCACCGAGCGAACGTGAATCGGCGAGCAGTCGGTCGATCGTTTCTTCGACTGCGTAGAGTGGAGTCTCCTCCGCGACTGGAGGCCGCGGGGCCATCGGCGCTGCTCGCGGCGGGGGCGGCGGGATGCTGAGCCCCTCGACCGCGACCTCGTACGCTGGGAGGGGCGGCGTCGAAGGCGGTGGCGCGCGTGGGGGTTCTTGCGGCGCGCCCGCGAGAAAGCTCGGGGCGTCGCCGAACGCATCCGTGAAGAACCCTGCGTCGAGATCGCTCTCCGTCGTCGAGAGAGGCGCCGTCTGAGCTCCTTCGTTCGCATCGATCGCGGTGGGGGTCGCGACGAACGGTGGAGCGGAGCGTGTGGTGCGTACCGAACGCGCGCTGACGCGACCGGGCGCCGCCGCCTGCGCGGGCGCGGTCCTCGTGGAAGGTCTCGCCGGCTTGGGCGATGTGGATGCGACGGAGCTCGCTGGAGCCGCGACGGGCGCCGGAGCGCGACGAGCGGAGACGTTCGCGCGGGCCCCGTGCAGCGCTGCGGTGGATGGCAGGCCACCCGGCGGGCGCGCAGGAGTCGGGCTCGCGATCGAGCTGCGAGCCGACGCGACGGGCCTGGCGGGTGCACCGCCGCCGCTGGCGACGCGCGCCTTACCGGCCGGTCCTGCGCTCGGGCGCTTCGGCGAGAAACGGGCCGGGCTCTCGGCGGGCGGGGTCTTGCCGCCTCCCGCTCTGGCGCCACCGGTCATGGGACGCTCCGCTTGTCCCGCCGCGGCGCCCGCGCTCGAAGGGTGTGCACCGCTCGAAGACTTCACGGCGCCCGGCTTCGCGCGCTGCTTGCCTTTCACGGCTCGGTCTCTTCGCTCCGCCATCTCGTCTCCAGCTACGCGCGCGCAGGCTCGCTCAGCAGCCGCGCCTCGCGCAGACGCAAGGCTCCACCGAAGTCCAGGACGGCCTCGCGCACCGAGTACGACGGCCGATAGCCGAGCTCTCGCGCCGCCCGAGCGCCATCCGCGACGCAGAGGTATCGAAGGAATTCGACGAAGAAGGTGGGCGCCTCGTTCAGGCCAGCGGCCCAGAGGGCGGACGTCCCAAATCGCACGAGCGGGCCGGGAAGTGGGAGCGGCACGCGGCCGGCGAGCTTGACGATCGTGGACAGCGGGAGGACGCCGTCGCCGACGATGTTGTACGCGCCGCGTGCGCCGCGTGCGTCGAGCGCGATGCGAAGGGCACCTACCGCGTCCATCTCGTGAACGACCTGGACGAGCGGATCGTGGCCGAGGAGGGTCGGGACGAAACGGCGGGCGAGCCAGCGAGTCGTCCAGCTGTGCACGGTCGGGCCGAGGATGGGAGCGAAGCGAAGGACGATGACGTCCATCTCGGGGCGATCGTCCGCGAGACGGCCTACTTCGCGCTCCGCTTCGATCTTGTCGGCGAGGAACCGGCAGCCCGCGATGCCTCGAAGGGGCTTCCGTTCATCCAGGAAGTTCGGATTCGAGGGGTGAGGTCCGTAGAGGGTCGTCGCCGATGAGTGCACGAAGCGCTTCACGTTGGCGTCACGGCTCGCGTTCGCCACGTGCATCGTCCCGACGCTCTCGAGCTCGTGCGCCCAGCCCTCGGCCGCCGTCGGGATCGAGAGGAAAGCGAGATGAACGACCGTGTCGACGCGCTCGGCGTGCATCGTCTCGGCGAGACGCGCCGACGCCGAAGGGTCCGTGAGATCGACGCGATAGCTACGAGTCTTCTTGCCGGCCGTCGGGGGCGTGGCGACATCGAGCACGACCACGCGGCCGACGCTCGGGTCCTCCTCGAGCACGCCGACGAGGTTCCTGCCGAGAAACGAGCAGGCGCCGGTGATCGCGATGGATCGACCCTCCGGGAGCCTGCGATCGATCGCACGGCCGGTCCCCTCGTCCTCCGTCGGCGCGCTCACGGCGCGAACTTAGGCGGGTCCCCGGATCCGGTCAACGATGGCCCCGGCAGAGGGTGCCTCCATGAGACGGAGCGGGTAGGCTCGGCCGCCTTGGCGCTCGTCCCGCAGAAGAGCCCTCCCACACGAGGGCGGAGGCTCGCTCTCTTCGGTATCTGCGCGCTCGCGTACGTGTACGCGTTTCCGTACCACCCGCGCGTGAACAATCCGAACGAGAACGTTCGGTTCTTCATGACGGCCGCCCTCGTGGACGACCACACGTTCGCGATCGAGCACGTGCGCGAGCAGTGGGGCTGGGTCAACGACGCGGCCGTGTTCGAGGGGCACGTCTACAGCGTGAAGGCGCCCGCCACGAGCTACCTCGGCGTCCCCGGGTACTGGCTGTACCGTCGCTACACGATCATCACCGGCACCCCGTTCGACCGCACGACGGCGCTCTGGGTCGTCCGCTTCACGGCTTCCGTTCTTCCGACGTTGGCGTTCCTCTACGCGTTCCACCGCTGGCTCGCGCGCAGAGGTGGCCCTCCGGTCGTGCGCGACGCCGTCGTGCTCTCGCTCGGAATCGGCTCGCTGCTCTACGCGTACGGAATGCTCTTCGTCTCTCACACGCTGAGCGCGGTCGTCGCGTTCGGTGCGTTCATGATCCTCGAGCGTGCCCGAGCGGCGAAGCAGATCTCGGGTTGGGCCGCGCTGTCCGCCGGCTTCCTGGCTGCGAGCGCGACCGCGTTCGAGTACCCAGGCTTCTTCGCGTCAGGGCTCTTGTCGATCTACGCGCTCTTCGCGATTCGACAGCGCCCGTACCTCGTGAACTTCGGCGTGGGCGCCCTCGTCCCGACAGTGTCGGTCCTCCTGTTCCATCGGATCTGCTTCGGGAACGCGCTCACGCCCGGGCATCGATATCTGGAAGCAGAGGCGTTTCGGGAGCTCTCTCGCGAAGGGTTCTACGGGTCGGGAAGCTTCCACTGGGAGGCCGCCGGCGGCTTGCTCTTCGATCTGGGGTACGGGCTCTTCCCGCTCACGCCGGTGCTCTTGCTCGCGTTCGTCGGATACCCGGCGCTCCTCGCGAACCGGCGCACTCGGCTCGACGCGGTCTTCGCGCTCCTCATCCCGCTGACCACGTTCTTGCTCATCTGCACGATGAACAACTGGCGCGGCGGCTGGACGGTCGGGGCCCGCTACCTCGCGATCGCCCTGCCGTTCCTCGGCTGGGCGGCTGTCGAAGGAGGCCGGGTGATCGCGCGCTTCGCGCCCCGGCTCGTGTCGACGTTCGCCGTCGCGTCTCTCGGGGTGGGCATGCTCGCGTCGGGCGGTCCATCCGTCTACTACCCCCACATGCCGGAAGCGGTCACACGCCCGCTGCCGCAGATGCTCCGCGTTCTCGTGCGCCACGACTTCGCGCCGTACAATGCAGGGACGTTCCTCGCGTCGAGGCTCGCCAACGTTTCGTTCTGCGGGACGCGGTCCATGGTCCCCCTGTTCGCGTTGGGGGTCTTCGCGCTGATCTGGACCGCGTGGGGCGAGCGGCGGACTCGAGATCGCCTCGTCGTGCTCCTCGGTTCGTTCTTCTTCGCGTCGTGGATGCTGACTCCCATGATCGCGAACGATGCGAACGCTGCCGGGGCAAGCGCACAGATGGCGTACGTCACCCGCTTCTGGGACCCGGAGGGGTGCGACCGGGCGGCGCGTATCGAAGATCGCATCCGCGTCGGCCAGGGCAGCGAGCGCGACTTCGCGGACCTGGCCAGGCTCTACGACGAGGAGGGCCGCACGGACGACGCGAGAAGCGCGCGGCGACGTGGCGAGCAAGGCCCAGCCCCTGAGAGCGCGCGCTCCGTCCGGACGCCGAGGCTCATCCTACCGGAACGCGTGCCGATCGAGATCCCGTGACACGCAGCGGCGGGTGGCTCATCGCAGCGGTGCTCGTGCTCGCGGCGCACGTCTCCGCGCAGACCGGTGACGGCGCGGACGAGGAAGAGCCGACGTACGGCGCCACGGGCGTCGCGAGCCGCCCGATCGCATCGGGCAACGAGCTCGACCCGACCGCGTCGTCGACGGTGATCCGTCTCGACGCGCGGCCGAGGGCGGTCGAGACGCTCGACGAGGTGCTGCTCGACTCGCCGGGCGCACGGGCGCGGCGCTCGGGAGGGTTCGGCGGCTTCACGACGCTCTCGCTTCGCGGCGCGGAAGCCGAGCAAACGACCGTGCTGCTCGGCGAGATCCCGATCGCTTCGCCGGACGGAAGCGCGTTCGACCTGTCGAGCATCCCGACCTGGCTGCTCTCTCGCGTGGAGGTGTATCGAGGAGGCGCGCCGACGTGGCTTTCTGCGGGCGCCATCGGCGGCGTGCTCCGCCTCGTCCCGCGTGACGACCCAGGGCAGCACTTCGAGGGCACGCTGAGCGCAGGCTCGTTCGATCTCGGGCAGCTGCGCGCGTCGGCTTCGGTCGGGGACGATCGATTGCATGTGACGACCGCAGCTGGAGGAACGACGTACGGAGGCCAGTTTCCCTATGTGGACGACAACCACACGTCGTTCGATCCCTCGGACGACGTCACGCGCGTGCGCCTCGGAACGAACTTCTTGGAAGGGAGCGGGATGATGTCCGTGCGGGGCCGCATCGGCGACGTTCGCCTGGAGAGCGCGTGGCTCGGTACGGAGCGTGTCGGCGGACTTGCCGCGGTGCCCAGCCGCTTCGCCGATGTCCCCGCCGGGCGGCGCTCCAGCACGAGGTTGCTCGGCGGTGTATCGGCGGAGCTCGCCGACCGCGATGTGTTTCGCCTCGCGCTGGCGCTCGGCGTCGGCTTCGAGAGGCGCACCGTCTCCGACCCGCTGGCGCAGTTCGGTCAGCTCGCGCGCGACACCGATGATCTGCTCTGGCGCGCGACCGCGCGGCTCGCAGGCACCGTGCGTGCTGCCGACTGGCTCGACGTCACGGCGGTCGGGACCTACGCGCACGAGGCGCTCTCGCCGTCCGATCGGCTCGCCCTGCGACAGCCACCCGCCTCGGCGCGTGATGGGGCCGTGATCGCGCTCGAGGGGCGCGCGTTCGGGGCGATCGACACGACACGCTTCGAGGTCCGCCCGAGCGGGCGCGTCGAGATCCTCGATGCCCGCCTCTTCGATCTCAGCGAGGGACGCTCTGGCGCCGCCACCTCGTCGACGCTCTTCGTGCCGACCGCCCGCCTCGGCTTCGTCTTGGAGCCGATCCCAGGCGTGGCGATCTCGGCCTCAGGGTACGCCGCAGTGCGACCGCCGAGCCTCGTCGAGCTCTTCGGTGATCGCGCGTACCTCGTCGGGAACACGACGTTGCGCGCGGAGACCTCGCTCGGCGTGGACGGAGGGCTGCTGCTCACGGGGTCGGCCGGCCCCGTCCGCGGAACGATCGACGTTCGAGGGTTCGGCGCGGTCGTCTCGGATCTGATCCGCTACGCGCGCAACACGCAGAACCAGTCCGTGCCGCTGAACGTCGCCAGCGCAACCCTGGCAGGCATCGAAGCCAGCGTCGCCGGCAGCGTCGACCGCTGGGCTCACCTCAACGTCGCCTTCACGTGGCTCCACGCCGAGGACGAGACGCTAGGGCGCGCGCTACCGCTCCGCCCGCCGGTGTCGCTCTACGCGCGCTTCGCGGCGACGAGCGACCGCTTCGACGCGATCGACCGAATCGCGGGCTTCGCCGACGTCGAGTACGTCGCAGCGAGCTACGCCGATCAAGCGAACACCGAGGTGATCGCTGGGCGGGCGCGCGTCGGCATCGGCGCTTCAGTGACGTTCGCGGACCGTCACGTCTCGCTCGAGGTCGTGGTGCGCGATCTCTTCGACGCCCGCGGGACGGACATCCTCGGGCTTCCACTGGCGGGGCGATCCGTCATCGGATCGTTGACGCTTCGCGAGTAGATCGGGCGGGGCGAGTAGATCGGGTGGGGCGAGTAGATCGGGCAGGAGTCGACGGGCGAACGACCGAAGGGGCGCTCAGTAGAAGGCGCTCAGTAGAAGACGCGAACGCCGAGGAACGCCTGGAACTTGTTGTAGGAAGCCGGGTCCAAGATGGCCGGGGCCATGGTCGAGTCGTAGTTGTACTGGTAGTCGGTAAACACGCCCGTGTACTGAGCGGAGGCGTTGATCCCGAGCCAGTCGGTGAACCGGTACTCGGCGAACAGCGTCGCGCCGACGCGGATGTCCTCGCGGCTCGGAAGGTTGCCGATCGGCATCGGAACGCCCGTCGGGCCGAGAGGCGCCGCGATGATGCCGTAGTCGACGTAGGCGACCTCGCCGTCGATGCCGAGCATGAAGACGCCGCCGATCAACGTCTGGAAGCCGATGTAGCCGCGGTCACGGCTGTAGTAGTTGCCGAGGAACGCCGCCTGGAAGTCGCGGTCGTAGCCAATCCGGAACCGCGTGCCCTGCATCGGCGTCCAGCGCAGCTCGAGCTGACCGACGGGCGCGTCGTAGTTCTGGACGTACGCCGGGTTTGGCGAGTTGAACCAGCCCGCTGCGTAGCCGATCATCCCGGAGATCGAGACGTTCGTCGTGATGGCCCCGTTCAGCCCGATGCGCGTGCGGATCGCAACGCTGTCCGACAGGTTCACCGGCGCCGACGTGCTGCTGTAGTTGAAGTAGTTTCGGATCTGAACCGTCGTGTCGTGGACCAGCGCGGTCTGCGGCAAGAACGCGAACGTCTCCTGCAGCGTGACGGTGTGGTTGAAGCTGTTGCCGTACTGGAAACGCGGGTCCTCGAAGAAGCTCAGCTGGAACTGGTAGCCCGTCATCACCTGGAGGACGCCACCATCCGTCTGGAAGTGCAGCTCGAGCCCGCCCTGGTTGCCGATGCGCGCCAGGTTCGCGGTGGGGACGATGTTCTCCGTGAAGGGGCGGATCTGACGCGTGAAGTCGTCGTAGATCACGAACGAGAACGGCCGCTGCGGCAGGACGGTCAAGCGAAGGCCGATGTCCATCGCGACGTTACGCCGGTTCGAGTCCGCGAAGAACTCGTAGTAGGCCGCCGAGATCCCGCCGGAGAACTCGACCACGGGCGGCGTGCTGTGGTCGTCCGTCGACCCCTCGCCCTCGCCCTCGCGCTGTGCGGTGGTCGTCGAGAACAACAGGTGGGGTGTGACCCGCAGGATGCCCGTGTCGATGTGCCGACCCGGGTTGCCCGGCGCCGGGTTGTCTTCGGTGAGATAGAGGTTCGAGTCCCAGCCGACCTCGACGCCGATGCCCGGATGAAGCTCGAAGTCTCCAAGGCGAATGCCAGGGCCCTGCGCACGACTGCGGTCGGCGAGCCACGCCTGCGCTTCGACGCCCGACGGGATGGCTGCCATCGCGACGAGCGCGAGGACAACCGTCGCAAGAGACTTCGAAGCGAAGAGTCTGGTGGCTAGCCGAATCGACACGAGCACTTTTCCCGACCTCGCCCAATCTCGACGATCGCAGCGCGTAAGTCCCGCCTGTGGAGGTCTCGCCCTCACCCAGGACCTTCCGCGCAAAATGCGAGCGCGTGAAGAGGCTGGGCCGAAGAAACGCAGGTCAGACGACCCTCCCCAAAAGTTTCGTCGCGAGTATATCGAGGGCCGATAGGGTGTCAACGACGCGTTTGGAAGCGAGACTTCGTTTTCGGCCCACGCCACGCAGCTTGGTTGCACGGCGACGCGAGTCATTCGACCCGCCCGCCGACAAACCCGACGCCTGAGCTACGACTGCGGCTCGAACACGAACGGGAACGTGTACGTCACGCTGCCATCGCTCGGCCCAGGACTGAATCGGAGGCCGCCCACGACGCGCGAGACGCACGAGGCGACGTCGTCGTTGCCCGTCGTGTTCGCCGTCGCGTGTACGCCAGTGACGTTGCCAGCTTCCTGGATCGTCATCTGGATGGTCACTCGACCGGCCAGCGTCGGCTGCGAACGAAGCTCGCGCTCGTAGCAGGCCTGAATCGCGCTCCGTCGCGTGTTGATCGCGCGGACGACCGTCTGCGGATCGAAGTCGCCGGAGCCCGATTCGGAATCGGCGTCGGCGATCGCGCGGAAGCGTCCACGGGGGGCCGCCTCCGTCACGGTGCCGCCCTCCTGGCTGGCGGTCGTCCCACCTTCGGCGCGACGGAGGCCTCCGATGTCGCCCCCGGTGCCGACTCGCCCGCCGCCGGAGCGATCGCGCAGCGTGCCGCTTCCGCTGCTCGCGACGCCAACACCTTCGGCCTGCGCGAGGACGTCTGCGGCACTGCCGGTCACTGCGCCGCCCGCGAGGACGTCGTGGAGGGCGCCGCTCTCGCCGAGAGCGCCGAGAAGGAGCTGGTCGACCTGCGCGACCGCTTCGTCCGCGGCCATCCGCGCATCGCTATCGGCCCGCTGCTGCCGCTCGGTCGGAGTCGAGGACGGCTCCGAAGATGGCTCGTGCGACTCTTCCTGCGCGACTTCCTCGGAGGGCTCGTCCGTCGCCTCGTCTGTCGTCGGCTCGGTAGGGGCTTCCGGCGGCTCTTCCGGCTCGGCGAAGATGATGTCCGCCAGCTCCGGCGGGATCGTCGCGAGGTTCGGCGGGATGGGCCAGTCGGCGTTCTCGAGAAAGATGATGAAGCCGAAGTGGCTCATGAACGAGAACATCACGAACGCGGTGAACAACCAGTCGATGCCAGCGACGAACCCGCCGACGACTGCTGCGGGGAGCTGCGGGCGCGGCTGAACGGGCGGCGGGTCGATGAACTGGAACAGCAGAGTGGTGTCGCCGATCGCGACGCGACCCCGCGAGGTCTCCGAGAGCTTCACCTGCCAGAACGCGCCCGCGTTCCGAGCGGCGCCCGTGCTGCGGAGCTGATCGAGCGCCTGTACGCCGCCGGCGAGCCCGACGCGGCCGCGCATCTGCTCGGTGAAGTTCAGGATGTAGTCGCCGCCCACGAGCTGGAAGAGATCGAAGGAAGGAGGAAGCCCCGGCGTCGCGACCACGAAGTGGTTCTTCTCCGACGTCCCGACGGTGACCGTCTCGCGAGTGCGAATGATCCGCTCCTCGACCATCTTGTCGCCCTGGATCACTCCGATGCGGAGGACCTTCGGCCCGCTCGGTCGCGTCGGACCGACGGCCTGCATGGCCATCGTCATCGCCCCCGGGCGTCCGCCGGGTCCCTTGCTCTGGTTGGGCTGCTGAGGGGTCGTCATCGCGATTCACCGACGGAAGAGGTTCTCGACGAACGGAAGCTGCGCGGGGGTTCGACGCCAGAAGGCGGGCAAAGTTCCGGGCGCGGGAACTTTATCATCAGCCGGTCGCGCGGGTCCACGATGCAGGCGTAGCCCCCACAAGTTGGTCGCCGAAACGATCCACTGCTTTCTGAATCGACCGCGCACGTGGACGGAAGAAGAAGAACGCCCCGATCGCGGTCGTCGAGCCGGCGATCCCCAGCGCCATGCAGAGCGCACCGGCCTGGACCGCAATGCCGAGAACTCGGCTCGGATCGAGATCGAGCACGCCATGGTCCCAGCGAAGCCAGCTCATCTGCGCGGCCGCACCGGCGAGCCCGACGAACGAGGCCGTGGGGCCCATGACTCGAAGCGCAGCGAGACGATTCGTGATGCGAGCGCGCACGCCCTCGACCGCTTCACGGACTGCCGCGCTTCGGTCGTCACCGGGTGCCAGCTCCGTGACCGCCCGCGCGAGCGCGGCGATCGCTCCGCGGTCCTCGGCGAGCCGCGCCAGGCGCGCAGGCGACCGACCGACCGCGCGAGCGATCCTCACGTGGTCGACCGGAAGCTCGACGAGCAGCATCCGCGCGCAACCAGCGACCCAGGCGAAGATGGCGATGTCGACCACAGCGGCGCAGATCGCCGAGAGACTCAGGGCCGAGAGACTCAGCGCCGAGAGACTCAGAACGGCTCGCCCTGGACGCTGCGGATGATCTCACGCGTGAAAGTCGTGCGCAGGTCCAGCACTTCGTAGCCGATGCTCGATCGGTTCAAGATGTAGAACGCGTTCGGACGCTGAACGCGGCCTTCGATGCGGAACTCGTCGAGCGTGATGATCCGCGGGGCACGCCCCCGCGCAGCCTGTGCTTCGACGGTCCCTGCCGCGCCGGCGATCCCGAGAAACAGGGCGAGCGCCAGGCCGAGCTGAGCAAGCGGAGGAATGCGGTTCACGACGTCCACCTTTCAGGTCCCATCGCCGCTCGAGGCAGCACGCGCTGCTCGGTCGGCTTCGCGCTGCGCGCGGGCGGCGTCCCGCTCCATCGTCCGTTGGACGCGGTCGATCTGGCGCGTGAGCTCCTCCATGTACTGCGTCGACGCATCGTCTCGAGCCAGCCGCGAGCCCATCCCCGTCCGGTACGTCGCGAACTCGCTCTGCGCCCGCTGCAGCATCGCGAGCTGAGGCGCCCCGGTCAGGTCGGCCGCCTGCGCCATGTACATTAGGCCGATGTCGTAGTGGACCTCGGCCGAATTCGGACTGAGCTCGAGGACGCGAGCGAACTCGGTCTCCGCCTTCGTGTATTGCTTGGTCGCCCGGTAGGCGTCGCCCAGGTTCAGGTGAACCGGGACCTCCTGCGGCAAGAGATGCGAGACGGCCTCGAACTCGCTCACTGCC
>JBBSAT010000232.1:0-12801 GCA_038252025.1 Polyangiales bacterium | reverse complement strand
GGTCGAGAGCGCTCGAGACCCCGCTCGGCAGCAGGATGAGGAACCGCTGCGGGCCCACGTCCACGATCGTTCCGTGGCCGAGCTCGCGCTCGCCCTCCACGCGGGCGCCCGAGACGAGCGTGCCGTTGCGGCTGCCGTGGTCTGTCAGGGTCACGTGGTCGCCGCCGTCCCAGCGCACCGTCGCGTGTAGGCGACTGACGGCGGCGTCGTCGACGACCAGGCTCGAAGAGCGATTTCGCCCGATCGAGAGGGTGCTCCCGAGGTCGAGCTCGTAGGGGGCGCGGTCGTCGCCAGACAGCGGAACGACCAGCGCGACGTTGGACAGGCCGCGCGTCGCGCCGTGCACCGCTTCGATCGTGGTGTTGTCGCCGCTCACGCTCCGATGATGGCGCGTCACCGTCCGTGATGCTCGTCGCGAACGATGCGGTCGAACGCACATCAGCTGGGTCCGCGGGGCGGGATGTAGGCCGACAGCACGCCGGCGCCGCCGACGAGGACGCTTCGATCGGCGAGGCGGGCGGCCGCCGCAGCAGCCGCGCCTGGCGCAAGAGCGCCGGTAGGGAGGACGCGTCCCGGAAGCGTGTCGAGCCTGACCTCCACGAGCTCTGCGCCCGGAACGGGTGCGCCAGCCGCGTCCATGCCGCCGACGAAGAGCGCAAGCCCCGGGCCGAGGCCGAGCGCGATCGCGTCGGCGCGCGCCGCGTAGAGCAACGAGGGCGCCGGGGAGAACCGCGCGACGCGCGGGTGCGTGTCGAGGCGCACGACGAAGAGATCGACCATGTCGCTCGGTGCTCCGAGCGCGTCGCTTCCCCCTGCCGCGACGACGAGGCCCGTCTCGACGGCGACCAGCGCGCGCGAGTCGAGCGGGGGATCGACGGCGAACGACTCGGTGGGCCCTCCGCTCACCTCGAGCAGCGTCACGGTCGAGGGCACCCCGCCACCCACCACCAGCACGACGTCGCGAACGTCGACGCCGTCGCTCGCCTGGACGCGGGCAACGCTCGCACGATCGCGTGGCGCGTCGAGGGGCGGGAGCTGCGACACGGTCAGCGTGCTCGTGATGTCGATGCGGACGACGTCGGCGACGGCGACGTGGGCGGCGTCGCGCCCACCGATCGCCATCACCCAGCTGGAGTCGCTGGCCCCGGCGAGCGCGATGCCCGACCGCGCGTCGAGCGCGCCTTCCGCGAGCGTGGCCGTCACGTGACCGTCCGCGTCGATGAGCGACGCGCCTCCGGCCGCGCCCCCTATCCCGAGCAGCCTGCCGTTCGCGACGGGACCGAGCGCGATCCAGCTCGCACCGCTTCGTTCGGGGAGCTGGGCGAGCGGCACGAGCCGAGCGCTCCCATCGCTCGCCCCGTGCGCCTCGTACGCGAGGATCTCGCCATCGCTCGTCGCGACGAGCGCGCCGTTCGTCGTCGGTGTGATCGCGACGATCGCGCGGTCGGTCTCGAGCGTCCGTGCGAAGCGGCCGAGCGTTCCGACGAACACGTCGGGGGTGAGCGTCGGCGGCGCCCCCGCGGCGGGATAGTCGAACGGAAACGAGCGGCCGCGCGCCAGGACGACATCGCCGAGGCGCGACTCCACGAGGAGCCCGAGGCTCTCTCCGAAAGGCACCCCCTCGAGGTCGAAGCTCGTCGCGACGTCCGGGACGCGAACGCTCGCGCCATCGATCGGCACGCCCGCGCGCTCGACGCTGATGACGACCGAGTCCGCTCCCAGGAAGGGCGCGTCGTCGGCGTTGTGGACGATGCGCGGCGCGATCACGGCCGGCCGGCTGCAGCCCGCCAGGCAGAGAATCGCGACGCCGAGTCGGCAACGCCGGGTCGCTCGGGCCCGCTCGCTCAAGGCAGGATGCTCCCGTGGATCCCGAAGCTCCCAGCTGTGCTCTCCGAGAGACCGACGCCGAGCCCGATCGCGACGCCGACGAGCGCGAGGACGCCGATGCCGAGGCCGACCCACGGCCAGGGATCGACCGTCGCGGCCGCGGGGACCTCGTCTGGACCGAGCAGCGCGCTCGCGATGGCGGCGCCGTCCGAGGCCGCCGTCACCTGCGCGTCGTGATCCAGCCCGACGAGGCGGGCCCGCGCTCGCCCGTCCCGCGTTCGCTCGACGTCGAGGACGAGCAGCGCGCCACCGAGGCTCTCCGCCGCCTCCGTGAGCTCGAGCGCGATCGCGGTGAAAGGCGGGCCCGGGTTGGCCAACACCTCGGGCGCGTCGATCGCGAGAGTGAGGTCGAGCGTGCTCGGCTCGCCGGGGCGAAGCACCAGAGCTCGCGCGCTCGTCGTGCGACCCTCCGCCTCGACGCGCAGCAGGTGCGTCCCGCACGGGAGCGTCAGCGAGCCCGTCGCCCGCGCCGTCCCGTCGAGGATCACCGTCGCGTCGGCGGGGCGGACGCGGATCGTCAGGTCGCAGGTCTCGAGCGCGCGCCGTCGCGCGTCGAGCGTCAGGAGGAGCGGGGGCGGCTCGAGCGCTGGGTCGAGCACCAGCGCGGGGTCGATCGCGAGCGCGAGGTCGAGCGCGCGCTCCGTCGCCCCCTCGTCCCCCATCGCGCGGGCGATCTCTGCTGCCAGGACGCGGACGCGCACGAGCGTAGCCGGCTCGAGGTCTGCGCCACCCGTCGCTTCGAGCGTCGCGATCGAGGCGTCGAGGGTCGTCCTCGCTTCCTCCAGCCGCAGGTGCGCGTAGGCCTCGGTCGCGGCGGCCAGCTCCGACTCGAGATCGCGCGGTGTCGGCGCCGGCTCGGGGCGTGGCGGCCGCCGCGGGTCCAGCCCTTGGGCCTCGAGCGCGGGCGCGATGGCGTCCAGGACGTCCTCGGCGAGCGCCTGATCGGGTCCCGTGGCGCGCGCGACCAGCATGACGGCTCGACGCCGTGCGGACTGAGGTGGCTCGGCGCCCTGCGCGGACGCGGTAGGTGCGAAGCCGAGCGCGAGAAGGCACAGTAGAAGAGACGAAGCGACATGACGCCCGCCGCCAGCGATGCAGGGACCTCCTCGGTCGGGGAGGGCGCAGCCGTCCCGGCCGTCGGGGCGCGGGTGGGCCGCTACGTGATCCTCGGCACCCTCGCCCGCGGCGGGATGGGCGAGGTCCTTCGCGCGCGCGCCTTCGGAGCCGCCGGAGCGACGAAGGACGTCTGCATCAAGCGCATCCGATCCACACGCCTGGCCGATCGACAGGCCGTCGCGCGCTTCATCGACGAGGCGCGCCTCTCGCTCGCACTGACACACGCGAACATCGTATCGACGTTCGACTTCGGGCGCGCAGAGAACGACTACTACCTGGCGATGGAGTGGATCGACGGGGCCGACCTCGCGCGGCTCGCCTCCGCCGCGGTCGACCGTCCGCTCTCGCCCGCCGTCGTCGCCCACGTCGGCGCCGAGGTGGCCCGAGCGCTCCAGCATGCGCACGAGGGCACGCCGCAGCGTCCGGGGATCGTGCACTGCGACGTGAAGCCGTCGAACGTCCTCGTGTCGCGCAGTGGTGACGTGAAGCTCGCCGACTTCGGGGTCGCGGTCGCGCGCCTCGACGGGATGCGCGGCGGGACGCCTCGCTACATGCCGCCCGAGCAGCGCGCGGGCGCGGAGGTCGGGCCCGCGGTCGATCTCTATGCGCTCGGCGTGGTCCTCGACGAGCTGCTCGACCGTGCGACGCACCGTCCTCCCGCGCTGAACGCTCTCGTGAACCAGCTCGCGCAGGCGGACCCAGCCGCACGGCCGACGGCGCTGGACGTCGTCTCCACCCTCGAGCGGTTCGTCGCACGTGCTCGCATCGATGGGGAGCCTGCGCCGCGCGACGATCTTGGGGCCCGCGCTGCGCTCGCAGCGCCCGTCATCGACGCGACGCCCTCGATGCTCGTCGCCGAGTCTAGCTATCTGCGCGACGGCGAGAGCGAGACCGAGACCCGGCTCACCGCGACGACGAGCTCGCGTTCGACGCCGCCGCCGCCGGCGAAGACGCGCTCCACCCTGTTGATCGGCGCAGCGATCGCGGTCGGCGTCGCCGTGATGCTGGCGTATGCGCCGTCGCGGCGCGCCCCCGACCCGGAGCCCACGCGCGCCGATAGCGACGAACGTGGGGAGGAGGCGATGAGCGTCCAGGTCTCCGCACCTCCGCCGCGCGACGAGAGCACGGCCTCGTCACCAGGCCCCCGGCCTTCGACGTCGGACGAGACGAGCGCACGTGCCTCGTTCGAGCCATCCGCACCGCTCGCGCCCGCCACCGCGCCGCCGGTCGCTCCGGACGCGGCTCGCCGCGCACCCCCGCGGCCCAGGCGCACCGAGACCGAGGATGGTCCTCCGACGGCTGCCGAGGCCCCGGTGCGGGTGGAGGCTGCCGGGGCGCACCTGCGCATCAACGCGATCCCCTGGGCGACCGTCGAGCTGGATGGACGCCCGATCGGAACCACGCCGCTCACGCGCGTCGAGGCGGGCTCCGGCGAGCACGTGCTCCGCTTCACCAACGACGTCCTCGGCGTGGAGCGCACCGAGCACGTCGAGCTCGCCCCGAACGAGCATCGAGACGTCATCGTCGACCTGCGCTGAGCGTCGATCTCTCCGGTTGCGCCTTCGGGCGAGCGGCATAAGAATCCTTCATCTGTTCATCTGAATGAATGGATGAAGCGCTGAATTGGCCACGATCCAAGACGTCTCCGAGCTCTTCGCCGTCCTCGGCGATCCGACGCGCATGCGGATCGTCGGCGTCCTCGCGCGCCACGAGCTCTCCGTCGCGGAGCTGACCGATCTCCTCGGCGTGGCGCAGTCACGGGTCTCGACGCAGCTCGCCAGGCTTCGCGACGCCGGTGTTCTGCGTGACCGCAAGGCGGGCACGAGCACCTTCTACGCCGTCCGCGACGAGGGGCTCTCCGAGCCCGTGCGGGGAGCCATCGAGCTCGCGGAGCGTTCGCTGGACGAGCGCGCGCTCGACACTGATCGTGCGCGGGCCACCGCGCTCGTGAAGCGGCGAGACGGAGATGGGCGCTGGCCCGACGCCGTCGCCGGCCAGATGGAGCGCCACTACTCGCCCGGCCGAACGTGGGAGTCGATGGCGCGCGCGTTCCTCTGCCTCGCCGAGCTGGGCGACGTGCTCGACGCGGGCTGTGGCGACGGAACCGTGGCGGCGCTCCTCGCCCCGCGCAGCAAGAGCTTCACGTGCGTCGATCGCAGCGAGCGCGCGGTCAGCGCGGCGCGCGATCGTCTCGGCGATCTCGCGGCGGTGTCCCAGGGTGACGTGGAGGCCCTCGAGTTCCAACCGGGCAGCTTCGACGTCGTGCTGCTCTTCCACGTGCTCGCCTCGACGGCGGACCCGGACCGCGCGCTCTCGGAGTGCGCTCGCGTGCTCAGGCCCGGCGGCCGGCTCCTCGCGATCACGCTCGACCGGCACGAGCACCTCGACGTCACGAGCCCCTATGGGCACGTGCATCCCGGCTTTCGTCCGAAGAAGCTCGCCTCCTCGCTCGAGAAGGCGGGCCTCGTCGTCCATCAGTGCGCCGTCACCTCGCGCGAGCGTCGCGAGCCCGGCTTCGAAGTCGTCACTGCGCTGGCCGAGAAGCCCGCCGTTCGCCCCAGAGGATCCCGATGAAGAACGAGACCGTCAGCCACGCCGTGCTCCCGAAGTACCTCTCGTCGTTGCTCGAGGAGCGGATCGCCATCCTCGACGGCGCGATGGGCTCCCTCATCCAGCTCGAGACGCTCACGGAGGCTGACTTCCGCGGCAAGCGCTTCGCCGACTCGGCGATCGATCTGAAGGGAAACAACGACCTGCTCGCCATCACGCGGCCGGACGTCATCCAGAAGCTGCACGAGCGCTACTTCGAGGCGGGCAGCGACATCGTCGAGACGAACACGTTCGCGTCGACGTCGATCGGACAGGCCGACTACGGCCTCGAGCACGCGGTCCGCGACATCAACCTCCGAGCCGCGGAGTGCGCCCTCGAAGCGGCGCGCAAGTGGACGAAGCTCACGCCCGACCGCCCGCGCTACGTCGCTGGCGCCATCGGTCCTCTGAACCGCACGCTCTCGCTCTCGCCGAACGTGAACGATCCCGGCTTCCGCGCCGTCACGTTCGAGCAGGTGCGCGCGTCGTACGCCGAGCAGGTTCGCGCTCTCATCGAGGGCGGCGTCGATCTCCTCCTCGTGGAGACGATCTTCGACACGCTCAACGCGAAGGCGGCGCTCGTCGCGATCGAGGACGTGTTCGCCCAGCTGAACAAGCGGCTGCCGCTGATGATCTCGGTGACCATCACCGACAAGAGCGGGCGGACGCTCTCTGGCCAGACGGTCGAGGCCTTCTGGACGAGCGTTCGGCACGCGCGTCCGATGAGCGTCGGGATCAACTGCGCGCTCGGGGCCACCGAGATGCGCCCGTTCCTCGCGGAGCTCAGCCAGGCGGCCGACACCCTCATCAGCTGCTACCCGAACGCCGGCCTGCCGAACGCCTTCGGCGGCTACGACGAGACCCCAGCGGACACCGGCGGCTTCCTGCGCGAGTTCGCGGAGGCTGGGTTCGTGAACATCGTCGGCGGCTGCTGCGGCACGACGCCGCCGCACATCGCGGCCATCGCGAAGGCCGTGCACGGGCTGCCGCCTCGCAAGACTCCTTCGAACGATCACCTCACGCGCTACTCCGGGCTCGAGCCGCTCGTCGTCCGCCCCGAGTCGAACTTCCTGATGATCGGCGAGCGCACGAACGTGACGGGCTCACGCCGCTTCATGAAGCTCATCAAGGACGATCAGTTCGACACCGCGCTCGAGGTCGCGCTCGACCAGGTGCGGAGCGGCGCGAACATCCTCGATGTGAACATGGACGAGGGGATGCTCGACTCGGAAGCGTCGATGACGCGCTTCCTGAACCTCGTGGCCTCCGAGCCCGAGATCTCGCGCATCCCGATCATGATCGACTCGTCGAAGTGGACGGTGCTCGAGGCCGGGCTCCGCTGCGTGCAGGGCAAGTCGATCGTGAACTCGATCTCCATGAAGGAGGGCGAGGAGAAATTCGTCGAGCAGGCGAAGGTCTGCCGGCAGTTCGGCGCGGCCGTCGTGGTGATGGCGTTCGACGAGGGCGGGCAGGCCGAGACGGCCGTGCACAAGCTCGCGATCGCGAAGCGCGCCTATCGCATCCTCACCGAGCAGGTCGGCTTCGAGCCCGAGGACATCGTCTTCGACCCGAACATCTTCGCCGTCGCGACGGGCATCGAGGCGCACAACCGCTACGCGATCGAGTTCATCGAGGCGATCAAGCTCATCAAGGCCGAGTGCCCGGGGATCAAGATCTCGGGCGGAGTCTCGAACCTCTCGTTCTCGTTCCGCGGCAACGATCACGTGCGCGAGGCGATGCACACGGCCTTCTTGTTCCACGCGATCGCGGCGGGGATGGACATGGGGATCGTGAACGCCGGGCAGCTCGGCGTGTACGCGGACATCCCCAAGGATCTCCTCGAGCACGTCGAGGACGTGCTCTTCGATCGCCGTCCCGACTCGACGGAGCGCCTCGTCGCCTTCGCGGAGGCCGTGAAGGGCGGAGGAAAGAAGAAGGAGCTCGATCTCTCCTGGCGCGAGACGACCGTCGAGAAGCGGCTCGAGTACGCGCTCGTCCACGGCGTGATCGACTTCATCGATCAGGACACGGAAGAAGCACGCGCCAAGCTCGGCCGACCGCTCGACGTCATCGAGGGGCCCCTCATGAGCGGGATGAGCGTCGTCGGCGACCTCTTCGGCGCCGGCAAGATGTTCCTGCCGCAGGTCGTGAAGAGCGCGCGCGCGATGAAGAAGGCCGTCGCCTACCTGACGCCGTTCATGGAGGAAGAGAAGCGCCTCAGCGGGAGCACCAAGAAGGGCAACGGCAAGGTGCTGATGGCCACCGTCAAGGGCGACGTTCACGACATCGGGAAGAACATCGTGGGCGTCGTTCTCGGCTGCAACAGCTACGAGGTCATCGACCTCGGTGTGATGGTGCCGACCGCGAAGATCCTCGACACGGCGATCGCAGAGCAGGTCGACATCATCGGGCTCTCGGGCCTCATCACGCCGTCGCTCGACGAGATGGCCTCGGTCGCGAGCGAGATGAAGCGCCGCGGCATGACGCTGCCGCTCCTCATCGGCGGAGCGACCACGAGCCGCCAGCACACCGCCGTGAAGGTGGCGCCCAAGTACGACTACCCCGTCGTGCACGTCCTCGACGCCTCGCGCGCCGTCAACGTCGTCTCGTCTCTCCTGTCGAAGGAGAACAAGCCGGCGTTCGATCAGCAGAACCGCGAGGAGCAAGCACGCCTCCGCAGCGCGTTCGCCGCGGGCCCGGTCAGGCCGCTCGTGAAGTACGAGATCGCGAACGAGAAGAAGTCCCGCATCACGTTCGACGGCTCGACGCTCGCGCCCGTCCCGTTCCTCGGCACGCGCGAGGTCGAGGAGAGCATCGAGACCCTGACGCCGTACATCGACTGGACGTTCTTCTTCGTCGCCTGGGAGCTCTCGGGCCGCTATCCACAGATCTTCGAGCACCCGAAGCACGGCAAGGCCGCGCGGGACCTCTTCGACACCGGCCAGGCGATGCTCGCGCACCTCGCGAAGGACGGTCGCGTGAAGATGCGCGGCACCTACGGCTCCTGGCCCGCGAACGCCGTCGGGAACGACATCGTCCTCTATCGAGACGAGACGCGCGCGGACGAGGTCGCGCGCTTTCCGATGCTCCGCCAGCAGCGCCCGCAGGACGACGGCGCGCACCTCTGCCTCGCCGACTACGTGGCGCCCCTTGGGGCCGGCAGCGATCACATCGGCGCGTTTGCAGTGACCGCCGGGCTCGGGGCCGAAGCCGTGGTCGCCGAGTACAAGGCAGCGCACGACGACTACTCGGCCATCCTCGTGCAGGCGCTCACGGATCGTCTCGCGGAGGCGTTCGCCGAGAAGCTCCACGAGCAGGTCCGGAACGAGTGCGGCTACGGAGACCCGAACCTGTCGAACGAGGATCGGATCCGCGAGAAGTATCGCGGCATCCGCCCGGCGCTCGGCTATCCCGCGTGTCCGGATCACACGGACAAGGGCACGCTCTTCTCGCTACTCGGCGCGGAGAAGATCGGCATGGCGCTCACCGAGAGCTTCGCCATGACGCCGCCCGCGAGCGTGAGCGGTCTCTACCTGGCGCACCCGGAGGCTCGGTACTTCTCCGTCGGCAAGGTCGATCGTGATCAGGTCGTCGAGTATGCCGCGCGGAAGGGCATGAGCGTCGAGGACACCGAGCGCTGGCTCGGGCCGACCCTCGGCTACGAGCCCGCGGCGCCCGACGCCAAGCCCTGACAGTCCAGCGCACCGAAGGTTGACGGGCCAAGGCGTTCGGCGCGTACTCTCGTGATCGAGATGTGTCGCCTGTTCGGTTTCCGGAGCGTCATCCAGAGTCAGATGCACCGCTCCTTGCTCGCGGCGGAGAACGCGCTCGGACGGCAGAGCGATCGCCACCCCGATGGCTGGGGCGTCGCCTACTACGTCGATGGCGCGCCGCACGTCACGCGGAGCCCCGCGCACGCGCTCGGGGACGCGCTCTTCCACCGCGTGAGCGGCGTCGTCTCGAGCGAGACAGTCCTCGCCCACGTACGGAAGGCCACGCAGGGCGCGCACACCGTCCTCAACTGCCACCCGTTCCAGTACGGCCGCTGGGTCTTCGCGCACAACGGCGACGTGCCCGGCTTCTCCGAGCATCATCGCGACGCGCTGCTCAGGGAGGTGAGCCCGCGCCTCCGCCGCTTCGTCCTCGGCGAGACCGACAGCGAGGTGATCTTCTTCATGTTGCTCACTCGGCTCGAGGCGACCGGCCCGCTCGGCGAGAAGAAGAGCGCGAGCGAGGTGATGGACGCAGTGCGGCTGACCCTCGATGCCGTGGATCGCGCCGCGCCGCAGCCGGCAGGCTCCGAGAACCTGTTGACCTGCATCGTCACCGACGGAACGACGATGGTCGCGCACCAGGGCGGGCGAGGCCTCTTCTTCTCGACGTACAAGACGCGCTGCTCGGATCGCGACACCTGCTCGAGCCTCGCGCCGCACTGCGAGGCCGAGACGCGCACGGGGCAGATCAACCACCTCGTGCTCTCCAGCGAGGTCCTGGACGGCGAGAACGTCTGGACCGCGCTCGAGCGCGGCGATCTCGTCGGGACGGACTGGCGGATGCGGATCGAGCGACGCAGCGGTGACCCGCGTCGTCTCGCCGTCGTCGCATGAAGCGTCAGCTCGGCGGAACGTAGGAGAGCGGGCCCTCGCGCTCGAGCACGAAGAAGCTCGGCGTCCCGATGCGCACCGCGCGCAGATCGAGGTAGGTCCACCCGAGCAGGAGCTCGCTGCTCCCTGCATGGACCGCGACCAGCGGATCGCGCGTGCCGCTCCTGCCGTAGTCGATCAACAGCCCTTGCTGACACGGGATGGGCATCGCGTGGCCGCGCCCGTCGACGACGTCGTAGAAGCCGAAGCAGCGCGGTGAGCCGTCCTTCGCCTCCATGGGCACCCGCGGGCCATCGAGGCCGGTCTGCTTCATCCGCACGTTCCACCCGCGGAGGCCCTTCGTCTTCGGATCGCGATGGAACGTCTTCCGGAACGTCAGCCACGTGAGCTCGACCACGAACGCGGGCAGACCGAGCGAGAGGCCGCGATACTCGGTGTCGTCGAGCGTGCGCGGGTCGATCGGATGACCCGTCCGGAGGCGCTCGCGCAGCTCCCGCTGGCTCATGCCGAGGAAGTCCTCGGCGAGCAGGCTCATGACGCGACCTCGTGGCGATACGGATCGAACGAGAGCGCGCCGGTCCTCAGAGCGCGCGCGATCTCCGTGAGCGTCTTGGGCTGCTGCGCGCACCACCGCAGATAGGCGATGAACGAGATGTCGGGGTCGTTCGCCTCGCGCGGAGGGAGCGCGATGCGCGACGCGAGCGCGTCCTCGACCGCGACCAGCAGAGCCTCGTGATAGCCCTCGTACACACAGAGGTCGCGCAGCCACCCGGCGCGCGGATCGGCGCCGGAGAGAACCGCGTTCGTCCGATCGCGCAGCTCCTCGAGGGCGCCCGGGTGGATCGCGAGCATCTCGAGGTCGTAGACGAACTGGTTCCCGTCGTGGTGCGCGCCGAGCAGGTGCCGCAGCACGCGCTCGCGCGAGCTCGCGAGCCCCGAGAAGTCGAGCGGAGCTATCGCACGCTCGCGCAGGAGGAACGGAAAGCGCATCGGTCGCGGCTCGAGCAGTCGCGCTCTGAGGGTGCTCCGCACCGGGTGCGTCGCGCTCATGCCGACGGAGTCCGGCCGGGTCGCGAGGCGGATCTGCATCCTGAGCACACCGAGCGCGAGCTGCGGGAGCGTGGGGGCCGTCTCGAGGAGCCCCGCGGCCTCCGCGCGCGCGAGGTTCGCCGAGATGGCGCGTGGAAAGAGGAGGATCGCCCGCGCCCACAGAGGCGCCTCGGTTCCGTTTCGGTTCGTCACTTCGACCTCGCAGCTTTCTTCGCGGGCGCGACCCTCTTGGACGGGACGGCGATGCGCGCGAGCACGGCTTCGTCTCTCGCTGCCAGCCCCGCCACGACGAGCGGCAAGAGCGCTGCGCTCGGCGCGGCGAGCCACTCGACGAGCGGGCGGTATCCCTCGGCAGCGTCGACCGGATCTGCGTACATCGCGTCGCGCAGCGCGCTCATGGAGCGCAGCACGGCGGCGACGGGGTTGAGGCAGAGCTGAAAGACGGGGCTCTCGGTCGCGTCGACGATCGCACGCAGGACCTCGAGATCGACCTCGGCGGCGTCCTTCGAGCTCAAGCCGATCGACGCGCGTAGACGGTAGTGATCGACGGCGGCGCGGATGCGCGCGACGTGTTCGGCGGCGACGCCCAGGGCGAGACGGTCGAGCACGGTGATCGCGAGCCCACGCCGGACGGCGAGCAGGTCTCTGGCGATGTCGGTGCGCGCGGCAGCCGAGCCACAGAGCTCGACGAGCCCCTCGAGGAGCTCGGGGCCGCCTTCGTGCCGCCACTCGCGCACCACGTAGCCGCTGCCCTGGCGCACGGAGAGAAGGTGGCCCGCGGCGAGCTGCGCGAGCGCGCTGCGGAGCGTGAGCCGGTTCACGCCGAACGTAGCGGCGAGCTCGCGCTCGGGCGGGAGCCGATCGCCAGGGCTCAGACGTCCGGACAGGATGCTCGCGCGGAGCGCATCGGCGCACGCCGTCGATGCGGAGCCGCCCGGCGTGATGGGGGAAAAGAGGGGCATTCGGCAGGCTCGTTCGAAGTGGTTGAACCGGATGATATAGTGGTTGAACCAATAAGGGCGGCGCGTCAAGGCGTTCTACGCCGGCGCCCTCCGGCGTGAGCGAATCTCTACACGACGCGCATGACGATCGCGGCGGCGCCCATCCCGGCCTGGTCGGCGGGATCGGTGAGCAGCGAAGCCAGGACGGCCGGCGGTGTCCGCACGTCCTGCTGCAGCACGCTGACGACCTGGGCGATCGACTTGACGGAGAACGCGCTCGCGCTCCCCGCCATGACGAGGTCTCCAGGCTCGAGCATCGCCGAGCAGTGGGCCAGCCGCGCGCGGAGCATGCCGCTCGCCGTCTCTTCGCGCGGCGTGAGTCGCTGCGGCTTGCCGGAGCGATGCAGGTACACGCGCGCCGGGCCGGCGCTCACCACGTGCAGCTCTCCGCCGTCGAGGAGGACCGCAGCGAGCGCCGCGTCGGGCAGCACCTTCTCGACGAGGTGATCGCAGGTCTCGGCGAGCTCCGCGCGCGCCCGATCGCAAGCGTGGACGAGGCGCTCGACGCCTTTCCTGTCGACGCGCGACTCGTCGAGCCCGCGCTCGAGCCCGCG
>JBBSAT010000231.1:0-12829 GCA_038252025.1 Polyangiales bacterium | reverse complement strand
TCGCGTCTTCCGGCGGCGCCGAGGGCTCCGTCCTCGGCTCGGCCTCGGCTTTCCTCGCGGCCGTCTTCCTGGTGGTCTTCTTGGTCTTGGTCCGCGCCGCCTTGGCGGCGTCCGCAGGCTCCTCGGCTGTGCCGTCCTCGGTCGCGCTGCTCGCGGCTGCCGGCGTGGCGGCGGGCGCCTCGTCCTTCTCGGGCGGTCCGGGGAGCACCTCGAGCTTCACGCCGCTGCCCCACTTGGAGCCGATGAGCTGCGGCCGCAGCGCGAAGATCATGATCGCGAGCGAGAGGTTCATCGAGCACGCGACGACGTTCGTGATCGAGAGACCGACGGTCGGAAGGAGGATGAACGCCGAGAGGATGGGGCCGGTCGCCGCGCCGAAGGTGTTCAGCGAGTAGAGGACGCCGACGCTCTGGCTGGCGCTCTCGGCGTCGGACGAACGCTGCACGAAGTGGCGCGTGAGCAGCGGCAGGGTCGAGCCCATCAGGGTCGTCGGGACGATCAGGATGGGGACCACGCAGAGGAAGCGCGCGATCATGAACATGCTGGACTCGGCTCCGAACTCGAGCCGCAGCCAGGCGTTGACGGTGGAGAGCCAGCCGTCCGATCGCACCATGAACGGGATGAGCAGGCCCCAGACGGCCACACCGATCTCCGCGATCGCGTAGGCGAAGATGGGGTGCTTGATCCGGTTCGCGAACCGTCCGGAGATCCACGTCCCCAGCCCCAGGCCGGCCATGAAGACCGTGAGCACCGTGCTGATCGCGAGCGAGGTCGCTCCGAAGACGTGGTGCAGCATCCGCGTCCAGATCGTCTGGAAGATCAGGGATGACGCCCCGGACAGGAAGAACGCCAGGTAGGGCGCGAACCGCATCAGCTTGTGCACTGGGAGCTTGTTCACAGGGGTCTCCGGATCACGACGAACGGTCGAACGAGCGCTGGAAACTCCCGGGGCGGGACGCTCCACGGCGAAAAATCGGCGCGAGTATAGGTCAACGCCCCCGGCGCACCACTCGCGCGAGGGCAGGGGGGCTCATCCCTCGCGGAGGCGGGAGAGCGCGACCAGGGGGGAGAGGGGCAGCTCCCAGGCGCCCTGTCGCGTGGGATGGGACAGCGCCTCTCGCAGGACCTCTAGGAAGTCGCGCCTCGGGATCTCCACGGCACCGAAGCGCTCGAGGTGCTCCGTGTGAACCTGCGCGTCGACGAGGCTGAACCCCCACTCGACGAAGTTTCCGAGGAGCGTCGCGAAGGCGATCTTCGACGCGTCGGGCGCGATCGCGAACATGCTCTCGCCGAAGAAAGCACGTCCGAGCGACACGCCGTAGAGCCCGCCGACGAGCTCGCCGTCCATCCAGCACTCGATCGAGTGCGCGAAGCCGAGACGGTGCAGCTCGAGGTAGCCGGCTCGGAGGTCCTCCGTGATCCAGGTACCCCGCTGGCCGTCGCGGGGCGCGGCCGCGCAGGCGTCGATGACGGCCGCGAACGCCGTGTCGGTCCTCACTTCGTAGTCGCTCCGGCGCATCCGCTTCCGGAGGGAGCGGGGCACGTGCGCTTGCGCCGGCGCGAGCACGAAGCGCGGGTCCGGCGAGAACCAGAGCAGCGGCATGCCCTCGGAGGGCCACGGGAAGATGCCCTGCGAGTACGCCAGCAAGAGCCGCTCGCTCCGAAAGTCGCCTCCGACGGCGACCACGCCTTCCCGGGTCGCCCCTTCGGGCGGCGGGAACACGAGATCGTCCGTCAGGAGGTAGACCGGCATCGCGCGGAGCCCGTAGCGCACGGTCCGAGTATGCGCCGTGTCCGCGGATGCCGCAGGACGTTCACGATCGACGATGCGTCAGGCGCTCGCGGTCGCAGTGACCTCGAGGTAGTCGGGCACCAGCGTCTTGGTGCCGTCCTTCTCGACGACCTCGAAGCGCACGCGCCCTCCCTTCGCGAGCGGACCGAAGAGGATCGCGTCCGCGATGGGCTTCTTGAGGTGTGTCTCGACGGTCCGCGCCATGGGGCGCGCGCCGAATTTGGGGTCGTACCCCGTGTCCGCGAGCCACTCCCGCGCCGCGTCGCTGATCTCGACGTGGACGTCACGGTCCGCGAGCTGCGCGCGCAACAGGGCGACCTCCTTGTCCACCACCTTGAGGATGGTCGACCGATCGAGCCCGGAGAACAGCACCACCGCGTCGAGACGGTTCCGGAACTCGGGCGAGAAGATCTTCTCGAGCGCCGTCTTGGCCTTCGAAGCGTCCTGGCCCTCCCCGATGCCGCCGAAGCCGACCTGTCGAACGCTCATCTCGCGGGCGCCCGCGTTGGTCGTCATCACGATGACGACGTTGCGGAAGTCGGCCTTACGACCGTTGTTGTCGGTCAGCGTGGCGTGGTCCATCACCTGGAGCAGCACGTTGAACAGATCGGGATGCGCCTTCTCGATCTCGTCGAGGAGGAGCACGCAGTGCGGCTGCTTGCGAACCGCCTCCGTGAGAAGCCCGCCCTGGTCGAACCCGACGTAGCCGGGCGGCGCGCCGATGAGCCGAGAGACCGTGTGCCGCTCCTGGTACTCGCTCATGTCGAAGCGGATGAGCTCGACGCCCAGCGTCTTGGCGAGCTGCCTCGCGAGCTCGGTCTTGCCGACGCCGGTCGGCCCGCTGAACAGGAAGTTGCCGACCGGCTTGTCGCCCGCGCGAAGCCCTGCGCGCGAGAGCTTGATGGCGCTCACGATGCGCTGGATGGCCTCGTCCTGGCCGAAGATCGCCGCGGCGAGCTCGCCCTCGAGGTCCTTCAGCTTGCTCTGCTCGGCCGCCGAGACGGTCTTCTCGGGGATCCGCGCGATGCTCGCGACGACCTGCTCGATGTCGTGCACGGACACCTTGCCGGTGGGCGAAGCGCGCAGCCGATCGCGTGCGCCCGCCTCGTCGATGACGTCGATCGCCTTGTCGGGCAGGAAGCGCTCGTTGATGTGCTTGGCCGCGAGGCGGACCGCAGCGTCGATGGCGCCGGCCTCGAACTTCACGCCGTGGTGATCCTCGTAGCGGCTCTCGAGGCCCTCGAGGATCAGGATGCACTCCTCGATCGAAGGCTCGCCGACGTCGATCTTCTGGAAGCGGCGCCCGAGCGCGCGATCTCGCTCGAGCGAGCCCTTGAACTCCTCGTGCGTGGTCGAGCCGACGCAGCGGAGCTTTCCGGAGCTGAGCGCAGGCTTGAGGATGTTGGACGCGTCCATCGAGCCGCCCGTCGTCGCGCCGGCGCCGACGATCGTGTGGATCTCGTCGATGAAGAGGATCGAGCTGGGCTGCTCGAGGAGCTTCTTGATGACGCCCTTGAGGCGCTCCTCGAACTGGCCGCGGTACTTCGTGCCGGCGAGCAGCGCGCCCATGTCGAGGGAGTAGATGACGGCGTCGGCGAGCGGCGCCGGGATCTTCCCCTCGACGATCCGGAGCGCCAGGCCCTCGGCGATCGCCGTCTTGCCCACGCCGGGCTCGCCGACGAAGACGGGGTTGTTCTTGCGGCGTCGGCAGAGCACCTGGATCGTGCGCTCGAGCTCCTTTTCCCGGCCGATGAGCGGATCGATCGATCCCTCCTTCGCAGCCTCGTTGAGGTTCTGCGTGTACGCCTTGAGCGGATCCTTGGCCGGCGCTTCGCCGTCCTCGTCGCCGCCGTCGTCCTCGGACTCGGGCGCTTCGCCGTCGCCTTCGTCGTCGCTCGAGCCATCGGCGCCGACGCCGTGGCTCACGTAGCGCTTGAGGTCGAAGAGCGAGACGCCTGCCTGCTGGAGCAGGAACGCAGCGTGCGAGTCACGCTCGTTGAAGAGCTGGACGAGCACGTTGCCGCCGTCGATCTGCTTCATCTCGCTCGAGATCGCGTGGATCGCGGCGCGCTGGAGCACGCGCTCGATCGCGAGCGTCTGGTGGGGCTCCCACTCTTCGTCGTCGGCCTCGTCCTCGGCGGCGGGCAGCGCCTCGAGGTTCGTCGCGAAGAAGTCTTCGAGCGAGCGGCGCAGCTTCTTGCGGTTCACGTGGCAGGCGTCGAGCGCCTTGCTCGCCTTCGCATCGTCGAGGAGTGAGAGGAGCAGATGTTCGAGGGTCACGAACTCGTGACGGCGGGTTCGCGCCTCTTCGTACGCTTTCCGAAGGGTGGCCTGCAGGTCCTTGCTGATCATCGGGGTGGCCATCTAGATGCTTCCTTTGCGCGTCCGATTCAGAGAGTCGGTTGCCGGTCCAGAACCGCGTCGCTCGGTCCGGGATTCAATTTTTGTTTGCGCCGTCGTCGTCCTCTTCGGGCTCCATCGTGAGGCGGAGCGGATATTCGCGCTCTCGGGCGAGGCTCTCGACGATGGCGATCTTCGTCTCTGCGACCTCGCGCGTGAACACGCCGGCCACGCCCATCCCGTTGTTGTGGACGTGGAGCATGACGCGGATGGCCTCGGCCTCCGTGTGGCGGAAGACGCCTCGCAGCACGTCGACCACGAACTCGCGGGTCGTGTAGTCGTCGTTGTGGACGAGCACGCGATACATCGGCGGCCGCTGGAGCTTGTGCTCCTTCTTCGTCTCCGTGATGACTCCGGAGTCTTCGTCGAATCGTCGCTCGGCCACAGGTGTTCTCCCAACGCTCGAACGCGCGGTGCTCGAAGGGCCAGCGCGGCTCGAACGGCGAGTGTAGAGCCGAGCGCCCAGGGTTGCATCGGTGGAGCCTAGGACGTTCGTCTGAAGAGAGGTCCTAGCCGAATGGTCAGACCGAGGGGGGCGCCGGCCCCTCTTTCGCCGCCCTGCGCGCCGCGCCGATCGCTTCAGCCAGGTCGTAGAGGCTCGCGCCCTCGTAGATCGGCTCGATCACGACGTCGTCCTGGCCTTCCCGCACCAGCCGGATGACGAGGAGATCCTCGTCCAGCTCGATGCGCGCCATCTCGGTCCAGGCCATGCGCACGACCCGCGCGCCGTCCTGCTGCTCGATGCCGTTCGCGTCGAGGGTGAGCGAGACGACCCGGGCTGCGCGGGCGAGCGCGTTCGCCGCGCGTCGCGACCAGGCGATGCCTGCCGCGATCACGGCCAGAGACACGGTCACGGAGATCGGGCCCGGCCGGATCAAAGCGTAGACGCCGGCGGACAGCGAGGTGACGAAGGCCGCCAACGTGCGAAGCCGCGCCTCGTCTCGATCCGATCTCCCCGCGCGGAAGGTTCGGAAGGGAGAGGTCATCGGCTACTCGATGACGACGCGGACGAAGTAGGTGCCGTTCGTGTCGTTCCATACGGTGACGAAGGTCTCGTCGGCCTGCACGACGCGCGAGAGGTCGCCGGCCGCGAGAGAGGGCGTCGCGCCGTCCATCGTGAACGACAGATAGGTGAGCACCGCCGTGGGGGCGCGCCCGAGGCCGTGCTCGAGCTGGACCTGCTCGTGCGGCCGGAACGGGATCCAGGCGATGCCGTCGGCCGCCCAGGGAGCGCTCTCCCAGACGTGGGTGGCGGGATCCTCGTGCGCGTCGACGAGCTCCGGCGAGCCGATGACGTACGTCGTGAGCTGGCCCTGGCCGGGCCGTCCGCAGCCCGCGAGGACGAGCGCGAAGAGGAGGGCGAGGAATGGAGCGAGTCGGATCACGGCGCCCGGTTCTCCCGCGAGCGCTGCCGGAGCGCAACCACGAGCCCCTCGGAGGTGTACTCGGTGGCCGTCACGTCGACCCGGACGCCAGCTTTCGTCGCGGCCTCCGTCGTCACGGGCCCGATGGAAGCGATCGTCAGTCGTGCGAGCGCCGCAGGCCCCTCGTCGCCGAGGACGGCGAGCGTCTCGCGAACCGTGGACGGAGCGGTGAACGTCACGATGTCGATGCCGCCGTCGCGCACGAGCGCTCGGAGGCGCAGGCCCGCGTCCTCGTCGACGGGCACGTTCCGGTACGCGGTCACCACGTCGACACGCGCGCCGGCCTGGCGGAGCGCATCGGGGAGGGCGTCGCGCGCGACCTCGGCGCGCGGCAAGAGCACGCGCTGGCCTCTCAGGTCGCCCGCCGCGATCAGCGCCGCTGCCGCCGCCTCTCCCCGGAACTCGCCCGGCACGAGATCGGCGCGCACGCCGTGCGCGAGCAGCCCTCGCGCGGTCGCCGGGCCAATCGCCAGGACCTTCGCCGCGCCGAGCGCGCGGGCATCGAGCTCCTCCTCGCCGAGCGCTTCGAAGAACGCTGCGACGCCGTTCGCGCTCGTGAACGCGATCCAGTCGTAGTCGCGGGCCTCTCGGACGGCGCGCGTCAAGGGAGCGCCGTCGAGCGGCGGCGCGATCCGGATCGCCGGTGCCTTGATCGGATCGGCGCCGGAGTCCCTGAGCAGCGTGCAGAGCGAGTCGGCGCTGTGCTCGGGACGGGTCACGAGGACGCGCTGTCCGAAGAGCGGCAGCGTGTCGAAGAAGCGGAGGTGCTCGCGGAGGCGGACCACCTCTCCGACCACCGTGAGCGCCGGCGTTCCGGGATCTTCTGCGGCCACTCGCTCGGCGATCGTCGCGACGGTCCCGACGATCGTCCGCTGCGACGGCAGCGAGGCCCGCACGATGAACGCGACGGGCGTGGAGGCCGGGCGCCCGTGATCGACGAGCAGCTGCATCAGGCTCGCGAGCTTCCGGGCGCCCATGAAGATCACCAGCGTGTCGGTCGCGGTCGCGAGCTTGGACCAGTCGTGGCCGCTCCGGTCCTTGGCCGGCGACTCGCTCGCGGTGACGTACGCGACGCTGCTGCCGTACACGCGGTGCGTCAGCGAGAGACCGGCGTACGCGGGGGCAGCGACCGACGCGGGCACACCCGGGACGACCTCGAACTCGATGCCGGCCGCTGCGAGGGCCTCGGCCTCCTCGGATCCACGTCCGAAGAGGTAGGGGTCTCCGCCCTTGAGGCGCGCGACGATCCGGCCGGCCCGCGCGGCCTCGATCATCCGCGCGTTGATCGACTCCTGTCGCTCGTACACGCGGCCCGCGCGCTTGCCGACGAACACCCGCTCCGCGTTCTTGGGCGCGAGCTCGAGCAGGTCCGGATGCACGAGCGCGTCGTAGAGGACGAGGTCCGCCTCACCGAGCCTTCGCGCGGCGCGCCGCGTGACGAGCTCGGGATCTCCCGGCCCTGCACCGAGCAGGTAGACACGACCGCGCGCCATCGGGAGGGAATGTACACGTTCCTCCGGGGTCCTCACCGATCGCCAAGGACGAGCGCCTCTCGTGGGTCCGTGGTACCCGATCGCCCTCCTACACAGCGGCACAGAGAAGAAGCATGCGAACGAAGACGAAGTGGCTCTCCTCGGTCCTGCTCCTCGCGCTGGTGGCCGCATCGTGTGGTGAGCACGCGGCGGACCCTGCGAGCGCGGAACCCACGCCGACGCCGCCCCCGCCGAGCGGGACCACGGTCGGGGTCACCACGGACGGGGAGGGCGTGATCTTCGCTGGCCACCGGCCAACGCCGTCGCTCTCCGCGCATCCGATCGATCGCGAGCACCTCATCATGACGCCCAACACGCCCGATCCGGTCGCGGGGCACTGGACGCTCGAGGATGCCGTCGCCGGAATGCCGATCGACGGGGACCTCGTGGCCGAGATCCAGACCGACCTGGGCGTCCTCTTCTGTGACCTCTACGCCGATCGCGCGCCCAACGCGGTGGCGAGCTTCATCGGCCTCGCGCGCGGGCTGCGCCCGTGGTGGGACGCGCGGAGCGGGCAGTGGGTCACGCGTCCGTACTACCGGAACCTCACGTTCCATCGCGTGATCCCCGACTACATCGTCCAGGGCGGCGACTACCTCGAGGACGGCACCGGTCGTGTGGGCTTCAGCGTCCCGCTCGAGCGCGACGAGACGCTCTCGCACGATCGCGCGGGGCGCCTGGCGCTCGCGACCTTCGACGGTGACTCGAGCTCGGGCGGCGCGCAGTTCTACATCACCGACGGTCCCGCCCAGGCGCTCGACGGAACCGCGACCGTCTTCGGTCAGTATCGCCCCGAGGGCACGGTCTCGCAGATCGCGCGCGTCGTGCAGACCGGCCAGCCGGCGAACCGGCCGCTCACGCCCGTGCACATCGGGCTCGTCTACATCCGCCGCGTCGAAGGCGGCGCTGCCGTCGCGACCCCGACGGCTCCGCGTCAGCGCGAGGGCGAGCCGGAGGTCGGTGCCGGCGCGAGCCCGGGCCCGAGCCAGCTTCGCGAGGGTCGAGGTCGCCTGTTCCCCGAGGGACCGATCGAGCACCCGTTCGATCAGCCGCCGTCCCACTAGCTCGTCCCTGTCGTTTTCTGGATTAAATCGCCCTCGCGATCTAGTCCCGAGGGCGATGGTCCCGGCACGCGCAGCTCGATGGTGGCGACCGCTGCTGGTCGCGCTCGCGTTGATGAGCTGTGACGGACCGGGCAGCGCCGACGAGATCCCGGACGGCGCGGCCGAAGAGCCGGTCGCAACGCCGGCGCCGATCGCGCACGTCACGCCGGTCGTTCCGCGCGCCGCAGCCGTCCGGCCTGCCGCGCCTGCCGCGCCTCGCGTTCCCGTCGTGGACGCAGAGGCCGACGCGCGCGCGCGCGCTGACGAAGAGCTCGCTGCGTACGAAGCGAGCTGGCCGCTCCACGGCGTCTGTTATCACTACCTCGGTCAGATCCGCGCGCGTCCCGACGGTGCGAGTCGGATCGTCGGCTACATGCGCCGCGGCTCGCGCTTCCGCGCGAGAGAGAGCCTTCGCGGCCCCGGCTGCGCGCGCGGCTGGAGCGAGGTCGAAGGCGGCGGCTACGTCTGCCGCGCCGAGGGGTTCCAGATCGGGCAGGCCCCCCAGACGTTCGAGCCCTCGCCCGCGCCGCCCTCGCTCGCCGACGCGCTTCCGTACGCGTATGCGCACGTCGGCCGCGAGGACGCGCCCGAGTACTGGCGCTTGCCGTCGGTCCAGGAAGAGGCCGACGCGCAGGCGCTGATGGCGACGCTGCGCGAGCGCGCGGCAGCCGCTGCAGCGAGAGCGACGGCGCCCGACGAGCCCGCGAACCCCGATCTCGAAGCGCCGCCGGGGCTCGTCGAGGTCACCGGTGCCGCCCCGACGACGACGCGAGGCGCGCCCGCGATCGCGACCGACACCGCGCTCACCCTCCCGGCGTTCTTCCGTCAGCGTCTCCAGCGCGGCTTCTACGTGAGCCTCGACGCGGAGGTCGACGACGGTGGGCGGCAGTTCTTCCGCACCATCCGCGGCGCGTACGTCCCGGCCGACGCGATGACGCCGGCCGAGCCTCCTTCGATGCGCGGCGTCGTGCTCTCCGGCGCCTTCCAGCCGCCGCTCGGGTTCGTCTATCGGCGCGGCGCCTCGACGCTCAGCCGCGACTCGGCGACCGGCGTGCTGCGCGAGTCGGGCACCGCCGAGTACCACCACCCGATGCTGCTCGCGGACGAGATCATCGAGCGGCGCGGTAGCCCCTATCGCGTCGCGCGCGACGGGACGATCGTTCGCGAGACCACGCTGCGCTTGATCGTGCCCATCGCGCGCCCCGCCAACATCGGCGCCGAGGATCGCTGGATCCACGTGGACCTCTCGGACCAGACGCTCGTCGCCTACGAAGGCGACCGCGCCGTGTTCGCGACCCTCGTCTCGACCGGGCGCGTCGGCTTCGAGACGCCGATCGGGACCTATCGCATCCAGAGCAAGCACGTCTCCACGACGATGGACGACCCGGACTCCCCGACCGAGGCCTACTCGATCGAGGACGTGCCCTGGACGATGTACTTCGAGGGCAGCTACGCGCTGCACGCGGCCTTCTGGCACGACAACTTCGGGCGCGTGCGCAGCCACGGCTGCGTGAACCTCGCGCCCGCGGATGCGCGCTGGCTCTTCGAGTGGACCGGCCCCGCGCTTCCGCCCGGCTGGCACGGGATCATCACGACGCCGCGAGCGCCCGGGACGTGGGTGCACATCACCGAGTAAGATGGCGGCGACGCCGTGGCTGACGATCCGCTCGACAAGCTCGACTACTACGACCTGCTCCGGATCGACCCGGAAGCCAACGCCGATCAGGTGCGCACGGCGTTCCACGACTTCGCGATGCGCTATCACCCGGACCGCTTCGTCGGCGCCGAGGACGAAAAGCGCGAGCGAGCGGCGGCGATCTATCGCCGCGGAGCCGAGGGCTACCGCGTTCTCACCGACCCCGAGCAGCGCAAGCGCTACGACGCTGGCCTCACCGAGGGACGGTTTCGCTACGCCGAGCCCCCGTCCTCGCCGAACAGCACGCGCCCGGCGCCCGGCTCGGTCGAGGTGAAGACCCTGCGCGCGCGTCCTTTCGTCCAGAAGGCGCTGCAGATGATCAAGGCCGAGGACTTCAAGGGCGCCAAGCTCAACCTCTCGCTCGCGCTGAACTACGAGCCCGAGAACCCTCAGCTCCTCGCCAAGCTCGAGGAAGTGAAGCAGAAGCTCGCCGCGCGCTGACGGCTGCTCTATCGTGCGCCCACCATGTCGCGCCGCGCGGTCGTCGACCGAAACACCTCCGAGACGAAGATGCACATCGAGGTCGAGCTCGACGGCACCGGGCAGGCCGCCATCGCGACGCCGATCGGCTTTCTCTCGCACATGGTCGAGCAGCTCTGCCGGCACGGCCTCTTCGATCTCGTCGTGCGCGCCGAGGGCGACCTGCACATCGACGGGCACCACACGGTGGAAGACCTCGCGATCACGCTCGGCACCGCGTTCCGCGAGGCGCTCGGCGACAAGAAGGGCATCCGTCGCTACGGCTGGGCCACGCTCCCCATGGACGAGGCCGCGGTCACCTGTACGCTCGACCTCAGCGGCCGCGCGTTCTTCGTCTACAAGGTGCCGATGCCGAAGGCCAAGCTGGGCGACTTCGACTCGGAGCTCGCCGAGGTGTTCTTCGAGGGCTTCGCGCGCGCCGCGCAGTGCAACCTCCACCTCACGCTGCACTCGGGCGAGAACCTGCACCACATCATCGAGATCTCGTTCAAGGCGTTCGCGAAGGCGCTGCGGATGGCGACGGAGCTCGACCCGCGTGCCGCCGCGATCCTTCCGTCGACGAAGGGCACGCTGACCTGAACGTGCCGGGCGGAACGCAGAAGAGCGCTGTCCTCGTGGTCGACACCGGGATGGGCAACGTGCGCAGCGTGCTCCGGGCCCTCGAGCGCGCCGGCGCGACGCCGGAGCACAGCCGAGATCCGGATCGCATCGCGCGCGCGGAGCGGATCGTCGTCCCGGGGCAGGGACACTTCGCCGACTGCGCGCGCGCGTTCGACGGAGCGCTCGGCGAGTCCGTGAAGGCGTTCCTCGCGAGCGGACGGCCCTACCTCGGCATCTGTCTCGGCATGCAGATCCTCTTCGACTCGAGCGAGGAGGCTCCGGGCCTACCGGGGCTCGGCGTGTTCGGCGGCCACGTGCAGCGCTTCTCGAGCGATCTTCGCGCGCCGAGCGGCGAGCGCCTGAAGGTCCCCCACATGGGCTGGTCGGAGGTGACGAGCGCGCACCCGCTGCTGAAGGACCTGGGCTGGCTCTACTTCGTGCACTCCTTCCACTCGGTCCCGGACGATCCTTCGGTCGTCGCGGCGACGGGAGACTACGGCGGCCCGTTCTGCGCGGCGGTCGCGCGGGACAACGTCTTCGCCTGTCAGTTTCACCCCGAGAAGAGCCAGCACGCCGGCGCCGCGCTCTTGTCGCGCTTCGTCGTTTCGCGGTAGGTGCCCCGGCGATGGAGCTCATCCCCGCGATCGATCTGCTCGACCAGCGCGTCGTCCGGCTCACGCAGGGCCGCTACGACGACGTGACCGTGTACGCGGACGATCCGGCGCTCGAGGCGGCGCGCTTCGTCCGCGAGGGCGCGGCGCGCCTCCACGTCGTCGATCTCGAAGGCGCGCGGAGCGGAGGGCCGGCCCATCAGCGGGCGATCGAGCGGATCGTTCGCGAGACGTCCATCGCGGTGCAGGTGGGCGGGGGCATCCGCGATCGCAGCACGGCAGACGCCTGGCTCGCGCTCGGCGTCGCGCGGGTCGTGCTCGGCACCGCCGTCATCGCGTCGCCCGACTGGGTTCGCGCGCTGGCCCGAGAGCATGGCGAGCGCGTGGTGATCGCGCTCGATGCGCGCGGCGGCGAGGTCGCGATCGACGGCTGGACGAAGTCGAGCGGCGTGCGGGTCGACGAGATCGCGCGCGAGGTCGACGGCTGGGGCGTCGCGGCGATCCTCTACACGGACATCGATCGAGACGGCACGCGCCACGGGCCTGCGGTCGAGGAGACGGCGAAGCTGCAGGGGCTCGTTCGTGCGACCGTGATCGCGTCGGGTGGCATCGGCGCGCTCGACGATCTGCGCGCGCTCCGAGCCGCGGGCGTCCGCGCAGCGGTCTGTGGCCGCGCGCTCTACGGCGGCGCGTTCACGCTAGCCGAGGGCCTCGCCGCGGCGGCAGGCGAGTAACCGGAGTGGTCGCGCGTCGCATCGTTCCCTGTCTCGACGTGAAGGACGGCCGCGTCGTGAAGGGCGTGAGGTTCGTCGGGCTCCGCGACGCCGGCGATCCCGTCGAGTGCGCCGCGCGCTACGACCGCGAGGGCGCCGACGAGATCACCTTCCTCGACATCACCGCGTCGAGCGACGCGCGCAAGACGCTGCTCGACGTGATCGAGCGGACGGCGGACGTCCTCAGCGTGCCGCTCACCGTCGGCGGAGGCGTGCGCGCCGTCGTGGACGTCCACGATCTGCTCGCGGCCGGTGCCGACAAGGTCGCCGTCAACACCGCCGCCGTGTCCGATCCCGAGCTCATCCGGAGGATCTCGGACGCCTACGGCGCGCAGGCGCTCGTCGTCGCGGTCGACGTGCGGACCACCGACGGGCGCCGCGAGGTCTTCACCCACGGCGGCCGGAAGGGCACCGGCAT
>JBBSAT010000230.1:0-12844 GCA_038252025.1 Polyangiales bacterium | reverse complement strand
CGGCTGCGACGCGATCGTGCTCACGATCCCCGCGCTCGGAGTGGTCCCCTCGGCGGCGAGGCGCGCGAGGAAGTCGGCGGTGACGGGGACATCCGCCGTCGCATCGAGCGGCACCATCTCCACGCGTCCCGGCACGCGATCGAGCACCATCGCGAGCGCGGCGGGGTCGACCCAGACGTTCAGCTCTTGCGTGCCGTCGTAGGGCTCGGTGCCCGTGCCGAGCAGGTTGCCCGGAACGTCGAACGCGCCGCCCATGATCACGACGCGGTCGATCCCGTCTGCGACCTCCTCACCGCGGCGACCACCGAGCGCGCTGGCGACGTTCGTCAGAGGCCCGGTGGTGAGCAGCACCACGTCGCCGTGGCAGTCGCGCAGCGTCGCGCGGAGCAGAGCAGGGGCGTCGAGCGCTCCGGCCTCTGGTCCCTCCGTGCAGCTCGCGAAGGCCCCCTCGAGCACGGCCTCGACTGCCCCGCGCAGCTCGGGCGCGGTCGCATGGACACCGATCGGCGAGCCATCGGCCACGGGGATCTCCGGCGCGCCGCACGCGGCCAGTACGCAGCGCGCGTGTCGGATCGCGCTTCCGGGAGAGCCTGCCCCGTCGTTCTCCACGGTCACCGCGCGGAGGTCGATGTGCCCACGGCGGTGCTCTTCGCAGAGCAGCGCGAGCGCCGCAGCGTCGTCGAAGTCCATGTCGGTGTCGAACACGACTGCGGTTCGTCGATGAGAGAGAGCGGCCACGTCCGCTGCGCCTTCCGCGCCCGGGTCACTGCTACAGCCGAGCACGAGCACGACGAGAACCAACGGGATCACACTCTTACGGAACGACGGCATCGGGACCTCCTTCGAGTGGCGTTTGAGAAGACGAGATGTTCAGCGCTTGATGTTCCTCAGGTGAGCGAGCGCCTCGGCGTGCGTCGCGAAGATGCCGAGTCGCAGGTCGAAGCCGAAGGAGAGCGCCGCCGCAACCATGCGGATCGGGCCAGAAGGGATCACGGCCGCGATCGAGCCGCCGCCCAGCTTGCGAAACAGCTGGATGGTGTTGCCCGCATTGTCGCGCCGCGCCGGGTCGATGCCCGTCGCACGCGTGGCGTCGACGAGCCAGTCCATGCCCGGATACTTCGCCAAGAAGGTCTCGAGGTCTCGGTTCAACGCCCCATCGAAGATGATGTTGCCCTCGTAGGTCGTCTGAACGATGTTCTTCTCGAGATGTCGGGTCTCGATGGAGCCCGACGGGGGTGCCAACTTCGCACTGCTTCTTGCCATGTGGTCGAACGATCCTTTCTGGGTCGAGGAGATCAGCGGAGGCCGCGCACGGCGGGACAGATTCGCTCCACTGCGGGGCGAAGCGACTCGGCGCGACAGAGCCGCTCGACGAAGGTCCACACGAGGTCGGCGACGCACTCGCGCGTCGACTCGTCGGCGGCCGCGATCGCGGCTTCCGCGTCGGCAGCGATCTTCAGGAGCGTCGAGGGGATCCCCACCATCTCGATGCGCTGCGCGAGCGTTGCGTAGGCCAGCTCGACGTCGGGCTCCTGGGCGCTCTCTCGCTCGGGGCTCGGCGCCTCCCGTAGCGCCTCGCGACGCGGCGCCCACATCGTCTCGAGCGCAGCTGCGGCAGCATCGCTGTCGCGTACGGCCGCGAGGAGTGGATGGGTGACGATGCCCATCTTGAGATCGTCGTTCTCCCCATCGAGCTCGCGCTGCTCGACGAAGTTCACGATGTCGTCCACGTCCTGCTGGAGCTCCGCGAAGCGCCGGCAGACCTCGGGATCGAGCGGGGCACGACCGTGGAGGAGGAGCGCACCGTCGAGCGAGTGCGCGATCGCCGCTGGCACCGCGTCGTAGTGGCGACCGAGCCAGAGGCCGAGCGACTCGACCGTGGCCTCGGGATAGCGCGAGTCGTGCTCCCACACCTCCGCGGCACAGATCTTCGAGAACATATCCGTCACGAGGGGCACGAGCTCGGGGGCCGTCGCCCGCGTGCGGTCGAGCGCGGCATTGAAGAGAAAGCACGAGAACGGCGCAGCCGAGGGAGCGCCGAAGCGCCGCCAATAGGCCTGACGTCCGGAGCGAAACGGCGTGTGATCGACGGTGTCGTCGAGAATGCCGATGAGCTCGACCATGAGCAGGAAGGCCGGCAGATACTCTCGATGCTTGTCCGTGATGCCTCCCTGGCTCTCCGCCATGGCGAGGAACATCAGCGGCGCGAGGACGAACGACGGCTGCGCGTGCTCGAGGACGCCATACGTGTAGTAAGGCTCGATGACGGAAGGGATGAGAAGCGTGCGGAGCGACGCGCGCGCCTCGCGAATCAGAGGCTCGAGGCTCGGCCGCTTGCGCGCGAACGCGCCCTGGAACTTCTCCGGAAAGGCGATGGGTGAGACCGATTCGAGCATCGCTGGGTACATGACGAACGTCCTCCTGGGGGCGGCGGGTTCAGGCTTCGATCGCCGAGAGGAACGAGGCGAGATCGCCAACCACGTAGTCGTCGGCAGGGCATGCGTGGCTGCGGTCGAGTCGATAGGCGCGAATGCCCAGCTGCCGCGCACCGTCGACGCACGCTGCTTCGTCGTCGACCAGCGCGCACTCTTCGGGGCGGACATCGAGCGTCTGGACCGTTCGCAGGTAGGCCTCCGGATGAGGCTTGGGAACACCCGCGACGCCAGCGGCAAAGGTCACGTCGACGAGGTCGCGCAGACCGACCGCTCGCAACGAAGCATCGAGCCCGAGGAACGGGAAGTTCGAGAGCACCGCGATCTTCAGACCTCTCTCGCGCGCCAACGCGAGCGCTGGGCGCGCGTCGTCGAAGGAGCGAATCGCGGAGAAGTAGTCGAATCGATTGAGACGTCGCTCGAGCTGCGGATCGAGCTTCCAGGCCATGCGCACCTTGCGCCAGAACGAGGCGATGTAGTCCGGCTCGGACTCCGCGCCGCGCGGCGGAACGAGATCTGCGGTGTGCTCTTCCCAGATCCCCCAGAGCGAGTCGAACGACGCGCCCGGTACGTTCTCGAGCAGGTGCATCAGTGGTGCGAAGTCGAAGCGCGTGAGCACACCGTCACGATCGAAGATCACTGCGCGCGTCGTCACGATCCGCCCAGCTGCTTGCGCGCCCAGGTCTCCGCGTCGAGCCCCGACGCGAAGAGACGCTCGGGAGAGCTCGCGTCGACGAGCCATCGAATCGCGGTGTGCACACCAACTGCCATGGGCGTACGCGCGACGATGGCGATCCCGCGACAGCGAGCGAGCAGGCCCGCACGACGATCCACGAGGGCGCGCGCGAAGGTCCGGCGCAGCGCAGCCGACATCGCGATCTGATCGTCGAGCTCGAGGACGACCGCAAAGGAGCGATTCGCCGCGATGCGGGCGTCGAACGCGGATACGAGGCCGGACACGTGCGCCTCGGTCACCTCCCCGGGCAAGCGGATGTGATCCAGAGCACTATCGCTGTTCGGGCCGACCGCCCGCCAACTCGTCTCGTTCCGTCCACTCATGCTCTTTCACCTCCTCGCGACGAGCCCACTCGGAGAGATGAGATTATGGCTCCACGTGCTCTGGTACAATCGGCCCCACGGGATGACAACCACGCTGAACAACCACCGATCGACCGCGACACGGCGGCTCGTCATCCCTGGAGGTGGACGACGGCTCGGATGGCGAGCACACGTGGCTCGCGATCGGCTCGTGAGGCTACGGCCCGAGCGCGAGATCGGACCGAACGCCAGCCGCGATCGCGCGCTCGTGCTCTCGCCTGAGGAGCGACTCGAGCGTGCCGGCCTTCGTGCTGGACCGAGCACTGACGAGCATGACGAAGTCCTGTAGCCCGCTCGAGGGCACCCAGAGCCCCGTCCAACAGGAGGCGATCGAGCTCACCTCGCCGAGCGTGATGGCGTCATCGCGGCGCGCGTCCTCGGCGCGGTGAAAGTCTGCGTGCGGTCCGCGTCCGTCCTTCTCGTACACCTCGATGGGTCGACCGAGGAGCGCGTCGGAGAGCCGGATCCCGTCGACGCGAAGCTCGTCGACCACGTGCTCTTGCCAGGCCTCGATCACGCTCCGCAGCGCCGCGTCCACGGGGGCGTTCAGGAGCCGCGCGAGGATCGGGCTGGGTGTTCCGCGACGCGGGCCCGAGCGGATTCGGGCGACGAGGTCTTCGAGGAGCGAGGTTGGCGCGACGCGCTCGCGGCGGCTCGGGTCGATCGCGGCGCCGTCGTTCCACTGCTGCGAGAGCAACGCGTTCAGACGCGGGAGCGAGCGATCGTACGCGCCCTGGATGGCCGCGAGGGCCGGCGCGTAGGGGACGCCGGTGACGGCGAGCGGCGACGTCTCCTTCCACTCGGAACATCGGCCGAAGACGCACATGTCGGCACGGAGGTCCTGCTCGAGCGCCTCGTCGTCGAAGCGCAGGCCGCCGACGCGCAGATCATGAAGCGCGTGTGCGTTCCAGGCCTCCAGGAAAGCCCGCGCCGGGCTCGGCAGCGGCGCGCGGAGCAGGGCGTCGAGAGCGGCGACCGTAGCGGTGCGCGTGGGGCGCTCTCGGATCGCGGCGGCGAGCGCGCGCACGTGACGGCCGACGCTCTCCGGGCTGCTCTCCATGGCGCGATGGTGTCGAGCGGTGTCGCGCAATGCAACACGCACCGATCCTTCGTGACATCGCATGAACGTCGATCTTTGTGCTCGCCTCCTTCGGTATCCTGAGAGCGTGAAACCATCGCAGGGCGCCTCGGCCGTTCTCGTCCTCTTCCTTTCCTTCGTCGTCGCAGGTGACGCGCGCGCCTACGTGAACCAGTCCGACGGAACCGTCGTGCCGGTCACCGCGCGCCTCCAGATGTGCCTCGATCGACCTGGAACGGGCGAGACGACGCCCGGCGCTGTCGACGCGATCGCCAACGCGGCGACGATCCCCGAGGCCTATCGGCCCGTGCTCGACGCGACGAGCGGCCACTACCGCGTGACCTTCGTCGACATCGGCGAGGGCGCAGGCTTTCGCAACTCGCTCGGCTGGTACTGGGTCGGGACCGACGTCAGCAACACGGCGAACCTCCACACCATCTTCGGCTGCCGGACCTACGCGCAGTGCGACTGCCCGTGCGCGACGACGCGCACCGTCACGATCGACTTCGACACGCAGGCAGGCTTCTCGGCCGGAAGACCGATCGGTCTCTGGCTCCGCACGCCCGAACGGCTCGACGCGACGCGCGAGGCCGGCGCGTTCAACGCGACGGCACCGTACTGCACGCCGAGCGTCGGCTGCGATCCGACGGGGGTGAACTTCGACGACTCGTGCGGCGGGCGGCTCGACAGCAACAACCGGATCTACTTCACGAGCTCGGCCCTCAACGACGACGGCGACTTCGTGCACTTCCTCGTCTACCAGAGCGCGACGCGCGCGAACGCCTACTACTTCGGCTTCGAGGATCTGTTCCGCGGCGGCGACAACGACTACGAGGACATGCTCGTGCGCAGCGCGGGCCTCGTGCCGACGTGCGTGCCGAGGCCCGAGACCTGCAACAACCTCGACGACGACTGCGACGGCGTGATCGACGACGGAGTCGATCTTCCCTGCTCGAGCGCGTGCGGCGCAGGCATGCGCATCTGCGCGGCCGGCGTCTATCTCACGTGCAACGCGCGCACGCCCACTGCCGAGACCTGCAACGGGATCAACGACGACTGCGACGGCAACGTCGACGAAGGGATCACGCGCGCCTGCTCCAACAGCTGCGGCGCGGGCACCGAGTTCTGCACCGCCGGGACCTTCGCCGGCTGCACGGCGCGGACGCCGACGCTCGAGTCGTGCAACGGGCTCGACGACGACTGCGACACGCGTACCGACGAGTCGCTCACGATGGCGTGCGCGACGGTCTGCGGCGCGGGGACGCGAACGTGCACGGCCGGAGCGTTCGGGGCGTGCAGCGCCGCCATGCCGACGACGGAGACCTGCAACGGCCTCGACGACGACTGCGACGCGCGGCTCGACGAGGGTCTCGTGCGCGACTGCTCGAACGCGTGCGGGTCGGGCATCGAGATCTGTCGCTCCGGCGTCTACGGCGACTGCACGGCGCCGACCTCGGGGATCGAGGCGTGCAACAACCTCGACGACGACTGCGACGGGCTCGTGGACGAGGGCATCGTGCAGGGCTGCTCGACCGCGTGCGGCGTCGGCGTCGAGCACTGCACCATGGGCGCGTTCGTGGGCTGCGATGCGCCGCTGCCCAGCGTCGAGACCTGCAACAACCTCGACGACGACTGCGACGGCGTGATCGACGACGGGAACCCCGGCGGCGGTGGCGCCTGCCTTCCGCTCGACGACGGCGGCTTCATCCCCGGCGGCGACGGCGGCGTCTCGAGCACCGACGGCGGGACGTGCGGCGGCGGCTCCGTGCGCTGCATCGCTGGCGCGCTGACCTGTCAGGGAGCGAGCTCCACTTCGCGCGAGACCTGCAACTGCCGCGACGACGACTGCGACGGACGCATCGACGAAGCGGTCGAAGGCGACCTCTGTCCGGGCGGCGCGTGCATCGCGAGCGAGTGCACCTGTCGCGAGCCCTGCGTCGGGACCGAGTTCCCGTGCCCGCTCGGCACGACATGCGACACGTCGCTCGCCGATCCGAGCATGGACATCCCGGGCTACTGCGTGGAAGGGCCCTGCAGCGGCGTCGTGTGCATGTCCGACGAAGAGGTCTGCAACGCAGCGACCGGCGTCTGCGAGAACCTCTGCTCCGGCGTGTCCTGCCGCACGGGCTTCGTCTGCGTGCGCGGTGGATGCGTCGAGGACAACTGCTTCGGACGCGGCTGTCCGCATGTCGGCGATCTCTGCCTGGACTCGGGCTCCGGGATGCCGACCTGCACGCCGGACGCGTGCGCGAGCGTGACCTGCGGCGCCGAGGAGTTCTGTCGACGCGGCGCGTGCGAAGCGGTCTGCTCGACGGCGTGCGCATCGGGTGAGAGCTGCGTCGACGGCGCGTGCGTGACGGACGGATGCGGCGGCTGCGCGTCCGGGCTCACGTGCGTCTCCGGGACGTGCACGCCCGACACGTGCACGCCGAGCTGCGGGCGCGGGCGCGTGTGTCGCGGCGGGACGTGCATCAGCGATCCGTGCGCAGGCGTGCGCTGCCCGGGCGCCTACACGTGCGACGACGGCGCGTGCGTTCCTTCGGGTCGCCCGGCGGGCGAGCCGGGACGCGTGCTCGCCTCGGGAGGAGGCGGCTGTGTCTGCAGCGCGGCCGGGAGCCGGACCGGAGCGAGCGGCACCGGCGCGATGCTCTTCTTCTTCGCGCTCGGTGCGCTCGTCGTCACCCGTCGGCGGCGCACCTCGGCGCGCGCGCTGTGCTCGTCGATCGCGGCCGGCTCGATCGCCCTCTGCGCCCTCCTCGCCGGCGGCTGCGAGGTCGACCCCTACTGCTACGCGAACTGCGGCGACACCGTGCTCGACGGTGGTAGCCTCGACGGCGCGCACGACTCGGGCGACGCGAGCCGGGCCTCGACCGACGGCTGCGTGCCGACGGGCGGCGAGGAGACGTGCAACAGCGCCGACGACGACTGCGATGGGCTCGTCGACGAGGGCTTCGACCTCCAGGGCGACCCGCGCAACTGCGGTGGCTGCGACGCCGTCTGCAACGTACCGAACGCCTTCCCGGCTTGCCACGCGGGCGAGTGCGCGATCGAACGCTGTGCGATCGGCCATCACGATCTCGACGGCGTCGTCTCGAATGGATGTGAGCTCGCCTGCCTCCCGACCGGAGACGAGATCTGCGACGAGGTCGATGACGACTGCGACGGCCGTGTCGACGAGGGCTTCGACCTGACGAGCGACGTCGGCAACTGCGGCCGATGCGGGAACGTCTGCTCGCTCCCGAACGCGACGGCGACGTGCTCCGGGAGCGCGTGCCGGTTCGCGGCGTGCCGTCCGGGCTACGTGGACGCAGACGGCATGCCCGACGACGGCTGCGAGTATCGATGCACCCCGAGCGGCGCCGAGACCTGCAACGGCGTCGACGACAACTGCAACCACGCGATCGACGAAGGCTTCGACACGACGAGCGATCCGGGGAACTGCGGCACGTGCGGCACCGTCTGCGCGTTCGCCCACGCCGTCCCGCACTGCGCGACGGGGACGTGCACCTTCAACCGGCTGACGGACTGCGTGCCGGGCTTCAGCGATGCGGACGGCGACCCGCGCACGGGCTGCGAGTACATGTGCATCCCGAGCGGTGGCATCGACGACTGCGACGGGATCGACGACGACTGCGACGGCCGGGTCGACGAGTCCGATCCGATGGCGGGCACCGCGTGCGGGCTCTCGGTCGGCGCGTGCATGGCCGGCATGCGCGTCTGCGTCGTCGGCGCGCTCACCTGCCTCGGCGGGCGCGGCGCGCTCAGCGAGCTCTGTAACGGTGCGGACGACGACTGCGACGGACGCACCGACGAGACGCCGCTCCCCGGTGTCGGCGACACGTGCGGCGCGACCGACGTCGGACGCTGCTCGTACGGCGCGACGGTCTGCACGGCGGGCGTCGTCTCGTGCGCGGGCACGGTCGGGCCCATCACGGAGATCTGCAACGGTATCGACGACAACTGCAACGGGGCGACGGACGACGGCATCGCGACACCATCGGCGGCCAGCGTGCCGTCGTGCGCGGAGACGCGCGGCGTATGCGTGGGGCGTGTCCCGACCTGCCGCGGCGCGACGGGCTTCCAGTGCGACCTGCCGGCGACCTATCAGCCGACGGAGACGATCTGCGACGGGCTCGACAACGACTGTGACGGCACCGCGGACGAGAACTGCCTCAACCCGGTCGGAGCCGACGTTCGGATCGACACGGGCGACACGGCGACGGCGGCGAACTCGCTGCGTCCGTACGTCGTCGGTGACCCGGGCGGATCGCGCGTCTGGATCGGCTGGAACGATCTCCGCGCGGGGGTCGCGCACACCTACTTCAACCGCTCGGTCGACACCGGCGCGACGTTCGTCGACACAATGCAGCTCGACACGGCAGGCGGCGCGACCTTCGCACCGCGCGTGATCCTCTCGAACACGGACGACCTCGTCGCCGTCTGGCCGGACTTCCGCGGCGGCACGAGCTACCGCGAGATCTACAGCCGCTTCTCGACCGACTACGGCGTGACGCTCGCAGCAGCGAGCGTGAAGGTGAACTCGTCGGGTACGAGCGCGACGCGCGACTCCTACAACGTCGAGATCGCAGCGTCTGGCGCCAACGTGTACGCGACCTGGGAGGGCTTCGTCAGCGACCGGAGCCGGCACATCTTCTTCGCGCGCTCGACGAACGGAGGCAGCACCTGGGCCGCGCCGATCCAGCTCTCGACGCCGGCGACCGCGACGTTCGTGGCGGCGACCCCGCGCATCGCGGCGGCGGGCGCGAACGTCTACGTGGTCTGGCGCGACAACCGCTCGGGCTCGCTCGACATCGAGCTGCGCCGCTCGACCGACAGCGGAGCGACCTTCGTGGCGGGCGAGACGCGCATCGACACGGGGACGACGGCTGGGTCGAGCTCGAGCTTCGCGCCCGACGTCGCGACCGAAGGCACGAACGTGTACGTGGCCTGGGTCGATGACCGCGCGGCCGGCTCGTTCGACATCTGGCTCAACCGCTCGACCAACAGCGGGGCGAGCTGGCTCGCCGGCGCGGTGAGCCTCGACGCCGACGCGTTCGCGCACGACTCGATCGAGCCGCACGTCGTCGCCCCCGCGGCCGGCGCGGTGCTCGTCTCCTGGCTCGACTACCGCGCGGGCTTCCCCGATCCGCTCGTGACCCGCTCGACGACCTCGGGCGCATCGTTCGGCGGGCCGGTGCGCCTCGACACGAGCACGGCGGTCGGCGCCTCGGGGAGCTACGACCTCGCGTTCGCCGCGCAGGGCAGCTTGATCGCGGCGGTCTGGGCCGACGATCGGAACGGCCTGCTCGACATCTACCTGAACTACTCGCTCGACGGAGGCGCGAACTTCCAGCCGAACGACTACCGCCTCGACACTTCGGCGGCCGGTACGAGCGACAGCCAGCGTCCGAGCGTCTTCGTCGGCACCGGCGTGATCCACACCGCCTGGGAGGACCACCGCCGCGGCGCGGGCTGCCCGACCGGCGTCCCGGCGGACACGTCCTGCTCGAACGGCGACATCTACTACCGCCGCGTTCGCTGACCCGCGGATGTGCGGCCGCACACGGCGGGCAGACTGCCAGAGCTCTCTCCGGATGCGGGGAGACCGAATTGCGGCGGGAAGGCTCGGGGAGGCGAAGCGCCTCTTTCGTCGCAGCGCACTCATCTGGCGAGAGATGGGAAACCGACGCGGTAGTTTCGGCCTGCCTGTCCGGTCTGGCGCAGATCACGATCATCTCGGCCAAGAGCGCGCCGGCCGACTCCGGGATCCCCCATCCACGCGGACTGCTGTCCCGGCGGCTGAGCCCGCCTCTTCAGGATCGTCCGCGCGACTACTTGCTCGCGCTCTCGATCGTTCCGTCCCGGCTCTCGGGGACACCCCGGAGCGCATGATCGGCAGCCGCCCGCGCCCTCGACGGAGAGAGTACCGGATGGCGCGGTCGTGGGAGAGCGGTCGTATCGGTGTCGGCGACGCGCATGGCCGAGGCGGCGGGAGAGAGCTACGAGCCCCTGAACGAGGTCCTCGCGAGCCTCCGAGGATCGGTGCTGCGATGCGAGACCACTGCTTCTCCGTGATGCTCGCCTTCGCCGCCCTCTCCGGGGGCTGCGGCAGCTCGAGCCAAGCCCCTCCCGCAGAGAGCGCCTCACGCGATGGCGTCACCGGCGCGAGCGGCGGTGAGCCGACCCCCGTCGCCTGCGCGGCCACGACCCGAGAGACGAGCGGTCGACCTTGTGTGGACGACGGGCGCTTCTCCGGGACCGTGGCGGCACGCGAGGGCGGCCAGTGGGTGCTCGCGGTCACGGCGCCGTTGCCGTACCCGTCGCAGTCCAGATGACCGAGGCTCCGCTCGCTCCGTTTCGCGATCTCGCGCGCGTCAGCGTGGGCCTCTCGGCTGCGTCCATCCTCAGCGCGCTGTTCGGCGCGATCGCGTTCGCGGTGGCGATCGTCCTCGGCGATCACTTCAACGTCGCCGATCCGCGGAGCGCAGCGCTGCTGCTCGTGTGGCTCGTGCTCCTCGCGGTGACTCTGTCGACGTGGTCGGCGGCGTGCGGCACGGCGGCCCTCGCTCGCGCGCGGGCACGGCGAGCGCGTGAGCCAGGCGGCGCGACGACGGCTGTCGTGATGGCGCTGGCCGTGCCGGTGACCTGGGCGGTCGAGCTCGCGCTGGCCGTGATCTGGTTCGGGATCGAGGCGCTCTCGGGCCCTTGGCCGATGTGAGAGCGTACGAGCGGAGAGAGCTCGAGCCCGTGGGTGGCGCTCGACGTCCTCGCCCGTCACCTCGTGGGCACGTGGCGCTCGCTCTCGGCGCGAAGCGGCATGAGGCGTGCTGCGCTCGTCACGAGCCGTCACGTACGCGCCGCCCGGAAACGAGGTCATGCCGTCATGCCCCATCGCAAGCCGATGCTCGCCCTCGCGCTCAGCGCCCTCGCGGTCGGCTGCGCGAGCTCGCACGAGACGGAGGCTTCTTCACCCGCCCGGACCGACGCGTCCACCCGAACGGCGCCCGACGCCTCGGCGACGGACACGGGTGTCCCCGACGCTTCCTCCGCGGCGGCGACTGCGGCGGACGAGCGCGACCCCGCGGCGATCGCGGCGCTCAGCCGCATGGGCGCGTTCCTCCGCGGCCAGGAGGACTTCCGCGTTCGGAGCCAGACGCAGACCGAGGAGGTCCTCGAGTCTGGGCAGCGCATCAGGCTCTCGTCGACAGCCACGCTCGACGTCCATCGTCCGGATGGGCTCCACGCCAACGTCGTCTCGAATCGGAGGCGGCGCGAGTTCTTCTACGACGGAGAGACGTTCACGATCAGCGCGCCTCGCATGGGCTATTACGCGACCGTGCCCGCGCCCGCGACGCTGGGCGAGCTGAACGACTTCGCGTCCGAGCGCTACGGGATCGAGCTCCCGCTCGCCGACCTCTTTCTCTGGGGGACGGAACGCGATGACCTCTCCGCGATCACGTCGGCCATCGACGTCGGGCCGAGCACCCTCAGTGGCGTGGAGACGGAGCACTACGCGTATCGCCAGCCAGGGCTCGACTGGGAGATCTGGATCCAGACAGGCGATCAGCCGCTGCCGCGCATGCTCTCGCTCATCACCACCGATGACGACGCGCGGCCCGAGCACTCGGCCGTCTACGACTGGGACCTCAACCCGAGACACACGCCGCGTACGTTCGCGTTCACTCCGACCGAGTCGAGTCGGAGGATCGCCATCGCCGACTCGATGGGAACCGGAGCGGCCGAGTAGTCGCGGCGAACACGCCGAAGGAGAAGCCATGCACGCACACCTCACGATCATCCGAGGCTCTGCTCTCGTGACTCTCGTCCTCCTGGTCCTCTTCGCCCCGATGCTCGCGCCCGACCATGCGGACGCGCGCAGGGTGCGTGGGACGACTCGCACGAGCGTTCACTGCGGTCGCAGCGTGCAGGTCGAACGTGACCTCGACATCGACGAACAGCACCGCGGGTACCCCGTCGCGACGACCGCGGCGATCGTCGGCTCGATCGTCCATTTGCTGCCGCCGGCCTGCACGACGATCGAGAGCGTCGGCATGACCTACGAGCAGTGCGCCGGCGTCTACTACCGGCCCCGCTACGAGGGCATCCTGGTGACCTACGTGATCGTGAAAGCGCCGTAGAGCGTCGAATCATTTTGAGAGCGTCGGGAAATCCAAGCATTTCGCGTCAGGTCCGAGCGCGCCCGGAGCGCGGAGCGAGGCGTACCAGAGGTACGCCG